>DHIR01000130.1 GCA_002403905.1 Mucilaginibacter sp. UBA4741
GCAGGTCAAAGTTCATATCTGTGCAAATACAAATAATATAATTTGTTGAATGATTATATTTGATAAAGAAACTTAATTTATCACTTATGGATCATTCATTGATTACAACCAGCACCAATGGAATCAAACCTCAATCGGTGTAATCCCAATTAATTAAAATAAGACATCGGGATATGCTTCCACATACCGTGCGATAGGCCGCCGGTCAATAATTCGAAAATCAGGTATATCGGCCAAAATATATAACATAGTATAAGCATTATTATAGAGTGGTTATAATACCAATTTATCATTAATGCATACAGGCCCAACAGCAGGTATAGAATGCTCGAATCTCTTTTTTTCATTATAGCAGTAAGTATTTTCTTTACTAAGATAAATATTATTTGCTTTTAATATTTGTTGTTGAGGCACATTTAAGGTGTTCAAAAAACTATACAAGTGCTGGTAAAAACAATAAAGTTTTCCACAAATCAACAAAACAGCTTAAAAAGGGCCATTTATCCACATTTTTCGGGATAAAAAAAATCCACATTTATATACTACTTAACAAAAGTAAACTATGTTTGTGTAAACAATTCACACCTAACAAGGTTAAATTTTAAACAATTAAAAACTTATTTATGGCAACATCAGGCATCACAGCTTATTCAGTGAAAACGAAAACCAAAAACGTACCTATGCTAGATCCTACTATTGATGTAAAATCAGGTAGATACATTGCTACAGGTAAAGACAGTGCAGGCAATAAAATGGCTGCAATTATGAGCAAAGCTACGGCTGAAGGTCATATCGCTAGTGGAGCTGCTAAAAAAGGCAGTGGCTGGTAAGTAACTATTATCGGGTAACACCGGCATAACAATAAGGCAGGTTTTTCATAAAAGCCTGCCTTATTTATTTTTACCATGTTTTAAACGGATGCATCGATAAGCTGGAATTAAAATATCGTCCCTCCCCGCTTACTTCCTGGCTTACCCAGGGTGGTAGTTCAAATTGTTCATCTTCGCTATCCAGTTCAATCTCTGCAATTATAAGACCTTCATTATCTCCTTCAAATACGTCTACTTCCCATAACTTATCTTTATAATCTATACAGTATCTGGTCTTCTCTAAGAAGGTTTTAACAAATTGTTCAAATAACTCGGTCGCTTCATTAACGGGTATTTCGTACTCGTACTCATTACGGCTTATACCTGTTGTACCGCTTTTAAAAGTAAGGTACGCTTGCTCATTGGTTATACGCAGTCTTACCGTCCTGTCTATCTCATCAACAATATAGCCTTGCTGCATTTTAATACCCGCGGGTTTAGCTAATTGCTCCCACTGTTTATGATCAACCAAAAACTTTCTTTCTATTTCAATACCCATATTAAAATTTATTTTTAAGTAAGCAACGGCAATTATAAGCCTTTGTTGGTGTTTAATTTTACTGCATTATACTACAAAATGTAAAAAAATGTTAAAGTGTAATATGCTTAGCTATACTATTGCATAAATAGATATATTTAACCATCTTTTTAACTGCCTTGAGCCATACTAAATGAATTTAAGAAAATTTACGCCTATACTATTATTATTATCCCTGGTATGCTTGTCTGCATTTGCGCAAACCGACACTGTAAGTGTAAAAACTATTGTTACCAAAGCTATAAAGTATAATAGTGAATACCCGTTTGAAAAAGTTTACCTGCATTTTGATAAACCTTATTATGCCGTTGGCGATACCATTTGGTTTAAAGCATATTTAACAACCGATGTTACGGTTAATGATGATATGACTAAAAACAAGCATCTGCCATCAACTGTAAGTAAAGTTGTTTATGTAGACGTATTAACCAGTAAAGACTCGACAGTGCAAAGATTAAAACTACCGGTTACCGATGGTATGGCATATGGTGATATTAAGCTGCTTAAAGAAAACTATGCCGAAGGCAATTATCATATAAAAGCATACACTAATTGGATGCGTAATTTTGATGCCGCCTACTACTTTAATAAAACAATACCCATTGGTACCATAGTAGATAAAAACGTATTTAACAGCATTACGATATCAAGTCAACTAAAAAATAATATAGCTAAAGTAGGACAGATTATACATTATTACACAGCAGACAACCGCGATTACGCAGGCAGAAAAGTGAATTGGAAAGTACAAAACACTGATGACGAAACCTTGGGTAAAGGCAAAGGCATTACAGATGCTAAAGGAAATATAAATATTAGTTTTGCCACCAATAAAACAGCTGCGCTAACTACCGCTACACTAGTTGCAGGTATTGATATTAATAACAACACTATTACAAATTCATTTACTTTAAAAAATGCTGTGGCCCCGCCTGATGTTCAATTCTTTCCGGAAGGTGGCGAATTATTAAACGGCATAAAATCTAAAGTGGCATTTAAGGCCATAAAACCCGATGGTTTGGGAGCAGATGCAAAAGGCACTGTAGTTGATAATAGTGGCGCTGTAGTAGCTACTATTACCGCACAACACTTAGGCATGGGTGTATTTGAACTAACCCCTGCGGCAGGTAAAACTTATAAAGCCAATTTAACCTTCCCTGACGGCTCACAAAGCAGCTATGATCTGCCTACTGCTAAAGATAATGGTATTACCCTGGCTGTAAATAATACAGATGCAGAGAAAATAGCTATTACATTTTCTGCAAGCGATGCTTTTTTTGCGACAAACAGAAACAAAATGATTGCGATTATGGGGCAATCGGGACAGGTTGTTTGTTATGCCGGCCAAACACTGTTAACAGCTAAAATTCATACTGTAACTATACCAAAATCAAAGTTTCCTTCAGGCATTGTACAATTCACAATATTTGCCGAAAATGGCGAGGCGTTGGCCCAGCGTATTTGTTTCGTACAACGTAATGATCAGCTAAAAATAGGTTTAAGCACCCCAAAAACCACCTACACAGCCAGGGATCAGGTGGCCTTTAATGTTACAGCAAAAACTGCTGACAATAAGCCCGCATTGGCTAATTTATCAGTTACAGTGATAGATGGTACCAAAGTACCTTTTAATGAAAATGCAGAGACCACCATTTTAACTAACCTGTTACTAACCTCTGAACTGAAAGGCTATATAGAAAAGCCCAATTATTATTTCAATAACATCAATGATAAAACAGCTGCCGACCTTGACGTTTTAATGCTTACGCAAGGCTATAGGCGCATTATTTATAAAGATGTTTTAGCAGGTAAACAACCGCAACTAAAGTTTGACGCGGAGGACGGCATTACCATTTCTGGGTCATTAAGAACAGGAATGGGCATGCCTGTACCCAATGGCATTGTTAATTTCTATATCAAAAACATGCGGGTATCTGCAACTGTAAATACAAACAGGGAAGGCGAGTTTAAAATTTCAAAGTTGTTTTTTCCTGATTCTGTAAAGGGTGTTGTTAATGCCAAAGGCAATTACAATGGCAATAACATGATGATAATGGTTAACAACACCACGCCACAACCACCAACACCTAATATTAATGCGCCCGATGAGTTACTTAATATTGATACCACTTTAAACGCTTATTTACAGAATGATAAAAAGCAGTCGTTAAACTCGCACATAATTAAAGAGGTTGTGATAAAAGAGCGCGTGGCTGTTAAAGTAGCAAGTCATAAAGATTATCCTTTTTTAGTTGGCTTAGGCAATGTACCAGACCATGTTGTGGATGGAAGTCGTCTCACAGGTTGCCCAACGCTTTATGATTGTATAAAAAACACATTACCGGGCGTAACTTATTATGAAGATAAATTATACCTAAGCCGCGATTACAATGCCGGTAAAAGAATTGAAGCGGCCATATACCTTGATGGCGCGGTTGTTGATTTTGGAAGGCTTACAAGCGTAGATCCTGCTTCCGTAGATCAGGTAGAGATATTCGCCAGCGATGGATTAAGCGGGTTGAACAGAATGGATAATACAAATGGCGTTATTGTTATAAGCAGCAAAAAAGTCGAAAGAAAACCGTTAGATAAAGAATTGCTTAAACAACTACTAACACCACAATTTAGCGCCGTAAACTTTAACCCTAAAGGCTATTATATGGCCAGGGCTTTTTATTCGCCTAAATATGATGCTACCAAAACAGGTGCATTTGGGGGCGATTTAAGAACAACTATTTATTGGAACCCCAAAGTAGTAACCGATAAAAATGGCACCGCCACATTTGACTTTTTTAATGCCGATGGTACCGGCACCTACCGTGCTATTATTGAAGGTATAGACAGTGAAGGCAATATCGGGCGCACCGTTTATAAATATACTGTACGGTAACGCCAAATGTTAATCATATTAAAAAAAACAGCGAGTTGGCTAATAGGCCAGCTCTTTGTTTTTTAAGCACCTCGTGTAATATATTTTATAAAGAACAATCTGTATAAATTCATTGTTTATTTACCTAAACAATAAACAACAATATTATGGCTAATTTAATTGATATGTATAACAAAACATTTAACATAGATGGCGATATAACGGTTAACCGATTGGGTTATGGCGCCATGCGTATTACAGGCAAAGGTATTTGGGGACCCCCTAAAGATAAAGACGAATCAATCCGAGTATTAAAACGTGCTGTCGAGCTTGGAGTAAACTTTATTGATACAGCCGATAGTTACGGGCCTTATATATCTGAAGAATTAATAGCGGAGGCGCTATACCCATATACGGACGGACTGCTTATTGCTACCAAAGGAGGATTAACCCGGACAGGCCCGGATCAATGGCCCATAAATGCACATCCCGATAATTTAAAAGAAGCATTAAATGGGAGCTTAAAACGCCTTAAACTTGAGCAAATAGACTTATACCAACTGCACCGCATTGACCCGCATGTACCGGCAGAGTTAACATTTGAATTTTTACAACAGGCGCAGCAAAACGGGAAGGTTAAACATATTGGCCTATCAGAAGTTAGCGTTGATGACATTAAAGATGCCGAACAGTATTTTAAAGTAGTGTCTGTACAAAATATGTACAGTGTCGACAATCGTAAATGGGAGGCTGTATTAAACTATTGCAAAGAGCAGGATATTGCTTTTATCCCCTGGTTCCCACTTAATGCGGGTAATGTAGTTGCCCAAGACAAGCTTAAAACAATTGCTGATAAGCATAGCGCAACCGTGCACCAGGTAGCTTTAAGCTGGCTGTTAAATCACGCGGATAATATATTGTTGATACCCGGTACATCTAGTGTAGAACATTTGGAGGAAAACATGAAAACTACCGAGCTGAACTTAACTGACGATGATATAAAAATCTTAGATAGTATTTCGCCGGCATAGCCGTTTTAGGTTTATTAATTATTTACAAGGATGCGGTAACACTGTATCCTTTTTTATATTTGGTAAAACCAAATATAAATATTATTAATTGAGGTCTACGGCTAAGAATTTAATTTCAAGTTCAAGTAGAAAATATTTCCCGCTGCACTTGCAAATGCAATAAAACATTTTTAATTTTAACAAACTAAAGATTAAAACATTACAGTACAAGATTTTATGAAAAATCCCCTTCTATTCATAATTCCTGTTGTTCTTTTAGGTATTACAGCTTGTAAAAAACTCGGAGATCCAACACAACTCTCGGCAATTACAAGTGATGAATCGGCTATAATGATAGCCGGCTCGTTGGCATCGGGATCAAACGGCTTTGTTAGTCTATCAAATGATGCTACCATCACCTCACAAACAATATATACTACCGCCAAAGGTTGTGGCGTAACTCATATTGACTCCCTCACTCACCAAAGTTTACCCGGCGAAGCGATTTCTTATTATTTTAAACATATAATAACCAGCAAGCTTAATTGTAATACCAATAAACTGCCGGATAATGTAACCAGTAATTTAACTTTTAATGGTAATTATAACAGTCCCAGGTTATCAGCAAAACAAAGTGGCAGTGCTAATTCAACTATTGCAGGTTTAACGCCTACTTCGGCTGTTTACGTTATAAACGGGCAATTTAAAAGTATGGGGTCTTACAAGTTAAAATCTGACACCACCCGGGCAGGTACTATTGCTATTGATATAACTGTTAAAAATGTTGTAATATCAAAAGCTACGGTTACAATGCCGGCTATAATTACCGGCGGAACAGCTACAGCTACCATTACCGGCAACTCGCCTAAAGGCGCATTTTTGTTTGACGGTACTTTAACTTTTGCAGGTTTTAACGAGGCTATATTAACATTAGGCAGCAATAGTTATTCTATTAACCTTTCAACGGGTGCTGTCGCCAAAAAATAAAGAATATTTATTTACACATTGGCAACCTGAAAAGGTTTTATATTAACCGATTCCCAAATTTTCTGCGTAATGTAAGGTTCGCCTTGCTTCCAGGCCTCCAGTTCTTCTTCGTTCTCAAATTGAAGGATCATGGTCGAGCCTATCATTTTGCCTTCTTCGTTAAGCATGGCGCCACCCAAAACATAGTTACCTTTGGCTTTAAGTTCTTTAACGCCGTCTAAATGGTGCGGCCTCACGCCCATCCTTCTGTCAAACGCACCTTCATCGGTATGATCGTATGCGGTAATTAAGTATTGATTTATGATATTCATTTTTTAAGTCGATACTAATATAAGGGGAACAAGTGGCTTTATAATCTGTTTAATTATTTATCAATTTTTACCGCCAATATTAAAACTAATAGGGTAATATTTACAATATTTGCCAAACCAATAATATAGCTTAAAAATGAAACACGGTCTGCCACAAAAATTTAATGAAATATACCATAAAGAAGCCCAACACGCTTACTTTTCGCCGGGAAGAGTAAATCTTATCGGTGAACATATTGACTATAACGGTGGCCTGGTTATGCCTTGCGCAATTACATTTGGCACGTACTTACTAATAAACCCTAACCAGGACAATGTTTTTCGTTTCAGAAGTTTAAATTTTGATGAGAACCCGGAGATTGCAATACAAGACAGCTATACAAAAAATGGCGATGGCTGGTTTAATTTCCCGCTGGGTGTGATAGATCATTTTGCCAAAGACGGCCATAAAATAACAGGTTTAGATATGCTGTTTTTTGGAGATATCCCTATCGGTGCAGGTTTATCATCATCTGCTTCAATTGAGGTGGTAATGGCGTATGCGTTGAATGATCTTTTTAATGCAGGATATAGTAAGCTGGACTTGGTAAAAATTGCAAAATCGGTTGAGAATAATTTCATCGGCATGAACTGTGGTATCATGGATCAGTTTGCCGTAGCCTTTGGCGAAAAGGATAAAGCTATTGTACTAAACTGCGATACCCTGAAATATGATATTGTACCCAGCAATTTGGGTAACTATGTACTGGCAATTATCAACACCAATAAATCGCGCAAGTTGGTTGAATCAAAATACAACGAACGGGTTGAAGAATGCCAGACTGCTTTAAAAGCACTTAATAAGGAATTAAACATTCATTATTTATGTGATATTGACACTGCTACTTTTAATCAGCATAAAAATTTAATTATTGATGAGGTAGTACGCAAGCGCGCGCAACATGTTGTTGAAGAAAACGACCGTGTTAAATTAGCTGCCGATGCGCTTGCCGCAAACAACCTTGCCGAATTTGGCAAACTGATGTATGCCTCGCACGACTCATTACGTGACCTGTACGAGGTTAGCGGAAAAGAGCTGGACGCTGTAGTAGAATATGCCAAAACCAACCCACACGTAGCCGGGGCACGCATGACAGGTGCAGGATTTGGCGGCTGTGCCATAGCCTTGGTTAAAGAATATCAATTTGATGATTTTAGCAAAGAGCTGGCGGACTACTATACTGACAAAATTGGCTACGCACCATCCGTATATCAATCATTAATTGGTAATGGTGTTGGTAGCCTGTTAGTAACCAGCGAAGCATAAATACAAAACTTACGAAGTTTTAAAACTTCGCAAGTTTAACTAACGCAAAAACTAATCTTTAATTAACAATCACCAACCTTGCGTAAATTAAAATTAGACGAACTTAACCGCGCTTCTGTATCCGAGTTTAAGGCCCAGGATAAATTGTCTGTAGCCGTAGTATTGGATAGTGTGCGTAGTATGCATAATATTGGCTCTATCTTCCGCACATCTGATGGATTTGCTGTAGATCAGATCTGTTTATGCGGTATTACCGCCCAACCTCCTCACCGCGAAATAGAGAAAACGGCTTTAGGTGCAACACAATCTGTTAATTGGACCTATCATGCCGATGCTGTAGAAGCAGTTACCCAACTACGTGCAGAGGGTTACCAGATCATTGCTATTGAACAAGCCGAGAATAGCATCATGCTCAATGAATTTACGCCTGATAAAAACGCCAAATATGCCTTGATATTCGGCAACGAGGTAAATGGCGTTAGCGATGAGGTAATGCAAATCATTGATACCTGTATCGAAATACCGCAGTTTGGCACTAAGCATTCTTTTAATATCGTAGTATCGGCAGGAATTGTTTTGTGGGATTTCTTTGCTAAATTGGCTATTAGTTAACCAAACAGATTTACGAAGTTTTAAAAACTTCGTAAATCTTAGCAAATGCATATGAGTCCATTAGCTAAAAAACTACAGATGAAACCCGGCAAGCGCTGGTTAATTTTTAACGTGCCTGATAATTACCTGGCTACGCTTGAACCCCTGCCCGATGACGTTGAAATTGTATTTAAAGCCGAAGGCAGCTTTGACGGTGCCCAAATATTTGTAAAAGATACGGCAGAACTAACGTTGACCTTAAAATTGGTAATACCTGTATTAAAGCCCGATGCCGTATTTTGGGTGATCTATCCGAAGAAAAATAAAGGCATAAACACCGATCTTGAAATGATGAGCGGTTGGGACGTAACCAAGCCCTATGGCTTAAAACCGGTAGCATCCACAGCTATAAATGATATTTGGACCAGCCTACGTTTCAGGGCAGAAGTTGAAGTCAAAATGTCTGCGGGACGTAATGACAATATCCGCAATAACGAGTTTGGCGAGTATATCGATGTCGACAACAAACAAATAAAACTCCCGCCCGAAATTGCCGACATGCTTGAAAAAGAAACCGCAGTAATGGACTTCTACCAAAGTCTATCCTACACCAATAAAAAAGAATATGTACTGTGGATATTAACCGCCAAGCAGGAAAAAACCCGTAGTGAGCGATTGGTGAAGATGGTTGAAAAATTGAACGCGAGGAAGAAGAATCCATCGGAGAAATAAGCCCCCTCTAAATCTCCCCCGGTAGGGGAGACTTTTAAACGGTTTATTAAAGCCCTACCTACCGGGGAGGGTTGGGTGGGGCTGATTTACGAATCAAATACCTGGTCGAACTGGTTAACAGAATCCTTGCTCTCTAGTACAGAGTGGCCCATTAAAAACTCATCAACCTTGCGGGCGCATTCGCGGCCCTCTGATATTGCCCAAACAACCAATGATTGTCCGCGGCGCATATCGCCGGCTGCAAATACTTTGCTTACGTTGGTACGGTAAACACCTTCTTTAGCATTTACGTTTTTACGTGCATCCAGTTCAACACCCAGGCTTTTCAGCATACCCACATATTGAGGGTTTAAAAATCCCATTGCCAGGAATACACGTTGACAAGCTATTTCACGCTCAGAGCTTTCCACTTCGTTAAACTTCATCGGGCGGCCCATAACGTCAACTTCCCAGCTAACATCGGTTACGCGTAAGGCACGTAAGTTACCATCGGCATCGCCTAAAAATTCTTTGGTATTCACACCCCAATAGCGGTCAACACCTTCCTCGTGCGAGCTGGTGATCTTTAGCACCATTGGATAAGTTGGCCATGGCATGTGCGCTGTACGTTTCTCTGGTGGTTGAAACATCACCTCAAACTGTTTAATAGAGCTTGCACCCTGGCGGTTTGATGTACCTACGCAGTCAGAGCCGGTATCGCCACCACCAATTACTACTACATCTTTACCTGTTGCTAAAATATCTTCGTCTGTAAATTTAGAGTTACCTACACGTTTGTTTTGTTGCTTCAAAAAGTCCATCGCAAAATGGACACCTTTTAGCTCACGGCCCGGGATAGGCAGATCGCGTGGAATGGTAGATCCACCGGTTAAAACTACCGCGTCATTAGTACGCACCAGTTCATCAGCAGCAATATCTTTACCTATTTCGGTATTGGTTTTAAATATAACACCGTCTTTCTCCATCACTTCCATACGGCGGTCAATGATCCATTTTTCCATTTTGAAATCGGGGATACCGTAGCGTAATAAGCCGCCAATTTTATCATCGCGCTCATATAAAGTAACTTCGTGGCCGGCTTTGCTTAATTGCGCGGCGGCAGCTAATCCAGCAGGACCAGAACCAACAACAGCAATTTTTTTACCGGTTTTAGCTAACGGGGCAACAGGTTTAACCAGGTTTTTCTGGTAAGCTATTTCAATAATATGTTTTTCAATCTCTTCGATGGCTACCGGCGGGCGGTGGATACCCAATACGCAGGCAGACTCGCAAGGAGCCGGGCAAATGCGGCCCGTAAACTCAGGGAAATTATTGGTTGATGCTAAGATCTGGTAAGCTTCTTCCCATTTCTGGTGATATACCGCGTCATTAAATTCAGGGATGATATTACCCAGCGGGCAACCCGAATGGCAAAAAGGTATACCACAATCCATACAACGTGCAGATTGCTTGTTTAACTCCTCGTCTGAATATAAACTTTCAAATTCGTTATAGTTTTTTACACGTTCGGCAGGCGACAATTTATCAGGCATCTTCCTGTCATATTCCTGAAATCCTGTTATTTTTCCCATCTAAATTATTTGCTGATAGTTTGATATTCTAATCTCTCAATTACTTTTTTGTACTCTTTAGGATAAACCTTTACAAAATCTGTAGAAGCCTTATTCCAGTTCTTGATAATGCTTTGGGCCAGCTTGCTGCCGGTCAGGCTTACATGTTTACGCAGCAAGGTTAAGATCTGCTCTTCATCTTTAACAGATAACGGATCCAGATCAACCATTTCCGTGTTACAGTTTTCAGCAAAGCTATTGTCAGGATTATAAACCCATGCAATACCACCACTCATACCTGCTGCAAAGTTGCGGCCTGTTTTACCTAATATTAAAGCATAACCACCGGTCATGTACTCGCAACCGTGGTCGCCAATACCTTCAACAACTGTTGTAGCGCCCGAGTTACGTACGGCAAAACGTTCGCCTGCCATACCGCCAATAAACGCCTCGCCGGCTGTAGCGCCATATAAGGCAACGTTACCGATGATGATATTATCCTGGGCCGAATAAGTTGCATCAGGCGATGAATAAACCGCCAGTTGCGCGCCCGATAAACCTTTACCTACATAATCATTAGCCTCACCTTCTAACTCAAAAGATACACCCTTAGTTGCAAAAGCGCCGAAACTTTGTCCGGCAGAGCCTTTGAATTTATAGTTGATAGTATTATCAGGTAATCCGGCAGAGCCATATATTTTTGATATTTCGTTTGATAACAAAGCACCTATTGTACGGTCTGTATTCTTTACATCATAGGTACCAAATACCGGTGTTTTATCGGCCAATGCAGGTTTTGCATCTTCCCATAATTTCCAGTCGATGATCTCGGCCATGCCATGATCTTGCGATTCGCTGTTATAAAGCGTAACATCTTTTGGATTATTTACCGGGTGCAATATGCTTGAAAGATCAACTTTCTTAGCTTTCCAATTTTTAATACCATCTTTAACTTTCAGGAACTGAACGCGGCCAACCATTTCGTTAATGGTACGGAAACCTAGTTCGGCCATAATCTCGCGCAACTCCTCGGTCATAAACTTGAATAAGTTTACAACGTGCTCCGGCTTGCCCGAGAATAGTTTTCTTAATTCAGGATCTTGTGTAGCAACACCAACCGGGCAGGTATTTAGGTGACACTTACGCATCATGATACAGCCGCCGGCAACTAATGCCGCAGTTGCAACACCCCACTCCTCTGCACCCATTAACGCTGCAATAGCTAAATCGCGACCTGTTTTTAACTGGCCATCTGTTTGCAATACCACACGGCTGCGCAGTTTGTTACGTACCAGGGTTTGGTGTGCTTCGGCTAAACCAAGTTCCCAAGGTAAACCCGCATGTTTTACAGAGCTTATTGGCGATGCGCCTGTACCACCATCATATCCGGCTATCAGGATAACATCAGCATGCGCTTTAGCAACACCTGCAGCAATAGTACCTACACCTGCTTTTGATACCAGCTTAACGTTGATACGTGCGGCGCGGTTAGCATTTTTAAGGTCGAATATTAATTGAGCTAAATCCTCAATAGAATAAATATCATGGTGCGGTGGCGGCGATATTAAACCAACGCCCGGAGTTGAGTGACGGGTTTTTGCTATCCAGTCGTCAACCTTGTGGCCCGGTAACTGTCCGCCTTCGCCCGGTTTTGCACCTTGCGCCATTTTTATTTGTAACTCGTCAGCATTGGTCAAATAGTTTGAAGTAACCCCAAACCTGCCCGATGCAACTTGTTTTATAGCCGAACGCATTGAATCGCCGTTAGGCAATAATTTATAACGCATTTCGTCCTCACCGCCTTCGCCGGTATTGCTTTTGCCGCCAATACGGTTCATGGCAATAGCCATGGTGCTATGCGCCTCGTGCGATATGGAGCCGAATGACATGGCACCCGTAGCAAAACGTTTCAAAATATTTTCTGCCGGTTCAACCTCATCAATAGATATCGCTTCGCGGTGATGAGCAAAATCAAGCAGGCCACGTATGGTATAATGTTTCTCGCTTTGCTCATTAATAGCCTTAGCGTAGTTTTTATAAACGTTATAATCGTTGCTGCGGGTAGCGTGTTGCAATAAGTGAACGGTAGTTGGGTTAAACAAATGCTCTTCACCACGGCGTTTCCATTGATAAATACCACCTTCAGGCAATAAACGGCTCTCGTTTTTAGCCCCAAAGCCTATACGGTGTTTACAAAGTGATTCACGCGCAATTTCGTCAAGCCCTAAACCACCGATACGTGTAACCGCACCGCAGAAATATTTATTAACTACATCCTTATTTAAACCTAATATCTCGAATACCTGTGAACCATGGTATGATTGCAGGGTCGATATTCCCATTTTAGAGAATATCTTCATCAAGCCATCATTAATAGATTTTACATAATTCTTTAAAAGGTATTTAACATCCAGGCTGGTATCTAAAGCACCACTTTCTTTTAAGTTCTCAATAGTCGCTTGTGCCAGATACGGGTTAATAGCAGTTGCACCAAATGCCAGTAAGCAAGCAAAATGGTGTACTTCCCAAACGTCACCGGTTTCAACAACGATACCTACCGCGCCACGTAATCCTTTTTTGATCAGATGGTGATGTACGGCTGATACCGCTAATAAAGAAGGTATAGGCGCGTGCTCAGAGTCGACCGCGCGATCTGATAGGATTAATACTTCAAATCCATCGGCAACTGCATCCTCCGCGTAGCGGCAAACCCTTTCAATACCTTTTTGTAATGAACCCGGCAGGCCATCAGCATTAAAATAAGTTTGTAGCGTTTTAGCATGGAACATGCCGGTATCAATACTGCGCAGTTTTTCTAACTGGTGGTTTTTTAATATCGGGTGTTTAAGGGTTACGCAATGGCAATGCATTTTATCCTCGTCCAGTAAATTACCGTTGTTACCTATAAAGGTGGCAAGGCTCATTACCAAACGTTCACGTATCGGGTCGATAGGCGGGTTAGTTACCTGCGCAAAAAACTGTTTAAAGTAACTTGATAAATGCTGTGGTTTATCAGATAAAATAGCCAAAGGCACATCAGTACCCATTGAGCCGATAGGTTCTTTACCATCAAGTGCCATTGGCTTAATAATGGTATCAATATCCTCGCGGCTATAGCCAAATACCTGTTGATAACGGAAAACAGAATCGGCACTCAGGTTAGCAAAAGCTAAACGCGGCTCGCTCAGGTCCTCAAGTTTTATCTTATAATTCTCTAACCAACGGCCATAAGGCTGGCGCGAGGCAATTTGTTGTTTAATTTCTTCATCGGTAATGATAACACCTTGCTCGGTATCTATCAAAAACATTTTACCGGGTTGTAAACGGCCTTTGCGTAAAACTGTTTTTTCGTCAATTTTTAGTACGCCAGTTTCAGACGCGGCAATAACACGACCATCATTAGTAATGGTATAGCGTAATGGGCGCAGTCCGTTACGGTCAAGCACCGCTCCTACCAGTTTACCATCGGTAAAGCTAATAGCTGCCGGGCCGTCCCATGGCTCCATTAATGTAGCATGAAACTCGTAGAACGCCTTTTTAATGGGATCCATTTGCTCGTTGCCGTCCCATGCTTCAGGTATCAGCATCATCATTACATGTGGTAATGAGCGGCCGGTATGTTGTAGTATCTCTATAATATTATCTAAGCAAGCAGAATCCGATTGGTTATTATCAACCACCGGCAATAACATTTCCATCTCCTCATTAGTAAAATAAGATGACGCGTATGATTTTAAGCCCGAATAGAACCAGTTTAAGTTACCGGTTAAAGTATTGATCTCACCATTATGCGCAATCATGCGGAACGGCTGGGCCAGTTTCCATGACGGGAATGTATTGGTTGAGAAACGAGAGTGAATAACCGCCAAACCTGATGCCATACGCGGATCGGTTAGATCTGGATAATATTGGCGCAATTGATAAGTGGTTAACTGCCCTTTGTAAATAATGGTACGACATGATAAAGACGGGAAATAAAAATCGCCCCTTGCACCCGGAATGGTTTCGGTAACGGTTTTATTAATATATCTTCTTAATACATATAGTTTACGCTCAAAATCTTCATCTGTAGTAATATGGTGCGGCCTTGAGATAAACACTTGCTCAATATCCGGCTCGGCACTGCGGGCAGTTTCGCCAATTACTGATGAGTTTACGGTTAATTTACGATAGCCTAATTTATGCAAGCCTAATTTTTCGATAGCATTGTCAATTACCATGCGGCAGGCTTTTTTAAGCGGAGAATCTTTTGGGAAAAATATCATACCTACACCATACTCGCCCGGTTCAGGCAGGCTGATCTCCAGGTAAGAGCATTCTTCCATAAAAAATTCATGGGGTAATTGTATCAATATACCCGCGCCATCACCAGAGTCGGGATCGCATCCGCAAGCTCCGCGGTGTTCCATATTCTCTAACATGGTAAGCGCGTCATCAATTATCTGGTTAGATTTATGACCATTAATATTGGTTATAAATCCTGTTCCGCAAGAGTCGTGTTCAAATTCTGGCCTGTAAAGACCCTGTTCTATGCTGTCGTTCTGATCCATCACTGTACAAACGGGTTTATAAGTGTTCGTAAGCACGAAAATACAGAAATCAAAGCATTTTTGCGATATAAATATTAATTTTTGGAATTATATTAAAAAGTTACATAAAATAGCTATATTAATTTCGAGTTTAATAAAATTTATGCAATTTGGATTAAATTATAATAAATAATATGATCTGCATTATATGCAACCGCAATACGCATATTTATTGATTTAGCAAACAAAATTGCGTTTTATTTAAAATTTATTAGCGAAATGTAATTAGGTTTTGGGTAAACTTTACCTTATTTAATTTTTTCTTGTAGATGTTTTAGGGTTTATGATTGGCAATCAGCCATAGTAAACACATTAAAAATGGATTTAGTAATTTAGCCGAAATTTTATAATTAATGTCTGCAAAAAATAAAGCTGTTTTTTTAGATCGCGATGGTGTGTTGAACCGTGAAATGGGCGATTATGTACGCCGGGTAGAAGATTTCCATATCCTTGATAACTTTGATGCCTTAAAAACTTTACAAGATAAAGGTTACTTACTTTTAGTTGCTACCAACCAGGGCGGGTTAGCCAAAGGCTGGTACACCGAAGAAGAATTAGCCAAGATGCATAAAAAACTAAAGGACACTTACCACGATCACGGTGTTGAACTTACAGACTTTTTTTACTGCCCGCACCACCCCGACTATACCGGCGATTGCGATTGTCGCAAACCAAAACCGGGATTACTTATACAAGGCATAGAGAAATACAACCTCGACCCATCCAAATCCTATTTTATAGGTGATAGGGAACGCGATGTGGAAGCAGGCAGCGCTGCAGGTGTAAAAGGCATATTAATTGATAGTGACCAACCGATAAGTACGGTGTTGGATTTGATAGCTTAAAAAATTATGCAGGCATCACGCTACCTTAAACATATTGACACATTAATAGCAACCATTATTGGCTTTTTTGCTATCCACATGTTTACCAGTTATAGTGGTGTTGGTATCTCTCCGGATTCTATCATGTATGCCAGTACGGCTACTAACATCCAGGCGCATTTTTCGCTGATGACGTTTAATGGTACACCGCTGGTTTTCTTCCCGGTGTTTTACCCGTTCTTTTTAGCGGTCATACAGTTCATAACACGGGTTGATCCAATTACAGCCGGATCTGTTATTAATTCTTGCCTGTTTGCATCGGCAATATTTGTTACCGGTTGGATGATGGAACGGTTTATTACGCACGCCAGAATTTACAAATGGCTTATCTTCATCGCTATTATATTAAGTCCTGCACTGCTGGAGATCTACAGCTTTTTATGGTCAGAGACCTTATTTATACTCGAGGTAATGTTATTTATTATGGCTTATCACCATTATCTGCGGCTGCACTCTAATTTATCATTGGCAATTGTGGTAGTAATAGCTGCTATAGCTTGCATTACACGCTATGCCGGTATTACTTTAATTGGTACAGCCGGGTTACTGATGTTATTAGATGATCACCTTACTATCCGCAAAAAAATAATACATATTCTAATATTAAGCTTCGGTTCAGTTTCGCTGCTGGTTGGTAATCTTATCCTTAATAGCTTCAACACCGGTTTAAGTACTGGTACCCGCTTACCATCTATAACACCATTCAGCAAAAATTTATATTATGCCGGCACGGTGTTTTGCGATTGGGCCAGCTTTAGCGAAAGCGCCGACAAATATGCAATGGCTGTAGCCGCAATTATTTTGCTCTCACTCATAGCCATTTTGGGCTGGAAAGCCTTAAAAGGCCGAATTAACAGCTATGAGAACGTGGTGATCGCATTCGCGGTAGTGTATGGGTTGTTCATTATATTATTAGCTACCTTCTCCCGATTCGAACGGATCAATAGCCGATTGTTATCGCCCATGTTTATTCCATTATTAATAGCTTGCACCAGTTGGATACCCGATGTGCTGTTGATGATAAAAAACAAGTCGAAATACGTGTTAGCCGGCATTACCATAATACTGATGCTGGCTCTTGATTATGCTACCTTACAAGTAGACCTGCAACGGTATGATGATGAAATGGACTACGGCGTACCCGGATATTCTGACGATAGTTGGAACACATCGCCGTTTGTAGCATTTTTACGAACGCATAAAAGCATTTTTAAACCAGGCGTACCTATTTATACAGATGCCGATGAAGCGGTTTATTTATTTACCGGTATGACATCTAAGATCGTACCCCACCGGTACTTTAAAAAGGATGTAGAAAAGTTTTTCGCGGTAAAGCATTATTATTATATATGGTTTAAAACGCTTGATAATTCAGAACTAATTAATATCAACGACATTAAAAAGGTGCATAAACTAAATGAGCTTTATGATTTAAAGGATGGGGCGATATACGAATATACGGGTGAGAATAAGTAAATAAATAGTCTACCTTTTTACTATTTATTTTGTTTTTAAAAACAACTGCCTATATTTGCAGCGCTTATCTATAGTTTTACTATATAAAAAATGGGACGTTTTAAACTACATCATCTGCATCTGAACCATCACCACCATGTGGTGATTAGCTAATGTATGTTTCTACGCGAAATAACAACCCCCGTTTATACTTTTTATAATAGTACCTTAATTACACTCAGTGAAAACACTTAAAATAGCGATCCAAAAATCGGGTCGGCTCAACGAAAAATCCGTTGAATTATTAAAAAATTGCGGCTTAAATTTCGAAAATTACAAAAGCTCGCTTATCTCTCCTGTTTCTAATTTCCCGCTCGAAATTCTTTTTCTGCGCGATGACGATATCCCCGAATACGTTCAAGACGGCATTGCTGATCTGGGCATAGTTGGCGAAAACGTAATTGAAGAAACCGAAGTTTCTGTAAGTTATTTACAACCCCTTGGGTTTGGAAAATGCTCGCTTAAAATTGCTATTACTAATAATAGTGATATTGAAAGTTTAAGCGACCTGGGCGGCAGATCAATAGCTACCACCTACCCTGTTATATTGGGTAAGTTCCTTAAAAAACAAAATATACAAGCTGATATTCGTACTATATCCGGTTCGGTAGAGATCTCTCCGGGTTTAGGTTTAAGCGATGCCATTTGCGATCTGGTATCAACCGGCGGAACGTTAAAAAGCAATGGCTTAAAACCTTTTGCTGATGTAATGTCGTCAGAAGCTATATTAATTGGCTCAAAAGGAAGCGAAAACAACGATTTGGTACAAGAGTTGATGCAACGCATACAATCGGTACTACGTGCTAAGGAAACCAAATACGTAGTATTAAACGTGCTAAAAGAAAACCTGCCAAACGTATTGGCGTTATTACCGGGTGTAAAAAGCCCATCGGTATTGCCATTGGCCGAAGAAGGCTGGGTTGCAGTACACACCGTAATACCCGAGCGCGATTTTTGGGACCGCATAAGCCAGCTGAAACAAGCCGGCGCACAAGGCATTGTAGTAATGCCTATTGAGAAGATAATACTATAAGCCCCACCCAACCCTCCCCGGTAGGGAGGGCTTTTAAAAGGAGCTTAATCAAATAAAAATTAAAAAGTCTCCCCTACCGGGGGAGATTTAGAGGGAGCTATGAGAGTTTTCAATTATTCAGACTTAAATAAAAGCGATATCGCCAAACTGGTACAACGTAATGTTGACCCGGCTAACGAGATACGCGCCATTGTTGAGGAGGTTTTGGCCACCGTACAACAAAACGGCGATCGTGCGTTGTTTGATTATGCCGAGAAGTTTGACAAGGTTACCCTAAGCAAATTGTATTTGGATAAGGCGGAGCTGGAAGAGATCGCTTCAACCGTATCGCCTGAGCAAAAAGCAGCTTTAGATATCGCTTACAACAATATTTATAAGTTTCACCAAACACAGTTAAAAACCGAGGATAAGGTTGAAACCATGCCCGGCGTAACCTGCTGGCGCGAATTAAGGCCGATTGAAAAAGTTGGCCTATATATCCCCGGTGGTACTGCTGTTTTGCCAAGTACTTTTTTAATGTTGGGCATACCTGCCCGTATAGCAGGCTGTCATGAAATTGTGGTTTGCTCTCCTCCGCAAAAAAACGGTAAAGTAAATGCGTTCATCGCTTATGTTGCTTTGTTGTTGGGGATAGATAGGATCTACATGGCAGGCGGTTCGCAGGCCATAGCAGCAATGGCTTACGGTACAGAAACTATTACTAAGGTTGATAAGATCTTTGGCCCCGGTAACCAGTTTGTAACTAAGGCTAAAACCATCATCCAATCAACCACAACTACGGCTATTGATATGCCGGCGGGCCCGTCAGAAGTTTTGGTAATTGCTGATGATACCGCGACACCTGAGTTTATTGCAGCCGACCTGTTAGCACAAGCGGAGCATGGTATTGATAGCCAATCAATTTTAGTTACCACATCAGCACAAATAGCCCAGGAAACTTTAGCCGAAATTGAGAAACAAACCGCCGTATTACCCCGTGCCGAAATTGTTAAACAAGCGTTGGATAACTCCTACATCGTAATAACAAATACACTAGATGAAGCCATGCAGTTCAGTAATGAGTATGCCCCTGAGCATTTGATACTGGCTACTGAAAACTGGCAACAGATCACCGGTAAAATCATCAATGCAGGTTCGGTGTTCTTAGGTAATTTAACACCCGAGAGTGTGGGCGATTATGCATCAGGAACTAACCATACGCTACCTACAAGTTCTTATTCCAGGGCTTATTCGGGTGTATCGGTTGATTCATTTGTAAAGAAAATAACCTTTCAGCATATTACGCCGGAAGGTATCAAAAACATAGGGCCATCAGTAGAGATCCTGGCCGAGTTAGAAGGCTTGCATGCACATAAAAATGCGGTGAGTGTGAGGATGGAAAGCTGACTAAGATTTATAGGATAAAAGGATTGCAGGATTAATCTTAATCGTCCTGTAAATTTTTGTTCTTTAATCCTAAAATCTTAGTCAAAATCTTAAAAATCTTAGTCAAAGAACATGTTTAACATAAATAACATACTTAGAGAAAATATAAAGAACCTAACCCCCTACTCTTCTGCAAGGGATGAGTTTCAGGGAGAGGCCAGTATATATTTGGACGCGAATGAAAATGCTTTTGGTTCGCCGTTAGAGGATCAATACAATCGTTATCCAGATCCGTTACAATACAATGTAAAAAAGCGTTTAAGCGAAATCAAAGGCGTACCCATACGGAATATATTTTTAGGCAATGGCAGCGATGAGGCTATTGATATTCTTTTCAGAAGCTTTTGCAACCCCGGTGTTGACAACGTAATATTAGTACCACCTACTTATGGCATGTACGAGGTGTCGGCCAATATCAATGATATCCAAACTAAAAAGGTATCGCTTACTGAAGATTTCCAACTGAATTTAGAAGGCATTGCCGAGGCAATCGATTCAAACACAAAATTGATATTTATTTGCTCACCGAATAACCCTACAGGTAACTCCATCAATCGTGATGATATAGAAACATTGCTAAATAATTTTGACGGCATCGTGGTGATTGACGAGGCTTATATCAACTTCAGCAGGCAAAAAACTTTCATACAGGAATTGACGGAATATTCAAACCTTGTAGTATTGCAAACCCTCTCAAAAGCCTGGGGATTAGCCGGTTTACGTGTAGGAATGGCTTTCGCAAGTGAGGAAATTATCGAGGTAATGAACAAGGTTAAACCGCCTTATAACATTAATGAATCATCGCAGCAATTAGCTTTAAAAGCATTGGCTAATGTAGAGCAGGTAAATGGCTGGATAAAAGAAACTTTAGTACAAAGAGACAAGCTGGTTTTGGCGTTAAAGGATCTTGATTTTGTGCTGGATATTTACCCAAGCGATGCTAACTTTATCCTGGTAAAAACAACCGACCCGAAAGGAATTTATAACTTCCTGGTTCAAAAAGGTATTATTGTACGTGATCGTTCAAAAATTGATCTTTGCGAGGGTAGTTTACGCATAACCGTGGGTACACCTGCCGAGAATGAAATATTGATCGATACTTTAAAAAAATTCAAATGAGCAATCCCCAAAAACTACTTTTTGTAGACCGAGATGGCACCATGATCAAGGAGCCGGTTGATGAGCAGATAGACTCGTTTGAGAAACTGGAGTTTTATCCCAGCGCAATAGAATACCTATCGAAAATTGCTACTGAGCTTGATTATGAGTTGGTAATGATAACCAACCAGGATGGCTTGGGCACGGCATCATACCCCGAAGATACTTTTTGGCCGGTGCATAACTTCATTTTAAAAACGTTCGGAAATGAAGGTGTAAAGTTTTCGGCAATATATATTGACCGTACGTGGCCAGCAGATAATGCCCCTACCCGCAAGCCGGGTACAGCGTTATTAACGCAATATTTTGACACTACCAAATACGATCTAAAAAACTCATTTACTATAGGTGATCGCCGTAACGATGTGTTATTAGGCAAAAATTTAGGTACTAAGGCCATTTGGCTAAATAATCAATCTAATTTAGGTGACAACGAAGCACAAAACAATGCCGACCTGAAAGATACCGTAGCCTTAGAAACCACCGACTGGAAAAAGATATACGAGTTTTTAAAACTGGGCGAACGTGTTTTTGAAAACAAACGCACTACCAAGGAAACCGACATCTACGTAAAAATAAATCTGGATGGTACCGGCGAAGCCAAAGTATCAACCGGGCTGCATTTTTTTGATCACATGCTGGATCAGATCGCGCGTCACGGCAGTATAGACTTAGAAATAACCGCCAAAGGCGACTTACATATTGACGAGCACCATACCATTGAAGATACCGGCATTGCTCTAGGCGAAGTTTTTGCAGCAGCTTTAGGCAACAAAAAAGGCATTGAACGCTACGGCTTTTGCCTGCCGATGGATGATTGCCTGGCACAGGCGGCTATTGATTTTGGTGGACGAGCCTGGCTGGTTTGGGATGCCGATTTTAAACGTGAAAAAGTAGGCGATGTACCTACCGAAATGTTTTATCACTTTTTTAAATCGTTTACCGATGCAGCAAAGTGCAACTTAAATATAAAGGCCGAGGGACAAAATGAACATCATAAAATTGAGGCCATATTTAAAGTGTTTGCCAAGGCAATAAAAATGGCGGTAAAGCGTGATGTAAACAATATGGTTTTACCATCAACTAAAGGATTACTGTAGTTTGCAGTTATAAGTGGGCACTTTGCAGATTTTTGCAACCTGGCCACAGCTAACTGCAAACTAACAACTGCAAACTGATGATAGGGATAATAAGATACGGTGCAGGCAATATATTCTCGCTTACAGCAGCTTTAGAGCGACTGGGGATAGCCTATGGCATGGTTAATACCGAAGCCGATTTAGCACAGTATGACCATTATATTATACCTGGTGTAGGCCATGCGGGCGCGGCAATGCACAAGCTGGAACATACCGGTTTAGTTCCGGCTATAAAAGCGCTTAAAAAACCAACTTTAGGTATATGTGTAGGTATGCAATTGCTTACCTCTTATTCCGAAGAGGGTGATTCTAACCTGCTAAATATCTTCCCTATAAAGACTTTGAAGTTTGCCAACGGTCCAGATCATAAAGTACCGCATACAGGTTGGAACCGGGTGTACTCTGAAAAGGAAAATCAACTTTTTAAAGATATTCCTGCTGGTTCACATTTTTACTTTGTACATTCATACTTTATTGAGTATGACAACGCTTACACTTTAGCTGCTACAGATTACAGTATTAAATTTTCGGCATCAATTTGGCAGGACAACTTTTATGGTGTCCAGTTCCATCCTGAAAAATCAGGCATTTATGGCGAAACATTATTAACAAACTTCTCAAAAATATAAAGACATGTATATAATCCCTGCTATTGATATTTTAGATAAAAAGGTTGTCCGCTTACGCGAAGGCGATTATGAGCAAGTGACCAGTTACGATGTTACTTTAGAGGAAATGATAGAGAAATATCAGTCGAATGGTACTAACTTAATTCATATTATAGACCTTAATGGTGCAAAAAATGACTTTTCTAATCAGCAGTATTTATTTGATGTAATCAAAAAAACCGACATGCAGGTGCAGTATGGCGGTGGCATACGCAGTATTGATAAGGTTAAAGAATTAGTGGCTGCCGGTGTACATCGTGTTATTGTTGGCACACAAGCTCTAACCAATCCTATGTTTTTGGATGAATTGAGTAAAGCTATTTGTGGCCGTGATAAATGCTCGGACAATGTAGTAGTTGCCATTGATGTATTGGACGAAGTAATAAAATACTCAGGCTGGATGGAAAGCTCGCCTATTAAACTAATGGATTATGTTGACAGATGTTTATCACTTGGCTTCTTCCGTTTTTTATGTACCGATATTAGTAAGGACGGTAAATTAGGCGGCGCAGGCGTCGATCTTTACGGAAAACTGCTTGACCACTCGCCATTTATCAAACTTATCGCTTCAGGTGGTGTAAGTTCTATGGCTGATATTGAACAATTGAGTAGCTATAAAGTAGAATCAGTAGTGATTGGTAAAGCAATTTATGAAGGCCATATTTCTATAGATGAAATAAAGAATTGGAACTTGGAGAGTTTGATGTCTATATAACCCCCCAGCCCCCTGAAGGGGGAGCTAATTTGCATACTACACATCAATGAAGAAAAAATTATTTCTCGGCGCTAATCCGGAAATATTTGCAAATGCAAAATCGTTAAGATATAACATGACCCCTGCTGAAAATATGCTTTGGAGTTATTTGAATGTCAAAACGAATACAAGATTCAGAAGACAACATCCGTTAGGCAATTACATTGCTGATTTTTATTGTCATAAGCATAAATTAGTAATAGAACTTGACGGAAGTATCCATCAACTCCCTGAAATTATTCAGAACGATATAGAAAAACAAAACTTCCTTGAGAAAGAAGGATTAAAAGTAATAAGATTTACAAATGACGAAGTATTTAATAACCTCGATAAAGTATTGGAATTAATAAATACGCATATTAGCTCCCCCTTCAGGGGGCGGGGGGGGTTAGCAAAAAGAATCATCCCCTGCCTTGACGTTAAAGACGGACGCACAGTTAAAGGCGTAAACTTCGTGGACCTGCGCGATGCCGGCGACCCGGTTGAGCTGGCCTGGAACTACTCGCGCCAGGGTGCGGATGAATTGGTATTTTTGGATATAACCGCAACGCACGAACGCCGTAAAACTATGGTGGAACTGGTCAAGTCTGTTGCAAGGCAAATTAACATACCGTTTACTATTGGCGGTGGTATTAATGAAATTGCTGATGCAGACGCGCTGTTAAATGCTGGGGCTGATAAAATATCCATCAATTCGGCAGCAGTACGTAACCCGGCTTTAATTGATGAGTTAGCTAAAGCGTTTGGGGTGCAGTTTGTAGTGATCGCTGTTGATACACGGGTAAACAATGGCAAAAACATTGTACACTTAAACGGTGGCCGTATCCCAACAGAAAAAGAAACTTTAGACTGGATTTTAGAGGCTGAAAGCCGTGGTGCCGGTGAGATATTATTAACCTCTATGGATCATGACGGTACAAAAGCCGGTTTTGATAATGGGCTGTTAAAAAAAGTGAATGATGCCGTAAATATCCCGGTTATAGCATCGGGTGGCGCGGGTTCTGTACAGCACTTTGTTGATGTATTTGAGCAAACTAATGTGGATGCTGCTTTGGCAGCATCTGTTTTCCATTATGGTGAAATATTAATACCTGACCTGAAAGATATTTTAAGAGGCAGGAATATTGAAATAAGATAAAATGAATATAGACTTTAACAAAACAGACGGACTTGTGCCGGTTGTGATACAAGACGAACAAACGCTTGAAGTGCTGATGCTGGGTTACATGAACCAGGAAGCATACGATAAAACGGTGCGGGATAATATTGTAACTTTTTTTTCGCGCTCTAAACAACGTTTATGGACAAAAGGCGAAACAAGTAATAACTTTCTGCATGTTAAAAGCATTCATTTAGATTGTGATAACGATACATTGCTGATAAAAGTTAAAGCCGATGGCCCAACATGCCACAAAGGCGACAGAAGTTGTTTTAAAACCAACTATAACCAAAACTTCATATTAGAGTTAGAGCAGATTATTGCTGATCGTTATGAAAATCCACAGGAAGGATCATATGTAAACAAACTGCGTAAAAAAGGTTTAAATAAAATAGCGCAAAAGGTTGGCGAAGAAGGAGTTGAAACCGTAATAGCCGCCTTAGCCGAAACTGAAACCGATCTTATAAATGAAGCATCTGATCTTGTTTTCCACCTCATAGTTTTACTACGTGAAAAAGGTTTAAGTTTGGAAACAATTGCAAAAAATCTGGAAGAGAGACATAAATAACTTGTAGCATTTATTTTTTTTCGTAATTTAACTTAACCAAAAAATAAAACATGAGATACCTATTTCCTATTGCAATTATTGCCTTGTTGGCAGTTGGTTGTTCGCATTCTGACCCAAAAGTAGAAAAAGCACATGAATTAGTAACACAAGCCGTAAAAGACAGCTTGAAAGACCCCGAAAGTTATGAGAGCGTAAACTTTAGTCAGCTTTTAAAGTTACACGATACTGTTAAAGTAATTGATGGTCAATCATATCCGGAACCTCACTATGGTCAATACGAGATAGCACATACTTACAAATTTAAAAACGCTTATGGTGGTATAATTACCAAATCAGACGTTTTTCATTTGGACAGTGGCTTGAGAGTTGCCAAAGGCGGCTTCTTAGGCCAGCATGTTAAAATTCAACAATAAATTAGCCATTAAACAATCAGTATAGAAAAGTCTTCCGGCTACACCGGAGGGCTTTTTCTTTTATATTTGCGCCAATGATCACCGTACAAAAAACCGCCGAGCTTACCGGGCACAGTAATCCCATATTTGCGTTAACATTGTCACAAAAACCGGGTATATTATTTACCGGCGGCAATGATAAAGGCGTGGTTGAGTGGACCTTAAAAACAAACTCGTTCATCAAGGTAATGTTCCCGGTTGCAGCTTCGGTTTATGCTATACATTGCCCTAACGATTATGCTTTAATGTTTACCGGCTTACGCAGCGGCGAGGTGTTGGTATTTGATTTTATTAAACAGCAGTTATTGCCGGATTTAAGGCATCACCGTAAACCCGTATTTGATATTAAATCTATAAATAGCAAAAAAGAGCTGTTAGTAGCTTCCGAGGATGGCACGGTTTCTATCTGGAGTTTAGACACCCAGCAACTAATACATTCCATAAAAGTCTCATCTGATACCGTTCGTTGTATCAGCATCTCGCCGGATGAGAAACAGGTGGCTTTTGGCTGCCGCGATAATGAGATAAGGATTTATGACTTGGAAGATTACACTTTAATAAATGTATTAAAAGGCCATACCATGGCGGTTTTCTCTCTTCAATATTCGCCAGATGGTAGTTATCTGATTTCCGGCTCGCGCGATGCGCAGATAAGGGTATGGAACACTATTAGCTTTGAGTTAATAGAAAGTATACCAGCACATTTGTTCGCCGTAAATCATATTGCCTTCCACCCTACCCAACCTTATTTTGCTACTGCCAGTATGGATAAAAGCATTAAGCTTTGGGGTGCAGACGATTTTAAGCTTTACAAAATCATTAGCCGCGAAAAGGGATATGATACGCATCGCCTATCCGTAAATAAACTGGTCTGGAATGGCGATCAATTATTATCTACCGGAGATGACAAGAAAATAATCTTGTGGGATATAAAATTCGATTAGAATATTCTCTTTATGCTATGAAGATTATGCGTATAACGTTGTAATTCTTCCGAATAAATACCTTTCTCATCAATAGTATCTATCTTAACTTTGCCCGATGCATGGATAATATGCTCGCGATTTAGCAACATACCAACGTGAGTAACTTTACCATCAGCATTTTTAAAGAAAGCCAGATCACCAATAAGCGCGTCTGACAAAGAATTTATCAACGCACCTTGTTGGGCCTGCAAACTTGCATCGCGTTTTAGCTGCGCTCCTTTAAGTTTAAAAACTACTTGTGTAAAACCAGAGCAATCAATACCAAAGTGAGTACGCCCACCCCATAAATAAGGTGCATTTATAAATGATTTGGCAACAAGGTCTATACTTTCGTTTTGCCCTATTTGTCCAATAATTTCAAACTTCTCTTTTTCAATATAACAGGTGGTGCCGTTTAAGAAAGAAAGTGAGCTACCCGCAGGTAAATACAACACACTGTTATCTCTTATTTTCCAGGCCTGGGTTATGGCTTTATAGGTTAACTTTGGCGGGGTTTGTTGTAACATCTGATAATTAAGATGCCCAAGCATAATAAATTGCAAACGGCTGATCCAACCTGTATAGTTGTCATTAGCTGTATTAATTTCTGCCCAGCCTTCTTTCCAGCTTAAAATTTCAAAGGTTTCGCCAAATAAAATCTGCGACACTTGTTCGCTGCGCTCATTTGGCTCGGCGCGCATAGGTATTACAGCTAAATTACAAATTCCGTATTCCATTTTTAAAATATCAGCCTGCTTGTACGTTAACTATTTTTTAAATGTTTCACTAACAAAAAAGGGAACACATATTATGTGTTCCCTAATTATTATTTAAATATCGTTAATATTATTCATTCATGTGCAACCAATCTTTCTTGGCTAACAACTCTTCGCGGGTTTCGCGTACATTTTCATCATCCACACAGCAATCAACCGGGCAAACTGCCGCGCATTGAGGCTCGTCATGAAAACCAACACACTCTGTACACTTATCAGGCACAATGTAATATATATCGTCTGATAAAGCTGCTTGTGTTTCTTCAGCATTTAAAGTAACACCATCGCCAAAATCAATAACACCTTTTAAGCCCGTTCCGTCCGAAAAACGCCATGCTGCACCTGCATCATAAATAGCATTATTTGGGCACTCAGGTTCGCAAGCTCCGCAGTTTATACATTCATCGGTGATTATAATCGCCATATTTCTAAAATAATCTTATATTCTCAATTACCTTTGTCCACTTAACAAAGTGTGCAAATATAACAAAAAAAGAATTTCAGAGTTTGAATACTTACCATATATATGTCAAAATTTACCACAAAAGAACTAAATAATTCATTTTCTAACCTTGGGGAACAACTTTCTAACCCCGATACAGAACTTATCGAACTCATCAACAACGAACACATATACAACGCTTGGTTTACCCCCGAAAGTGTTGAAAACGCTGTAAAATCCATCGGTAAAATGCTGAATGAGGCTGATTTAACAATCTGGCTTAATCAATATGATTTAAATAAAAACACATCGCCAAAAAAGGTCGGCTTAATATTAGCAGGCAATATCCCATTGGTTGGTTTTCATGATGTGTTATGTGTATTGGCAACAGGTAATCACGCATTGATCAAAGCATCGGTGCAGGATGCCAGGTTAATTAAACATGTTTTAGAAAAGTTGTCTGTTATTGATAGCAGGTTTAAAAATCAATACAGCTTTGTTGAGCGATTAATAGATTTTGACGCGGTAATTGCAACCGGCAGTAATAATTCATCGCGCTATTTTGAGTATTACTTTGGTAAGGTGCCTAACATCATCCGCAAAAATCGTAATAGCTTAGCGGTTATAACCGGCAACGAAACAGAAGAACAACTATATAATCTGGGCCATGATATTTTTGATTATTATGGATTAGGCTGTCGTAACGTATCAAAAATATTGATCCCGAGGGATTACCGCATCGCTACTTTTTTTGAAGCTATTGAGCCTTACCAGCCCATTATCCATCATAATAAATACAATAACAATTACGGTTACAATAAGTCCATTTATTTAGTGGGCAGTGAAAAACACTTGGATAATGGATTTTTATTATTGAGGGAAGATGAAAAATTTGTATCGCCACTGGCAGTACTTTTTTATAGTTATTATGATGATTTGCAATCGGTAGAGCAATTAATTAATGCCGAAGCAGAGAATATACAATGCGTAGTAAGCTCGGCACCATTAAATGTAAAAAGCCAGGTGGTTGGTTTTGGCCAAAGCCAGCAGCCCAAATTATGGGATTATGCAGATGGTATTGATACGATGGATTTCTTGGCAAATCTTTATACCTTTGGTAGTTCATAGTTCATGGATGATAGTTCATAGCAATTTGCTGCAATGATCCATGAACTAGAAGCCATGATCCAGCATGTATATTATAAAAGTTAAAGGCGTTGCCAAAATACCCGATTATGTACAGCTAAGGGACGATCAATTTACCCTGCTGGCTTACTTTAGGGTTGACAGGCCCGAAAAATCATTAGATAAAGTTGGTCTTACCGACAAGACCGAATATATAATGAGCGTTATTAAAGACCTTCCGTTTGGGAAGATCTTAAAATTAGAATTATAAAACAATGATAGGAAACTCCATTATTAAGCTAAATAATGTTGATGTATTTCAACAAAAGCACCTGGTATTATCAAACGTAAACCTGCATATTGATAAAGGTGATTTTGTATGGCTGATAGGCCAAACCGGATCAGGTAAAAGCAGCCTGCTTAAAGTAATTTATGGCGATTTGCCTGTTAAAGTAGGTACCGGCCACGCTTGCGGGTACGACCTGGATAAAATAACAGATAAAGATATCCCCTACCTGCGCCGTAAGTTGGGTATAGTTTTCCAGGATTTTCAATTATTAACAGACCGTACGGTTGAGCAAAACCTGCAATTTGTAATGCGTGCCACCGGCTGGACAGATCCCCAACTGATCACCAATCGCACACTTGATGTGTTGGAGAAAGTAGGTTTACGCTCAAAATTAAAAAAGATGCCGCACGAGCTATCAGGCGGCGAGCAGCAGCGTGTGGTTATTGCACGGGCATTACTAAACGACCCTGAGATAATTTTGGCTGATGAGCCAACCGGAAACTTAGACCCGGATACATCAGAAGAGATTGTTTTATTATTGAAACAGATCAGTCAATCGGGCACTGCAGTGGTAATTGCTACTCATGATTATCATATTATACGCACCTTCCCATCGCGCATTATAAAATGCGAGAACGGCAAAGTTTTGGAAGACGCTATTATATAGTTGCAGGTTTTAGCAACAGTTGCAGTAAAAAAACTGCCAACTGCCAGTGCAACTGCAACTCTATTATGTCATTCCTGCCTAAAAAATAAAATTCGCTGTCAGCTTGTCGGTTTTACACTAATGGCAAGGTACTTGATTGGCACTATTAGCTATGAAATTTAACGATATGTTGAAGAAAAAAAAAACGGATGCCCCGGAAACAACCGAGGCCATAAATGATACTATTGACAATGAATCGGCAGAGACTACAACAGTCGATGCTCCTGTTGAAAAATCTGCAGAAGATCTTTTAAAGGAAGAGTTGTCATTAGCTAATGATAAATACTTACGCCTTTATGCCGAGTTTGATAATTTTAGACGACGCACCATAAAAGAGCGCGAAGATGCCCACAAAATGGAAGGTAAAGATTTAATTACCGCACTGCTACCTGTACTGGATGATTTTGAGCGCGCTTTAAAAGCTACCGAAAATGCAACTGATGTTGCACCTGTTAGAGAAGGTGTTATACTGATACAGAATAAATTAAAAAACACACTTACTCAAAAAGGTTTACAACCAATGGAATCTGTTGGCCAGCCATTTGATGCCGATTTGCATGAAGCTATTACCAACATTCCTGCTCCTTCTGATGACCTGAAAGGTAAGGTTATTGACGAAATGGAAAAAGGTTATTATCTTAACGATAAAGTTATTCGCTTCGCTAAAGTAATTGTAGGAGCCTAAGTTAATATCGGATGTCGGATTTTCAATTTCGGATTTATTGAATATCCGGCGTCTATTAAATATAAATGAATAAATAAATCCGAAATCGAACATTCGATATCCGAAATAAGGAAATATGTCAAAAAGAGATTATTACGACGTACTAGGCGTATCAAAAGGTGCCGAGGCTGATGAGATAAAGAAAGCTTATCGTAAAATGGCTATTAAATATCACCCGGATAAAAACGAAGGTGATAAAGCAGCCGAGGAAAAATTTAAGGAAGCAGCCGAAGCCTACGAAGTTTTAAGTAACCCTGAAAAACGCCAACGTTATAACCAGTTTGGTCATGCCGCCAACGCGCAATCTGCCAATGGCGGTGGTGCCGGATATGGCGGAGCGGGCATGAATATGGAAGACATATTTAGCCAGTTCGGCGATATTTTTGGCGGTGGTGGTGGTTTCGACGGTTTCTTTGGCGGCGGTGGTGGCAGGCAAAGCCAGGGTGGCCGCAGGGTGGCTCGCGGTAGTAATCTACGTATTAAAGTAAGATTAACACTTGAAGAAATTGCCAACGGCACCGAAAAAAAAATAAAAGTAAACAAGCAAATAATTTGCAAAACCTGCGATGGTTCGGGCGCTAAGGATCAATCCTCTTTCCAAACCTGTAAAACTTGCGGTGGCCAGGGTGCGGTAAGGCGTGTAACTAACACCATACTGGGCCAAATGCAAACAACCAGCACCTGCCCTACCTGTAATGGCGAAGGTTCTGTAATAACTTCAAAATGTACTGTTTGCCATGGCGATGGCGTTGTACGCGGCGAAGAAACCATTAGCTTAAATGTACCTGCCGGCGTTAGTGAGGGTATGCAGTTAAGCATGAGTGGCAAAGGTAACGCGGCTCCGCGTGGTGGTGTACCCGGCGACCTGATTATCCTGATTGAAGAGATACCTCACGAAACTTTAAAACGCGATGGTAATAATGTTATTTATGACTTACATATCACCTTTATTGATGCCGCTTTAGGTACCAGTATTGAAGTACCAACCATTGACGGTAAAGCCAAGATCAAAATAGATCCCGGAACGCAAGGTGGTAAGATACTGCGCTTAAAAGGTAAAGGCGTACCAGAGGTTAACTCTTATCATAGAGGCGACCAATTGATACACATCAACATCTGGACTCCAAAAGCGTTGAGTAACGAAGAGCGTGCTTTGTTAGAAAAACTACAAAACTCGCCAAACTTTAAACCCAATCCGGGCAAGAACGAAAAAAGTTTCTTTGAACGTATGAAGGAATATTTTGAATAATAGCCGAAAGGCAAAAGGCTCAGGATTTTAGGATCCTGAGCTTTTTTGTTTTAAATTAGTACTTATCTGTTCTTTAATATCGTCAATTAAAGCCTTAGTAATTATTCTTTTTTCCACACTGGAAATTACCTCGTTATATTTTTTTGCTTCGATTAAAATGTTCTGATTATCTAAAATGTCGTAATGATATAAATTGAAAACTATGGTTTGTTTGACTTTTACATCAAATACATTTTTCATACTTTTAAACTTTTTGTAAGAAAACCAAATCTCAATTTTTTGAAAAGATGATAACCTGCTTGAAATAAATCCTAACATATTTTGATTAAAACGCGAAAAGGTCTCTGACTGAAAAGTACCTTTATAAATCAATTTTATTGACAACTGACTTTCAATAAATAAATCATCAAATTTTTCAGCCTTTTTTTGTAAGTCTTGGACCAAAGGATCTATAACCGTCACAATAACATCACTTATATTTTTAAAAGATCTTTTCTCTTTGTATAATATGTTCTCCTGAACCTGCATTTTAAATAATGCGATTTCTTTATCAATATCTTCGTCTTCATCAATCTCTCCTCCATTAGCAGCCTTCAAATACAATTGTAATGACCTTTGTAAGCTTTCAGTGATATATTCTACAAAAGGCCAACTTTCTCCCACATCAGCTTGTCTTAACAAGGCATAATAGTTTTGCCTATCATCCATCCTTATAACAACTGGCGGAAAACCCTTTTGCATTAAAATCAAATTCATCAAAATCCTTGATAACCGGCCATTACCGTCATCAAACGGGTGTATCTCTACAAACTTGTGATGAAACAAAGCAGCTATTACAACAGGATGAATTTCTTTGCTGTTTGATACGGTTTTATGCCATTCCATCAACTCCTGCATTTTTGCGGGAGTTTCTTCAGGCGTAGCATAATAGTGTAACTCGCCGGTTGATGTCTTCACATGGTTGGGCGAAGTTTTGTATTCACCTAAACTTATTCTTTTAGTTGTTGGTACTCCGGCTGATGTTTGTGCCTTAACCTCATACGATTCAACCAGGATCATTGTGTGTAATGTCCTAATGTCAGCTTCTGATATAGGTCTTGAATCCTTAACAATATCTAATAAGAAGCTGATTGCTTCATTATGTCCTCGTATGTCTAAATGGTCTTTTAGAGGTTTGCCCTTTGCGGTAATACCCTCACTTAAAAATGCAGCAGTTTCACCGTAGCTAAGTTTATTCCCCTCAATAGCATTTGAGTTATAATTCCAATCGAGCCTTAATTTTTGCATAACTCGGCCCTCGACATCAGGAGCCAACGGACGCATATCATCTATCTGCTTTTTAAGCGCATCAACTTCTTGTAATATATCTGCTTTGCTAAATTCTGTTTCCAGCTTGAGGTTCATTCTTTAAAGTTATAAAAATACTTACTAAAATTCCAGTCATTTTAACTTGTTCTTAAATAGAAAATTAAAAGCTCAGGATCGTTATGGTTTTGAGCTTTTTTTGTTTTTAACCGGTTGATACATAATCAATTCATTAATTAAATCCTGAACTTTTTTATAATCTATTGCCTCCACAAGGTAAGCTTGACCTGTTCCGTTATCATCCCAGGTATTTTTTCCATTTGTAGTAACTTCTCCTATTTTTCCTTTATGCAGATCATAATATGGCGAGTAACCTTTAATAGCAACCAATACTGCTGTTTCATCCCAACTCATTCGGCCTTGTGCGTCGCCTGCTGATTTTGAGATCGCAATCCTGAAAGCATCTTTTACCGGGCTGTTTTTTATGGTTGTATTATTTATCAATGGCAGGCCTGTCTTTATTTTTTCGCCTATTTCAAACCCGCTAAATATAACCGGCACACCTATATTTTGAAATACATTGTTTGATGCCACGACATCCTTATCTACATTAAACTCATAACCTTCTGGGAATTTGCCCGCCATACTAACCAATAACTTTACTTTTTTTTGGATAAGTTGTTTCCCGTTAAGAGTTGAATATTGATCAGCTGTTGTATTCAGTAAATTTGAAATATTGGTTAAAAAACCAATTGTAACAATAGTTACGCTATAATCTGGCTGGACAGCAAGTATTTTTCGGTAAAGTGTTATAGCATTTTCAGCATCGACATTAGTTTTTATTATATGGGGATATTTAGCAAGCACTGTATCGGTCCAATGCTGGCCGTCACGTATGTTTACCGCGTTCCCGTTAGGTACACCTATGGGGATATCAGGCCTGTTAAAATAAGTATTAAATACATTCAGCACAGCTGCAATGCCCTCATATTTATTGCTGGCCATTGTCGCTAAAATGCGGGCTTCGCCATTATCTGCCAGTGCATGCAAAATGGTTATGGCGCCTACATCATCGTAGTCCGGACCGATATCACTGTCAAAAATTATATTTACAGGTTTAGCATGTTTTTGTGCAAAAACACATATCGGACAACAAAGAATGGTGTATAATAAAATTGATAGTATTTTCATAGGCGAAATATTAATATAAACATACGCCATCTATTTGTTATTCATTATTTTTAGAACAATATTTTCTTAATGCTAAACAATTTAAGCGATTACTTATTTTAGCCTCATGATTAAACGCGTAGCCGTAATGGACCTCGGTACCAATACATTCCATTTATTAATTGCCGAGGGTACCGCGTCTGATTATAAAGAGATCATCCATGAACATGATTCGGTTAAGCTGGGCGAGGGCGGTATAAATAAAGGCATTATCCAACCGGCGGCTTACGAGCGTGGAGTTAATACAATGCAAAAGTTTCGGGATGCTATTTTACGCCATGATGTTGAACACGTACGGGCGATAGCTACCTCGGCCTTACGTAATGCTGCAAATGGCCAAGAGTTTATTGATGAAGTAGCTGCAAAAACAAACATCAACATTGAACTAATAGATGGGGAGCAAGAAGCCGAATATATTTACAAAGGTGTAAAATTAGCTGGTGGGATGGGCAATCAAACCTCGCTGATAATGGATATTGGCGGCGGTAGCGTCGAGTTTATTTTAGGCAATGCACATACCATCCTTTGGAAACAAAGTTTTGAAATTGGCGCGGCAAGGTTAATGGATAAATTCCATCAAACAGACCCTATTACGGTCGAGTCAATCAATGCGCTTAATATTTATTTAGAAGAACACCTTACCAGCTTAATAGCCGTTGCTTCAAAGTACCCTGCCAATGCCCTGATCGGGTCATCAGGGGCCTTTGAAACTTTTGCAGAGGTCATAGAATTAGATAAGAGTAATTCATTTAATCTGAATATCAAAAACTATGATTTTGACTTAAAGGAACTAATAAATGTTACAGATAAGTTTATATACTCATCGCACAATGATCGTAAAGTCATGAAGGGTATTATCCCGATACGTTTGGATATGATCGTAGTAGCTTCTTTAATTACCCGGTTTATTATTCAAAAGTTGAGTATCAATCATATTTGCATGTCAACCTATTCTTTAAAAGAAGGTGTGCTGGCAGAGATGATGATGTCATCGTAGAGACGCAATGCATTGCGTCTCTACATTGGTTTTTGTATATTGCTATCCTTAACTGATACGCATGAAATTAAAATTTACCATCCTTAGCATTGCCTTATTATTTACTATTACATCGCAGGCTCAAAGAAAACCCCGCAATACCGCTAACGATACCATAAGCTCTAATTATATTCCGGCTAATTTATTTTCACCTGCCTTCCATACAGAAAAAGGGAATGAGTTTCATTCGGTAAACGGCGATCCGGGCCCTAAATATTGGCAAAACCGGGTCGACTATGTATTGAAAGCCAGCATAGACACCGTAACCAAAACTTTAACAGGCGATGAAAATATCACCTATACCAACAACAGCCCCGATGCTTTGCAATATCTATGGCTACAGATGGATCAGAATACCTATAAAAAGGATGCGCGGTCAAACTTTGTAACCGGTAATCAGCCTAAGGCTGATCAGCATACAACAGGTTATCAGCTTGAATCCGTTAGTATCTCGCAAAATGGCAAAACCGAGAAAGTTGCTTATGTGGTAACAGATACCCGTATGCAGATCCGTTTACCAAGAGCCATAACTGCGCATGGCGGTAAGATCAATATTTTAATAAAGTATCATTATGCTATCCCCGGCGCTTTTGGGGGACGTACAGATTATACCGATACCAAAAACGGTAAGATCTATGAAATTGCCCAATGGTTCCCGCGGATGTGTGTTTATGATGACTCGCAAGGCTGGGACACGCTGCCATTTTTGGGCAGCGGCGAGTTCTATTGCGAGTATGGCGATATTGATTACAGCGTAACCGTTCCATCTGATATGATCGTTGCGGGATCGGGCGAGTTAGTTAACCCTGCCGAGGTTTTAACCGCTAAACAACTAAGCCGTTATACCCAGGCCCATAATAGCGACAAAACCATCATGATCCGCACACCTGAAGAGGTTACGCAGGCATCATCACGCCCTGTTAATAAGGGCACGCTGACCTGGCATTTTAAAATGTTTAACACGCGCGATGTAGCGTTTGGAGCTTCTAAGGCCTTTGTTTGGGATGCGGCAAGGATAAACCTGCCCGGTGGTAAAAAATCGCTGTCGATGTCTGTTTACCCGGTTGAGAGCGCGGGCAATGATGCCTGGGGAAGATCAACCGAATATTTAAAAGGCGCTATCGAGCATTTCTCGGCCAAATGGTTTGTTTACCCTTACCCTTGTGCTGTTAATGAAGCAGGCATAGCCGGTGGCATGGAGTATCCCGGTATTTTGTTTGATGGCATTACCGATAAAGGCAAAGAGCTATTTTGGGTAACAGCCCATGAGATAGGCCACAACTGGTTCCCGATGATAGTAGGCTCCAACGAGCGCCGTTACGCGTGGATGGACGAGGGCTTTAATACCTTTATTGATGTATATGCATCAGACGCATTTAACAAAGGCGAATATGCGCCAAAACGCGATGGTGAGTATTCACCGGGTGGCGGCAATCCGGCTGATGAGATAGTGGCAACCATTGTAGATCCGCAGGCGCCTACCATCATGACCGCGCCTGATGCCATACCCGAAAAGTATCGTCACCCTATAACTTATTTTAAACCAGCCTTTGGTATGATACTCTTGAGTGAGCAGATCTTAGGCAAGGATAGGTTTGATTATGCGTTTAGAAACTATATACACAAATGGGCCTTTAAACACCCGCAACCCGAAGACTTTTTCCGATCTATGGAGAATGGTGCCGGCGAGGACCTTTCATGGTATTGGAAGGGTTGGTTCTATAATAATTACAGCCTTGACCTTGCTTTGATAAGCGCTAAAGCTGTTGATGGCGGCGTACAGGTTACAGTTGCCAACAAAGAGCCAATGGCCATGCCTTTTACAGTTGAGGTGAAACTAAAAAATGGTAGTAAAGAACGCATGTATCTGCCGGTTGAAACCTGGTTACAAAACAAGGCGACAACGTTCACCATATCAACCACCAGCCCGGCAGAATCAGTTACTATTGATCCTGACAACGCATTGCCGGATGTGAACAGAAAGAACAATATTTTGAAGGTAAAGTAAGCGCATTAATAAAAAACGCGTCATTGCGAGCGTAGCGTGGCAATCTCTACACGATCGGTTATCCGCCTGTCGTGTAGAGATTGCCACGTCGTTTCACTCCTCGCAATGACGCGTTTTTATTAATGTTTACGTGTTGTGCGATTAAAAAGCC
>DHIR01000006.1:0-37302 GCA_002403905.1 Mucilaginibacter sp. UBA4741
TTCTCGGTTCTCACTGTCCAACCGCGTACATTGCCGTATTCTTTGCGGGTATGTATTTTGGCTACTTCTCTTATACTGTTGATATAGTCCAGGTACGGCACAGCGCACTCTGATAGATTAGTTGGCTCGGCCAGCCAATAGTTCATTTGTATGTTGATGTTAGAGTGATAATCACTGCCCCAGGGCGGGTTTACGCTTTCATTCCATAACCCCTGCAAATTTGCAGGCAGTCCACCTTTTCTTGACGAACTGATCAACAAATATCTGCCGAACTGAAACTGCAAAGCCTCTAACCCATGATCTGGTAAGGTTTTATAGTTGATAATTCGCTGTTTAGTGGTTAATGCCTGCTGAGTCGCGCTTGTTTCTGCTAAACTCAATGACACGGTGCTGAACAATTTTTGATAGTCGTTAATGTGGGTATTAAGCAACACCACATACGGCTTTGTTGCTGTTTGTGCTAATATCTGCTTGATCTTTATATCGGGTTCTTCGCCCTTCCAGTTTTGTTCGCGTTTGTTGCTAAAGTTGGTGGCGGCTGTAAGTAAAATGGTTATTGCATCGGCGTTATTTATTTTTAGTTTCGAGCCGTCTTCTACACTATTTGAGCCATTCTCTAATTTAACCAAAGCTGTAGCCTGATAAGTCATTCCATTGGGCAGCTTGCCTGCAAATTGTATAGTTGTACCATTTGCTGTAACCTGCGCACCATGAGCATCTGTTAAACTTAAAACACCCGAGTAAGCGCCTTTTTTATTCGCTGTAAATCGCAATAGCATAACCTTATCCGGAAAACTGCAAAAATACTCGCGATTGTATTGGATATTGTTTTGCGTATAACTAACATGGTGCAATGCCTTATTAATATCCAACTCTCTTTTATAATTGGTAAAATCCTGACCTTTGTTATCGAAATCAATAAACAGATCGCCAAAGGCCTGGTAAGCCCCGCGATTATTTTCGTCGCCTGTCCATAAAGTATTATCATTAAATTGGATATGCTCCTGGTCAACCCCTCCAAATACCATTCCTCCTATCCTGCCGTTGCCTATGGGATATGCCTCTTTCATCCATACGATGGCCGGTTTATCATCCCATATCCTGTTTGTTTGTTGTGATACAGGCGTATTTTGCGCAACCAAAGTTTGCATCGGGAACAGCAGGCACACTAAAACGACTTTAATAAGAAAATTATTTCTTTTTAATGGATTCATAGTAAGAGGCAACTTATCAGTTTATATTAAGTCAATACAAATGTAATGTTAGTGGCAGTTTAGAAACTATGTAATATTGTCATTGTACTTAATGATATTGCCACAAATTGGATTATATTGTTTATAACATTTAGGTTCCACTGGGGCGGTGCAACAAATTTAACACAACTTAGCGCAAAACTTTATTGAGTAATTGGGTAATAAGATATCTTTATCATCAATTTAAGAATCGGTACTTATGCGGTCGTCCAACAAAATAGTCGTTATTACATTGCTTGCCTTTATGGTTGTAATACTTATTCAATGTAATAGCAAGACTGGTAATTCGACCGCTGTATCGACTTCGCAAGACACATTTCCTGATAGTGACGTGATGAAAGGAAAAGCATTGGCTGCAAATTACTGTCAATCATGCCATAAATTGCCTGACCCATCCTTATTGGATAAAAAAACTTGGCGTAATGGTGTCCTACCCGAAATGGCTTTATACCTGGGTATTCAATCTCCGGCTGTGGCTGGCAGTTTAAGGCCTCCAGGAAGCGACCTGGATTATCTGCCGGATAGCGCGCTTATGGATTCTGTAAAATGGAAGCAGATAGCCGCTTACTTTATTACAAAAGCGCCTGACCATCTACCCATCCCAACAAAGGCATTACCTATACACCAATTGCCTTTTTTTAAAATAGAAACCGCACCTGCCGAATGGTTTTCGGCACCGGCAATAACATCGTACGTTAAAATTGATACCAGCGTATCTCCACACCGGCTTATTGTAAGTAATGGTATGACTAACAAGTTAATTGTTTTGAATGATAGATCGCAAACACTAAAATCATCTATTTTAACAGGTGCTATTGTAGACATGTCATTCCAAAAAAATAAAATTACTGCTGTTACTATTGGCAAAGACTTGTATGCAAATAACTTTAAAAACGGTAATGTTAAAGAAATGACTATCGATAAAAACGGTGTAATTACGCCAATAAGCCAGTCGCTTTTTGCCCAACTACGCCGCCCGGTGTCTGTTAATATAGTCGATCTTAACCAGGACGGAAAGAAGGATTATCTTATTGCACAGTTTGGTAAAATGGTTGGTAGTTTAAGTTGGATGGAGAACCAGGGGCATACTTTCAGGGAGCATATATTAAGGCAAAAGCCGGGATGTATAAAAACTATTATCGATTATGCCAATAAGGAAAAGCGGCCAGACATCTGGGCACTTTTCGCACAAGGTGATGAAGGTGTTTTTTTATATAAAAATGATGGCAAAGGCGGTTTTGAAGAAAAGCAAGTATTAAGGTTTCCCCCATCCTACGGTTCAAGCTCTTTTGAGTTAGTCGACTTTAATGGCGATGGATTTAAAGATATAATTTATACCTGTGGCGATAATGGCGATTACAGCCAGATATTAAAGCCCTACCACGGCGTGTATATTTATTTAAATGATGGCAAAAACAACTTCGCACAAAAGTATTTTTATCCTATAAATGGTTGTTATAAAGCCATTGCCCGAGATTTTGATGGCGATGGCGACCTGGATATTGCTACCATTAGTGAATTCCCATCAGCAGCAACACCATGGGAAGCATTTGTATATTTTGAAAATGAGGGGAATTTTAAGTTTCAAACTTATACGCTGCCCTTAAACGCACCATTTCAAAGAGGAATGACCATGGATGCCGCAGATATAGATGGCGATGGAAAACCCGATCTGCTATTGGGTAATGGATTTTATAATACTGATCCACGCAGCCAGGCCACACAGCCTTTGTTTATTGTTTTAAAGAATATAAGCCCGGGAGTTGGTAATGTCAAAAATAAATAACTATTTACTGTTTGTAACAACTAAAAAAAACCACCTGTTGTCATCGCACTTTACAGCAACGATTGCGTATCGTATTATTCCACACCCTTGACGTTCATTTTTAACGTATAAACGGCAGTGCGGGCAGTAATAAACAGTACATCTCTGTTTTTGCCACTAAAACATAAGTTGGTTGTTGATGGCTCATTAATGGGGATATATCCTATCTTTTTTCCTTCGGGATTACAAATGGTAATGCCGCCGTGGCCGGTTAAGTAAACATTGACTTTCGCGTCAAGGGTCATTCCGTCTGATCCTAGCTCAACAAACAATTTGCGATTACTTAATGTACCATCCTTATTAATATCATACTTATAAGTTTTTTTATCCTGGATATCGGCGCAGTATAAATATTTTCCATCGGGAGTTCCAACAATACCGTTGGGCTGCATAAAATTATCAATAACAATAATTGGCTGCGCAACTCCTTTGGGCAGATAATAAACTTTTTGCCCATCGAGGTCTGATTTTGTGCGTGTCCACCACGGGCGTTGGTAATATGGGTCGGTCATGTAAATACCGCCTTTATTATCAACCCAAACATCATTAGGGCCGTTCATTAAATGCCCCTGGTAATCTTTAAGTATTACGGTTATTTTTCCTTTCGGACTGATGGACCATAGCTGATCATGTTCATCGGCACAGGTTATCAGGTTACCCTTATGATCAAAGTATGTTCCGTTTGACCGGCCCGCGCTATCCAAGAATAGCGTTAGCTTGCCGGCTGTATCATACTTCCATATCTTGTTATTATTTTGATCTGTAAAAAACACATTCCCTTTTTTATCAACCGATGCCCCTTCGGTAAAACCAAACTGCCGGGCTATTAATTGCGGTTTTGTCAAGGTATCGTACAATGGGGCATCCTGCGAAAATGTATTTATGGACAAAATCATAAACAAAAAAATTATCGCGGTTTGGTATACTGTCTTCATAGCGGTTTGATAATTATACAGACCATTACTGGCCCAGGGTTATTTGGAGACAATATTAATAATAAGTTTTGTAATGACGCTTGCTAACAATCCTCTATAACGAATCAATGTAAGCTACAATAATACGGGGTGTATCTGCTTGAAAAGATTGTGAATTTTAATTTATACTACTAAGTCTATAGATTATAAATTAAAATAGTAATATTGCTCAGGATTATCTTTTAATTTTTGTTGGACTTATTAATTATTACATCGTCAATGATTTAAGAGATAATATCAAAGTAACTTAATAAATGACAAATGTTATATTTATTGCACCAAACCCAAAAGGCATCATTATTTTCCAATTTCGCAAACCCAAAATTGAGCTAAACCAGCCTGGTAATACAAAAAGGCAAAGTAATAGTATTGTGACCTCAATCTTAGCCATAACCGATATAGAAACAGTGATATTGTTTAAGTAGTTTTAATGCTCAAACTTTGTGAATAAACAAAAAGAAATAAATAATGCTGAACCAGCTCGATAAATTAGATATTACTATACTTATATTCTTAATTATTTTAATACCAACAGCAGGAATCACTGCTTCACTGCGAAAGAAATCGGCTGAAAATTATTTCATGGCTGGCAGAACGCTCAGATGGTGGACTGTAGCCGGCTCTATATTTGGTACAAATATTAGTGTATCGCACCTGATTGGTATGTTGGGTATAGGTTTTTCTATAGGTTTCGCGCAAAGTGCGTATGAGTTGCTGGCTATACCTGCTATGTTGTTACTGGCCTATATATTTATACCGGCATACCGAAAAATAAAAATCTTTACACTTTCGCAGTTTTTGGGGCGCCGCTATAATGAAAGTGCTATGGTGGTATATACCATCCTAATGTTGATACTGATTCTCGTTCAGATGATCGCTGCCTTTTATATCGGCAGCAGAACATTAATGCTGCTTTTTAACGGAACAACATTTCAAATTACTTACTTACAAGGGATAGGTATAATTGGAGCCATTACCTGTTTACTAACCGTATTTGGAGGTATGGAATCAGTTGTAGTAACAGACAACATACAAAGCGTAATGATGTTGTTTGCCGGAATAATTGTGGCAGTAGCTACTTTTCTGCAACCCGAGATACACGGCATAACTGGCTTGCTTCACCTGGACAGAGGGGTTCCTTTGGCTCAGCAAAAAATGCATTTATACCTGCCCTCGAATCATCCGGACTTACCATGGTCGGGCGTATTTACGGGTTTAATAACTTTAAACCTATTTTATTGGACAACCAATCAATATGTGGTACAGCGTGCCCTCGCTGCAAAAACAGATACAGAAGCTAAGTTGGGGATCATTGCTTCCGGGTTCTTAAAACTTTGTATTCCATTTATGTCTATCGCAACAGGCGTAGCCGCTGCATATATCTTCAAACACAGGATGGGTAGCAACCTGAAGATTTTACCAGATGATGCCTTTATGCATTTGATCGAAACGGTCGTTCCTTCTGGATATGGCTTAAAGGGATTTATTTTGGCAGGTTTAACAGCGGCAACTTTTTCTTCAGTTGATTCTATGATGAATTCCGCGACTACTTTACTGACGATGGACGTTTATAAAAAATATTTAAATAAGACGGCATTAGATAAACAATTAGTGAGGTTTGGGAGAGGTTCAGTTTTTGCAATGATTGCGATTACAGCGGGATTTGCTTTGTTAACTTATGATCCCGCCTCGGCTGGTAATTTCTTCCTGAGCGTGTCTTCACGGGGAGCGTACTTTACTCCTGGTATTGTAGTGGTTTTTTTTCTCGGAATAATCTGGAAAAAATCTAACCCAAAAGCAGCTGTAATTACTATGATTTCGGCTCCATTTATTTCAGTATTTTTTGAAATGAGCTATAATCACTTTCTTTCCCATATACCTGAAGTAGCCAGCTTGTTCGGAACCCGGCTAAACTTTCTGCATCGCGTATGGCTTACTTTTCTGGGCTGCATTTTACTTCAAACAGTGGTTAGTTTGTATTTTAATAAAAAGCGCGGTATGCACGATCAGTCCGAGTCTGATACCGTTTTCGCCATAAAGCCTAAAATCGCCTGGATAGAGATTGCTATCTTTTCTTTCGCTGTTTTTTTTAGTACGCTGGGAATATACTTAAATTTAGTGCCGATTATAGTGATTTGTTGGTTGATGGCTATTATTACTTTCTCTCTTTTTATATATAACTATAAAAAGATAACACCTAAATGGTCTGTTCTCGATTTGATTAAAAATGATCTTTTATACGCCGGTATATTGTCAGCACTAACTGTTTGGATCTTGTATTATTTTGTTTAAAATTTAAAAATACATTTACAATCTTTACGACACGAACAATTAACTATAACAATAAACCAATAATATTTTTTCAAAATTATGATAAATGATATAAATCCAGTTTCTATCAGAACAACGCAACGACACGCAGAAATTTCATGGTTTGATGAACTATGCGGAGGAGATACACAATATCTGGGAGTAATGGAAGGCGAACGGCGCAGTAATTATGAGCATTGTCGTGATATTTTATTGGAAGCAGAAAAACTAGGTTATAAAAATATCTTATTGCCATCGCAATTTAACGTGGGGCAGGATGTTTTAAGTTTTGCTTCTGCTATGGCGCCACAAACCACATCCATAAATTTATTAACAGCCATTCGTTGTGGAGAGCTTTATCCACCAATGCTGGCCAGGTCCATAGCTACTTTAGATCATATACTGAAAGGGCGATTAACCATTAATATAATAAATTCTGATTTTCCGGGTAAAAAAGAAGATGCCGATCTTCGTTATCAACGATGTGCGGAAACGATACAAATCTTAAAACAAGCCTGGGAAAAAGACCGCATTGTGCATGACGGTGAGATTTATAAAAATATTGACCTTCCATCCGATCCGGCTAAACCCTATCAGCAAAATGGCGGGCCATTACTTTATTTTGGCGGGATCTCAGAAGGAGCAAGAGATGTTTGCGCAAAATATTGTGATGTGTTTTTAATGTGGCCCGAAACAGAAGACCTTTTGCACGAAACTATGAAAGATATGTCTGCAAGAGCGGCATCATATGGCAGAACATTGGATTTTGGTTTACGTGTTCATGTTATTGTGCGCGAAACAGAAGCAGAAGCAAAAGCCTACAGCCGTCTGTTAATGTCGAAATTTGATGAAAAAGAAGGTCTGCGAATCAAAAACCGTTCGCAGGATTCAAAGTCACTTGGCGTTTTAAGGCAAAATGAGTTGCGGGAAAGTGCTGATCAGGAAGGGTTTATAGAGCCATATTTATGGGCGGATATAGGGAGAGCCAGATCTGGTTGCGGTGCAGCCATTGTTGGTGATCCAGAGCAGGTGCTCCAAAAAATTAACCGCTATATGGATATGGGTTTCAGGTCATTTATTTTCTCCGGGTACCCTTTGATTGAGGAAAGCAGGCTTTTTGCAAAGTATGTACTGCCTTATTTACCAAATATATCCATGCCGGTAGTACAACAACGCATTCCTGACGTCACGCCGGTTACACCACTGACCACAGGACCTATAAATCATTAACTGGTTTTTCAATAACAGGTTTTAAGGAGATCTGCCCTACAGTATAATTGATTTTTATGAATAAATTCATTATAAAAACAGCCCTGATTACACTCTGCTTAGGCCTAGTCTTGATTTTTAGTTATGTCTATAAAATCAGGCAGGGCACCGCTCGGGCGAAAAGGGTCGACAGTCGAAATTTTGAATCTATAATAGATGGTAAAAAGACGGGACTATATACCATTAGTAACAAGAGGGGAATGGAAGTCAGTATAACCAACTACGGGGCCAGGATAGTTCAGATTATTGTTCCTGATAAAAATGGAGGTAAAGTTGATGTTGTTTTGGGATTTGATAAGTTGCAGAAATATATTGATGCAAATTCTGCCTATTATGGTGCCGTCATTGGGCGTTATGCTAACCGGATTGCTAAGGGAAGTTTTATGCTGCATGGCAAAAAATACGAACTTAATAAAAATAACAATGGCCTTACGTTACATGGCGGCAGTAATGGTTTTCATAAACAAGTATGGCGGCTTAAAACGGCAAATGATTCAACAATTTGTTTAACCTATTTATCAAAAGATGGAGAGGGAGGCTTCCCCGGAAAATTAAATGTTGAGGTTACTTATCAATTGACAAAAAACGACGAATTGAAGCTAAATTATAAAGCTATAACAGACCGGGAAACGGTAATAAACCTGACTAATCATTCTTTTTTTAATCTTAATGGGGAGGGGAACTCAACCATATTTAATCACATTTTAAAGATAAACGCCAATCAATATCTACCCTTGGACAAAGATAAATTGCCCCGGAATTTAGAACCGGTAACAGGCACATCTTTTGATTTTAGGGTCGCAGGAAAAATCGGTGAACACTTCAAACAAAAATCTCCGCAATTGGATATTGCCCATGGCTTTGATCATACCATCGTTTTAGACACAATGAAAGCTGAACGGCCAGCAGCAATAATTTATTCACCAAAAACGGGTATACAAATGGAGTTTTTTACCCATGAACCAGGGTTTCAATTTTTTACAGCCAATTTTTTAAATGGCAAAGATATTGGTAAAGGCGGGTATCCTTATGGGCCTTATACTGCATTTTGCCTGGAAGCACAGCATTTTCCAAATTCGCCCAATAGGCCAGAATTTCCGTCTACGATTCTTTTACCAGGCAAAATCTACAAAAGCAGTACAGTTTTTAAATTTTCGCTAATAAGCAAAAGCAATTGAACGTATATGCCTTTTATTTTTATACTGAACTTAGCGGTGAGGGAGGGAATTGGTGCCTCTCAGACCAACGTGATATTCAATATTTTATGCAGGGTTGATTTCTTATTCACCAAACCCTTGACCGCCGTCCCCTCTTTCGCTTTGGGTTGCTCATAGGCGGCTTAATGCTGTAAACGCACCATTAAGCACACAGAATAAGGCGGATTACCGGTAATTAGCCCTCTTAACAAGCAGTTTGATGTCCTTAATGATGATCTTGCGGCCTTCTGTTTCTAAAATACCTTCTGCTTTAAATTCCTTCAACAGCCGGATCACATTTTCCTGCGCGATCCCGGCAATATTGGCCAGATCAGTACGTGAAATATTTAGGAAAATTTCTTCGTCAGCCCGACCATCATCTTTGTATTTTTCCCTCAATACGATGAGCGCGATGGCCAATCGCTCAGATGCTGTGCGCTGGCCGAATACGGATATATTATTGGCCAGTACGGTAAATTCGTGGCTTAAAGCCTTTAAAAGCCGCTGACTAAAACCAGGCGAGCTGTGGATCACTTCAAAAAAATCTTCCTTTGGGATAAAACACAATGAACTTGCTTCCAAAGCAGATGCGGAATCCGGATAGCGTTCCTCCGCTAGCACCGCATGGTAACCGATCAGTTCACCCTGGTTGGCTACATAAATGATCTGCTCTTTGCCGATATGGTCAACTTTATATTTCTTGATTTTGCCGCTTCTAACCAGAAAGATACCTGCCGGAACAGCGCCCTCCCGGAAAATCACATCGCCTTTCTGATATCTTTGTTCGCTTTGGCTTGCTATCAATAGCTGATAATCCTCTTCCGACAAAATATTCAAAATAGATTGCGTTGTAAAATTCCAACGGTCAATAGGAAAGATTCCCGATAAACTCATGGTACAAAGATACGATAATATAAAAAACTGATAAATATCGTGTTATGGGCTGATTTTATTCGATAAATCCGCTCTGCTAAGGGGGTAAATTTGCTTTCAATGGATGCTTACCCTTTTTCTCATTTTCCACCTGTTTATCATGATCAGGTTAAAACAGGTACGATAGTCCCATTAAAAACGGAACATATCAACTTTTCTATCTTTAGAACTGATGCAGATTTCGACTTGTTTTATCACGAACATTTTCAACTCATGTCGCTAAAGCAGTGGACACCTTTGGCTATAGCCCGTAAAGCCGCAGAATTTTTAGCAGAACCCGGTTCTAAAGTGCTGGACATTGGCAGTGGTATCGGTAAGTTCTGCCTTACCGGTGCTTTTTTCAATCCCGAAGCTACCTTTTTTGGCGTTGAGCAAAGGCATGAGCTTTATCATTACGCAAAGGTTGCCAAAAATTATACGCAGCTGGAAAATGTAGGTTTCATTCACGCCAACATAACTCAGATCAATTTCAAAGAATTTGACCACTTCTATTTTTATAATGCTTTCTACGAAAATATCGATCAAAAAAATGCGATTGATGATACCATTGAAACATCTTATAGCCTTTATACCTATTACACAGAATACCTTTTGGCTGCTTTAAAAGGAGTCAAAACGGGGACACGTTTGGTTACCTACCAGTGCCTGGATGAAGTGATCGACATAAATTTCAAATTAGCATGGTCCTCTGAAAATACTTTGCTGCGCATGTGGATCAAAGAATAATACTTTATCCGGATGCCTTTTATAATTCAATAGCACTAATAACAACCAATGGAAACTGATACTTTAAATTTATATCTGTTCAGAAAGGACGCTTCTTTTGATTACCTATACCCGGACCATATTAAGGAATTGTCCCAAATGCACTGGACGCCGGTTGATATTGCCAAAAAAGCCGCCTTCTTTTTAGCAATTCCGAATGCACGGGTGCTTGATATTGGCAGTGGTGTAGGTAAGTTTTGCATCACAGCTGGCGCGCATTTTCCGGACACTCAGTTTATCGGTATTGAACAGCGTAAAGAATTATGTACGTATGCGGAGGTCGCCAAAGACGAGATCAGCCTGGATAATGTTTCCTTTATCCACGGCAACCTGACCGATCTGGATTATGATGATTACGACCATTTTTATTTCTACAATTCCTTTTATGAAAATATAGAGCCGGGCAGCCGGATAGATTATGCGGTAAGAACTTCTTTTGAGCTGTATGAACGTTATACCCGCTTTGTCTATGCCATGCTCGGTGCCAAAAAATCAGGCACAAGGCTGGTCACCTATCATGCCCGCGATACACAAATCCCTCCGAGTTATAACCTGGTGGATAATAATTACAACAAGCTGCTTAAAATGTGGATCAAGAAATAATGAAAATGACGGATTTAGAAACACCAAAATCCTGGGCCATGCTGCATGCCAAATGCCCGCGTTGCCGACGGGGGAATATGTTTGAGGGGGGAATGTACCGCTTTGGCTCAAACAGGATCAATATCAACTGTCCGCATTGTCACATGACCTTTGAAATTGAACCCGGATATTTTTATGCGGCCATGTATGTCAGCTACGCGCTTAATATTATGGAGGTAGGATTTTTTTGTACGCTCACTTACCTGCTTACTCATAATGGGGATTCGCCCTGGCTATATGTCAGTACGATAATCACGGGCTGCCTCCTGATCGCGCCTGTCAATTTCAGGTATTCAAGGGTGTTCCTGTTATACTGGCTATCTCCGAAAGTGCATTATCATCGGGAACTGGATAGGCCGGAACCGAAAAACACTCAAGAAAAGGCCGTAAATAGCTTTATCAATTTGAAAACCATTAAATGAATTTATTAGAAAAAGCTTTATCAAAATTAGGGCCGCTTGGTTCTCATGCTTACTACGCCCACAGATACTTTGCCTATCCCAAGCTGGAAGGCGAGTTGGGCAACAAAATGATGTTTAAGGGCAAAGAAAAATTAGTGTGGAGTTTAAATAACTACCTGGGTCTGGCGAATTGCCCCGATGTCCGCAAAGCCGATGAAGAGGGCGTTAAACAATATGGTTTAGCTTACCCTATGGGCGCACCTAGGCATTTATCAAAAATTTTGATCAGTACAAAGATTTCGCGACACCGGCTATTCTGGAGGAAGTCCCTAAAATTAAATCCGTTTACGATATCCCTTCGTTAACCTAAAATAAATTATAAAAAATGAATTTCCCACAGGAGTTATTTTACACCAAAGACCATGAATGGATCAGTTTCGAGAACCAGCACGCTTTAGTAGGTATCACTGATTTTGCGCAAAAAGAGTTAGGCGATATTGTTTACCTGGATATACCCAGTTTAAATAAGATTATCCTGGCCGAAGGCGTTTTTGGAACCGTAGAAGCTGTAAAAACAGTTTCTGACCTTTTTATGCCGGTGACGGGGAAGATTATTGAGGTCAACCTAATGATAGATAAAACCCCTGAACTGATCAATCAGGAACCTTATTCCACCTGGATGGTCAAAGTATTGCTGACCTCTGATGATAACAAAGGATCATTATTAACAGCAGATGAATATAAAGCGCTCATCGGCAAATAGCCTGCTAAATTAATCAAACATGAAAGAATCTGTATTAACACCCATTCATCAGCACTTAGGCGCAAAAATGGCTCCTTTTGCCGGGTATAATATGCCCATACAATACCCCACCGGTATCAATGCGGAACACGATGCGGTCAGAAACGGGGTCGGTGTATTCGATGTATCCCACATGGGTGAATTCATCATTGAAGGTGCTCATGCTTTGGATCTTATTCAAAGATTGACAACAAATGATGCCTCGGTTTTATCCATAGGTCAGGTACAATACTCCTGTATGACTAATGAAAAAGGGGGCATCATTGATGATATATTGGTTTACAGATTAGAGGAAGAAAAATATATGCTCGTAGTAAACGCTTCCAATATTGAAAAAGACTGGAACTGGATAGTCGGGTATAATTTTAACGGTGCTGCATTAACGGACACCTCGGAGTTTACATCGCTACTATCTGTACAGGGGCCTTATGCGATTGATACGTTGCAGAAACTAACCTCGGTATCGCTTAAAGACATACCTTATTATCATTTCAAAACCGGCATGATGTACGGTATTCCGGATGTCATTATATCTAATACGGGTTATACCGGGGCCGGTGGGTTTGAAATTTATCTAAACAGGAATTTATCGGTCGAAATGTGGAACGGCATTTTTGCCGCAGGCCGGAATTACCGCATACGGCCAATAGGGTTAGGCGCAAGAGATACGCTAAGACTGGAAATGGGCTACTGTCTTTATGGGAATGATATTGATGATATGACCACACCATTTGATGCCGGATTGGGCTGGATCATCAAATTTAGCAAAGATTTTACAGGCTGGCGTGTCTTGCAGAATCAAAAAAACAAAGGTTCAAAACTGGCTTTGGTGGGTATCATTATGGAAGGTAAAGGCATCCCCCGGCATGGCTACCGCATTATGAACAGCGACAAGGAGCCGGTAGGAATAATTACTTCGGGGACGCAATCACCTACACTGAAAACAGGCATAGCCTTAGGTTATGTCGATATCAATTTAAAAGCCCCTGGTACGCCGTTGCTTATTGAGATCAGAGACCAATTTTACGAAGCTAAGGTGTGCCGCCTGCCCTTTGTTCAAAGTAAAGTTAAATAACAAATCAGATGAAATTAACGCAACAGTTTGCACACCGCCATATCGGCCCTGATGAACAGGAAAAAAAAGCCATGCTCGAAGTTATTGGCGTTAGTTCGCTGGAAACGCTGATCGATGAAACTATTCCAAATGACATCCGGCTTAAAACACCTTTAAATATTGCGCCTGCAATTACAGAATACCAGTATATCAGTAAGCTTAAAAGGCTGGCTGCCAAAAACAAAATTTTCCGCAACTATATTGGTTTGGGCTATTATAATTCCATTATGCCGGCAGTGATCCAAAGGAACGTATTTGAAAATCCCGGCTGGTATTCTGCTTATACACCATATCAACCCGAAATAGCACAGGGCCGTCTGGAAGCTTTGTTAAACTACCAGACCCTAATTGCTGAATTAACAGGTTTGCCAATTGCCAATGCCTCCTTACTGGACGAGGCGACTTCGGCAGCCGAGGCGATGCTGATGTTTTACCATGACCAGCAAAGAAATAATACAACGTCCACCAGGAACAAATTCTTTGTATCTGATAAATGTTTTCCCCAAACCATCGACGTTTTAAAAACACGTTCAGAACCGCTGGCCATTCAATTGGTAGTTGGCGATATTGAAAAGATCAAGTTCGATCCTACTTATTTTGGTGCGCTACTGCAATATCCTGATGCCTATGGCGAGATTACAGATTATCATGAAGTAGTTAAGCAATTAGCTGTGCTGGATATCAAAGTATGTGTAGCGGCTGATCTCATGGCCCTGGTATTGCTGAAACCTCCCGGCGCCTGGGGAGCTGATTGCGTGGTCGGTAACACCCAGCGATTTGGGATGCCACTTGGTTTCGGCGGCCCCCATGCAGGTTTCTTTTCCTGCAAAGAAGATTTTAAAAGACTGGCACCTGGCCGGATCATCGGTATTTCTAAAGATGCTCACGGACAGCCTGCTTTACGTATGGCTTTACAAACAAGGGAACAGCATATTAAGCGGGATAAAGCGACCTCTAATATTTGTACCGCACAGGCCCTTCCCGCTATTATGGCTTCGATGTACGCCGTATATCACGGCGCAGCCGGATTAAATAACATTGCGCAACGTATTCATTTAAAAACACTCACGCTTGCTGCGGGTTTAGACCGTTTGGGCTATGTGCGCAAAACGAGGATCTTCTTTGATACGTTGGTTTACGAAGGTAACATCATCGCTATACGTGCCCATGCAGAGAAAAATGGCATCAATTTCAGGTATATCAATGGCTCCCTGTTTTCCATTTCACTTGATGAAACGACCGGGCCGGAAGATATTGCTACTGTACTAAATTTACTGGCCTATGTAAACAGGCAGCGATATGAAAGCAGAAACACTTTCACCGCATCACCTGTCTTAACATCCGGTTTGAAAAGAAGCCCGGACTTCCTGCAACAGGACGTTTTCAAGTTGCACCGCAGCGAAACTGCCATGATGCGCTATATTAAACACCTGGAAAACAAAGACCTCTCTTTGGTCCACAGTATGATACCGTTAGGGTCGTGCACGATGAAGCTGAACGCCGCGGCCGAGCTTTTACCGCTTACTTGGCCTGAATTTGCGGAGATGCACCCCTTTGCGCCGCTAGGCCAGGCGGAAGGATACGCGGAACTCATCCGGGAGCTTGGGCAGGACTTATGTGAGATCACAGGATTTGAAGGCATCAGTTTTCAGCCAAATTCCGGCGCTCAAGGTGAATATGCCGGCTTGATGGTGATCCGTGCCTATCATAAACATAAAGGTGAAACCCATCGTAATGTTACGCTGATACCTTCTTCGGCACATGGAACCAATCCGGCATCGGCGGCGATGGCAGGGATGAAGATTGTTGTCGTATCGTGTGATGATAACGGCAACATTGATTTGAGCGACTTAAAAAAGAAAGCAGAACAGCACAAAGAAAATCTGGCTTGTCTGATGATCACTTATCCTTCAACACACGGTGTATATGAAGAATCAGTCAAAAAAATAACAAAGATCGTTCATGATATGGGCGGACAGGTCTATATGGATGGCGCCAACATGAATGCACAGGTCGGATTGACCAGCCCCGGTTTTATCGGCGCGGATGCTTGCCACCTCAACCTGCATAAAACCTTCGCCATACCTCATGGTGGCGGTGGCCCCGGTATGGGGCCGATTGCGGTTGCAAAACATTTGATACCCTTTTTACCCGGCCATTTTTCTGCTGCTAAGAATGACAGCGAACACGCTATATCCGCCATATCAGCAGCGCCTTTCGGCAGTGCCTTAATATTGTTGATCTCTTACGGGTATATCAAGTTGCTCGGAGCAAAGGGCCTTACCGCAGCCACAAAGACCGCTATCCTTAATGCTAATTACCTTAAAGAGCGTCTGAAGGCAGATTATAAAATATTATATACGGGTACCAAAGGCCGCTGCGCACATGAATTTATTATTGACTGCCAGGATTTTAAAAAGGTGGCTAACATCGAGGTTGGTGATATTGCGAAAAGGCTGATGGATTATGGCTTTCATGCGCCAACGATAGGTTTCCCGGTGCATGATACCCTGATGATCGAACCAACAGAAAGTGAGAACAAGCAGGAACTGGATCGGTTCTGCCAGGCTATGTTAGCTATCAGGCAGGAAATTGATGAAGTGATCTTTTATAAATACGACCAGCTGGACAACGTTTTCAAAAATGCACCGCATACGATTGATGATATTACATCTGATAACTGGAAAAGGCCGTACAGCAGGGCTAAAGCGGTTTTTCCTTCCACCTGGGTAAAAAACAACAAATTCTGGCCATCGGTGAACCGGATCGATAATGCCATAGGCGACAGAAACCTGATCTGTACCTGCCCGGCAACGGAGGACTACCTGGAAGTAATCATATCTTAAAAAAAGGCAGGAATTAGCACTGATTAAATATGCACAAGAAACTACATGACAAAATAGCACAGTTTACTGATGCGTCGGCTATTAAGGAAAAAGGTTTGTACCCATATTTCAGGGCGATCGAATCAGCGCAGGATACAGAAGTGATCATTGATGGTAAGCCGGTTTTAATGTTTGGTTCCAACTCTTATTTAGGGTTAACAGGTCATCCTTATATCAAGGAAGCTGCTATCAGCGCGGTAAACAAATATGGGACAGGGTGTGCTGGTTCGCGCTTTTTAAACGGCACACTTGATATTCATATCGAACTCGAAGAGCGGTTAGCCAGATTTGTGGGTAAGGAATCCGCGATATTATTCAGTACCGGCTTTCAGGTTAATATTGGGGTGTTATCCTGTCTGACCGGGAGGAATAATTACATTCTGCTGGATGAAATGGATCATGCTTCCATTATTGACGGATCACGCCTTTCTTTTTCACGTATCATCAAGTACGGCCACAACGACATGGCTGATTTAGAGCGAAAACTCCGTATTTTGCCGAAAGAGGCGGTAAAGCTGATCGTCGTAGATGGGGTTTTTAGTATGGAAGGTGATTTTGTTCTTTTGCCGGCAATCGCCTTTCTTGCGGACAAATATGGCGCGAATATTATGATCGATGATGCCCATGCTTTAGGGGTCATCGGGGTGAAGGGTTCAGGAACAGCATCTCATTTTAATCTTACCAATCAGATCGATCTTATTTCAGGTACTTTTAGTAAGTCATTAGCCTCTTTAGGTGGTTTTGTGGCATCGGACAGCGCAACGATTGACTATATCAAACACCGTGCGCGTTCGTTAATTTTCAGTGCCAGTATGCCGCCTTCAACTGTTGCCAGTACACTGGCGGCATTGGATATTATAGAACAGGAACCTGAACGCATCATTAAATTGTGGGATAACACCCATTATGCTGCTAAACTTATGCTGGCTGAAGGGTTTGATCTGGGGGCTTCGGAAAGTCCTATTTTACCGATCTATATTCGGGATGCCGATAAAACTTTTCTGACTACAAAATATCTTCAGGATGCCGGGATTTTTGTTAACCCTATCGTTTCACCCGCCGTCCCCTCCAATTCTTCGCTAATACGTTTCTCTTTGATGGCTACCCATTCGTTCAAACAGATAGAGCAGGCCGTTGAAAAAATTGCCAAAGCATTCAGGATTTATAATGTAACTTCATCAACCTATAAATTAGAGAAAACCCCATCATACCACCAAAACATTGATTTGCCTGATGGCCGCAAAAAAGTTGCAGACCGTCAGGTGATTTTATAACTATTTTACAATGATGCACGCAAAAATAACTGCCGTTAGTTCCTACGTACCGGAACAGGTGATTACCAACAAATGGTTTGAAGATAAAATTGAAACGCAGGGCGAATGGATCGTTTCAAGAACGGGCATCAGCGAAAGACGTTTCGCTGCGAAGAATCAGTTCACGAGTGATCTTTGTATAAAAGCCGTTGAAAATATACTCCGTGAAAATCCTGCAGTTCCTATTAAAGATGTGGATTTTATTATTGTTGCGACAACGACGGCTGATCAGGTTATGCCAAGCATGGCGAGCCGGGTTCAAAATAACTTTCAAATTCCAAATACAGGCTGCATTGACCTAATGGCCGCCTGTGCAGGGTTTGTCTATGGTATCATACTGGCTAAGGGACTGATAGCATCAGGTACACACAAAAAGATCCTGGTCATTGGCGCGGAAACCTTATCCAAATTCACCGATTTTTCAGACCGGACTTCCTGTATATTATTTGGTGATGCCGCAGGTGTTGCGCTTATTGAACCCTCAGACAAAGCCGGAATATGGAGCAGCGTTACCGGTACAGACGGCAGTCACGGAAATGACCTTTACTTAACGCAAAATAATCAGGTTATTAATGGCGAGCAGGTGGTAGTCAACGGCAAAATACATCAAAACGGGCGGGTGGTTTACAAATGGGCCGTTCAGAACATGAGTCAAAAAATAATGGAATTGTTAGCCGTCAATAACCTAAAGCTTGCTGATCTGAACTGGATCATCTTACATAGTGCGAACCTGCGCATTATTGAAGCCGTTGCTACAGCTATAAATTATCCGTTGAGCCAAATGCTCACCAGTATAGAACTATTTGGCAATACTTCATCAGCTTCCATTCCTTTAGCCTGGGATTTAGCAGCCAAAGCCGGAAAAGTAAAAATGGGCGACAAAGCGGTGCTCCTCGGGTTCGGTGGCGGACTGACCTACGCCGGGGTAATTGTCGAAATTTGACAATTACCGGGAACATCAGATCAGTTGTAATGGTGCTTCTTGATATGGAAGTGACTGTTAATAGCTTTTCCGATCAATTGGATCAATGCTACATCAAAACAGGCAGGCCCTGATTGGGTGCTTTCAACCCATAGTTCTTCCGCGTCTAAATATATCTTGCAGTTTTTTCCTTCCAAAAGAATTTCAAAGGATGAATTTCTTTTGGAGGGCGAGGATATGATATAGTACAAATATACCCTTTGCTGATATTTTACCCATAAAGGCAAGCCTATCATTTTTCTTGTATTTAATAGTCAGTTAAGCTGAAAACCGCAGTCTAAACCTTTGATAGTTCTTCGATAAATAAATTGTTGAATAACGGATTTGACCGGTTAATAAACTTTAGCGTTATCATTGAATTACTGGTTATATATAAAATTAAAATAGGTTCAGCTGTGGTTAAAAGCGGGATAGCCTCGTAAAACCTGTATAATATTTCTTCTTTATCGCATTTGATCCCGGCTTTACGGTCAGAAGCTTTTACAAAATCTTCCGCTATGCCGTTTAGTAATTCTATATTATGGTTGTTTCTCTTTTGGACAGCGGTAAAATCAAAACCTGCCTGCCCTAAATCGTAACCCATATGAAATGTATCTTTCATATTATTTATTGATTTCCCGCTTTTTCTGTAATCAGAGCGGATACGTTATGAATATAACTGCGTCTTGAAACGCATTTCTTTAGGACAAAAGTAATATAACAAGGGCCGCGAAAGGCCGTAAAACATCAGCCGGAATACTGATTTATATCATAAGAGTATCTTAACTTTTAAACGATAATAGCCTAATTTTGTAGTATGTCAAAAGCTAAAACAGATTATTCTTTCTGGACGAAATACAAAAAATTCGCAGGTAATGAAATATTGCTTTATGTGATCATGATCGTCGGCATTATAGCAGGAATTGTTATTGTTAGTTATTTTCAGAAATGACAATTGTAAAATAGACATGCCTGGACAGACCGGGTTGAATATATTAATTTTATCATTTTGCCATCAGTCCGTAAACATTAAACAGCCCCGAACACCAACGTTGCATTATGGCCACCGAAACCAAAGGTATTACTGAGAACGACAGCTACTTTTGCCTGGACCGCATCTTTCAATAAGATGCGCATAGCTGAAGAAATTTCCGGATCAATGGTGACCGTATTAATAGTTGGCGGCACAATTTGATCCCGGATAGACAGCAGACAAATTACCGCTTCAATTGCCCCGGCGGCGCCAAGCAGGTGCCCGGTCATCGACTTTGTTGAACTGATCAGTGTTTTAAGTTTGGTTGAACCTGCTAAAGATTTGATCGCCCTTATTTCTGAAAGGTCACCCATCGGGGTAGATGTTCCGTGCGCATTGATATAGTCAACATCGCCCATCGTTGTTTCTGCTTCTTTTAAGGCTATTTTCATGGCTTTGGCGGCACCAAATCCCTCGGGATGGGTAGAGGTGATGTGGTAAGCGTCAGCGGTCATGGCCGCTCCTTTAAGTTCTCCATAAATTATAGCTCCCCTGGCTACGGCATGGTCATAATCTTCAAGAACAAGCGCGCCTGCGCCTTCTCCCATCACAAAGCCATCTCTGGATACATCAAAAGGCTTAGAAGCTCGTTCAGGATTGTCATTTTGGGTTGACATGGCTTTCATCGCACAGAAACCGCCAACAGATGCTTCGGTAATCGGCGCTTCAGAACCGCCCGAAATAATGATTTTAGCCTTGCCCAGCCTGATGTAGTTAAAAGCATCCATGATGGCCGTATTGGCAGTTGCACAGGCGGATACGGTTGTATAGTTAATTCCCATAAATCCATACCGGATAGAGATCATGGCGGAGGCCATGTTGGCAATCAGTTTAGGTACGAAGAAAGGACTATGCCTCGGGATCTTTCCCCCTTCAGCATAGGCAGTAACCTGTTCTTCAAAAACGCCCATTCCGCCCTGACCGGAGCCCCAGATCACGCCTATATCAAACGGCGATAATTTACTCATGTCAAAGCCGGAATCTTTGATCGCCTGATCAGCGGATACTAAAGCATATTGGGTGAACAGATCGGAGCGCTTTAAATCATGCTGATTTAAGAAATCAGCAGCTTTAAAATCTTTAAGCTGACACGCAAATTTTGTCCTGAACAAATCGGGGTTAAATCTGTCGATCCGCGATGCGGTACTTTTTCCATTAATGATATTCTGCCAGAAAGATTTGATATTATTACCTGATGGGGCGAGTACACCAAGCCCTGTTACTACTACACGATGAAGTCGGTTCATTATATATTTCTTTAAATCTTGATAGAATTGGAGATAGGACACCTAACGCCTTTGCGATTGACTTTGCGCAATAATCACTTTGATTACTGCTGTTTAATTTATGGCTAAACTACCAACTCCTATCAATGAAAGCATAGTAAAATATCAATCAGGTAACTGATATTTATCAGGAATATAATTTGGATTTTTTGACTTTTTTGGTCTTGCTGAATTTGGGCAAGCAGATAGAAAATGTGGAACCTTTCCATAGGAACTTCCAACGTTAATCCTTCCCTCATGCTGTTTAATGATTTAGCTGGAAATAAAAAGCCCGATTCCTAACCTTCCACACCTAAATTGAAACCTTCAATTCGATGAAGTTTTCTAAAAACTTTTTTGATATAATTAGGCTGAATACCAAAATCTGTTATGCTGATATTGACTTGATCATTAATATCAATAATTTTCACAGCTACATCTTTACATTTAGAGGAATATTTAATAGCATTAGACAGGAGATTAATAATTTGCCGCAGAATAGGTTGTCAACCTATCCATGAATCAGTTAAAAAAGGCGAAAAAAAGGGGTGTATGGAAGAATGGAATACACTCCTTTCGCGCTTAGGCAAAGCTGTTGAATGAATGAGCGACTGGCGAAGGATGAGTTGGGTGCGTTAGGAGAGAAACGGCTTTGCCTGACTTTTAAACTTACGATTAAAAGTCCCCCTTAACGCTAAATTAGCTCACTCTTATTAAGATACTTTAGAAACTCGATACAAAGAACACAACCAAGAGTGGCAAGAAGAATAATTCCCATAACATCCCGCTCTTCCTGTCGCTTCTTTTAGGCTAAATGAGGAATGTGTTCTATTGGGATATAGTTAAGCAGAGAGGCTTATATCCATTATCTGCACATTATTGTCAATAACGCTTTTAAGCATATTTCGTGCAAGGCAGATTTCAAAATCATCTATTTTTGCCTTAAAACTACTCACCTAATCACGCCCTTTTTTGTCGGGAATTGGTGAATAAACACAGGTTTAGATTAAAATACAAAAGCCTGCAATCATTTGATTTGCAGGCTTTTTTGTGTTTAACGATTGTTATTACAATTCAAATCCGTAAGCTAAACGTAAGCCTACTAAGCCATAGCTGTTGTTTTGGCCAGAGAAGTCTTCGTAACGTACCCCAACATCCCATTTGCTGTTAGCCCAACCTAAACCCGGTGATAATATCAACTTGGTGTTTTTAGCACCCTTTGTTTCAAAACCGGCACCTGCTTCTGCTGAAAAATATATATTGTTAGAGAAGAAGGCTTTCAAACCAGCTTTTACCGGTACTAAGCCATAGCTTGGACCATTAATTGTAGCAGTACCAGTCGGAGTAACTACTGTATAATCTTTTCCGAAGAAATTATAATAACCTGATGTAAGGGTTAAAGCAAAATGGTCACTAGTTCCGTATTGTAAACGTCCGGTACCACCTAATTCAACATTTGAGGTTGTGTGTGCACTTCCTGTTGGTGCACCAGCTTCTAGTCCTATACCAAAACGCAATTTACTAGATGGGGTAGTTTGTGCGTTTACATTTGTTCCGATTAATAGTGCTACACCCGTTAATGCTACAGCTGCTAATTTTGTTAACTTTTTCATTATTGTGTTTCTCTTTAGTAAATAAGTAAATAGATAAAAATATTATAACTGCACTTAAACAAATACTTTGCCAGTATGCCAGTTTTTTAATTATTTAACATTTAAAGAGGATGGTTTATACCGAAAACAAAGGTAGTTATTAACAATTGTTAGCCGCTTAAAGGCTGATAATGAGTTGCAAATAGTTTAATAATCCATATTGGTATCCATAGTAAAATAATGTTTTAATATAGAGCTGGTTTGGGTTTATAACTTGCTTTACTATTAAACCCAAATGGCTTTTTATGCCTTAATAACCTATCAAATACCAGTAAACTGTACCAATATCTATACAAAAACATTACCATCGCAATAAAAAAGTGGCATAGTAAACAAAAAACGCCCTTAGTAATACTAAGAGCGTTTTATTATATATCGAGTTAATATTAATGTAATATTTCCGGATCTTCTTTGTAGCTTTTCTGCAATTCGGCCAGTTTTTTCTTGCCGTAAGCAAAGCGCGTTATCAGGAAGAATAGCACCGGCACTATAAATATAGCCAATGATGTCGCGGCAAGCATACCGCCAAATACAGTAAATCCTAATGTTTTACGAGCCTCGGCACCAGCACCAGATGCAAACAGCAATGGCGCTACGCCTAATATAAAGGCAAGCGATGTCATGATGATAGGCCGTAAACGCAGCTTAACGGCTTCTAATGTGGCTTTCTCCAATTCCATGCCCGCATCTACCCGCTCTTTGGCAAACTCTACTATCAGGATAGCGTTCTTGGCCGCCAAACCAATGAGTGTTATTAAACCTATTTGCGCGTAAATATTATCGGCCAGCGATTTATTAAACGTGAGAAACAATATGGCCCCGAACGCGCCTAATGGTACAGCCAATAGTACCGAGAACGGCACCGACCAACTCTCGTACAATGCAGCCAGGAATAAAAACACAAAGCAAATAGATAAAGCAAAAATATAAACCGTTTTAGAGCCGGATAATTTTTCCTCGCGGCTTAAACCCGAAAACTCGTAGCCAAAACCTTGTGGTAGTGTTTGCGCGGCAACTTCTTCTAACGCGTTTAAGGCATCGCCACTACTATAACCTTCGGCCGGGCTGCCACCTACTTCGGCAGATCTGAATAGATTATAATGCGATATCAACGGCGCGTTCTCTATCATTTTATAGGAAGTTATTGTACTTAACGGCACCATCCCTCCTGCCGAATTACGCACAAAGTACTGCCCCAAATTATCCATATTGGTACGGTAATTGGTATCAGCCTGCGCCAGTACCCTAAAATTACGACCATAAATAGTAAAGTCGTTAATATAGGCACTACCCATATAGGTTTGCAGCACGTTATTAACATCTGATAACTGAACCCCTAATCGTTTGGCTTTTTCACGGTCAATAGTTAACTGATAGGCCGGTGTCTTAGCGGTGAAGAAAGAATATGGCCCTTGCTTGCCTTTACCTATCTCTGGCCGTTTGGCTAGCGCAGCGACAAAATTATTTAATACAGCTTCAAAGTTTTTAATATCACCCCCTGCTTGTTTTTCTTCTAACATAAAAGAAAAACCTGCCGTGCTACCCAGGCCCGGTATTGCCGGCGGAGTTATAACTTTTACGTTGGCTTCTTTAAAGACAGCTAGTTTTTTATCCAGTTTATCTTTTAATTGTAATGAGGTTAATTTACGTTCATCCCATTTTTTTAGCTGTACAAATATGGTAGCGCTGTTTGATTTGGATGCAAAGCTAACTACGTTTAATCCGCCCAAGGCAGCGTAATGAGCTACTTCGGGTATCTTATTAAGCGTATCCATCATGGTATGGAGCAATGCTACTGTGCGCTCGGTTGATGAACCTTCGGGTAAATCATAAGTAATATAAATACGGCCTTCGTCTTCAATTGGTATAAAACCGGTAGGTTTCCTTTTAAAGAGCAGGATAGTGCCCACAACAATACAGACCAGTACAATAATAACAAATTTGGAGTTTTTTATCCCCGTATGAACTCCATCATGGTATTTAGCTGTGACACGCTCAAACCAGCTATTAAATTTAAAGAAGAACTTATCAAGCCCTTTAGATTTTTTATCCAACTTATGTGGTTTAAGTAACAACGTACATAAAGCCGGTGTTAATGATAAAGCTACAAATGCCGATATCAATACAGATATAGCTATAGTTATAGCAAACTGCTGATATAACCTACCCACTATACCCGGTATAAAACCTACCGGCACAAATACTGCGGCCAATATCAACGCGATGGCAATAACCGGCGCCGATATATCGCGCATGGCATGTAAGGTTGCATCGGCTGGCGACATACCTTTCTCGTCCATATAATGTTGTACGGCCTCTACTACTACAATGGCATCATCAACCACAATACCAATGGCCAGCACAAAGCCAAATAGCGTAAGTGTATTAATTGTAAAGTGTAGTGGTATAAAGAATATAAACGTACCTATAATAGATACCGGGATAGCTAATACCGGGATTAGCGTTGTACGCCAGCTTTGCAGAAATAAAAACACTACGATAATAACCAATATTAATGCGATAACTAATGTTTGAATAACCTCATGTATAGATACTTTTACTACAGTAACAGCCTCAAACGGCACTACATAATCAACACCAGCCGGAAAAGATTTTTTCAACTCGGTCATTGTAGCATAAACAGCATCAGCAGTCTCAACCGCGTTGCTATTTGGAGCCTGGTAAACTAAAAGATATGATGACCGTTTACCATCAACAAATGAGTTACCGGCATAGTTAAACTTACCTAACTCAATACGGGCAACATCTTTTAAGTGCACCACCGCACCTGTACCGGGCTGTGTACGAACGATCACATTCTCAAATTCCTCCGGTTTGGCTAGACGGCCTTTTACCAAAACAGAATATTCAAAGGTTTGCCCATGCTGTTGTGGGGTGGCACCAACGGTACCCGCAGCAACTTGCGCGTTTTGCTCATTAAGCGCGGCAGTTACATCGGCGGGTGTCATACCTAATGCAGCCAGTTTATCCGGCTTTAGCCAGATACGCATACTAAAATCATCCGCCCGCGATACCACATCACCAACACCTTTGGCACGTAATAATGCGTCCTTAATAAATACGTTGGAGTAGTTATCTAAAAAGGTAACGTCATGAACCCCGGTTGGCGAATATATTGCCACTAACATTAATATACTAGGATTTTTTTTACGGACTGTAAGGCCCAAACGCTGCACCTCTTGCGGCAATGTTGGTGTAGCAATACCAACACGATTTTGTACATCAAGCGCGGCTATATTAATATCGGTACCTACTTCAAAATTGGCGGTCATGCTTAACGCGCCGTTGTTTGTACTATTACTTTGCAGGTAAGTCATACCCGGTGTGCCGTTAACCTGGCTTTCAATTGGGGTTGCTACGGTTTGCTCAACCGTAAGCGCATCCGCTCCGGTATAGTTGCCTGTTATTGTAACTGTAGGTGGCGTAATTTCGGGGTATTGCCCAATTGGTAAGCTGGTTATAGCTAAAATACCAACTATCACAATTACTACAGAAATAACAATTGCGGTAACGGGTCTTTTTATAAAGGTCTCTGCGATCATTTAAAAATATATTTAAAAGTACCCGTAATTATTTTTTTGTCGGCATCGGTGCCGCGCCTGTTGTAACCATGCCACTATCACGCAAACGCTGAAAACCGTCTGTAATAACCATATCACCAGGTTTAATGCCCAGCATTATTACTACCTTATCATTTAAGCGTGGCCCTAGCGTTACTTTACGTTGCAAGGCAATGGTATCTTTTTTAGCTGCCATGGTAGTATCCTTAGTTACAAATACAAAAAACTCGCCCATTTGCTCGGTAACTGCTCTGTATGGTATAATTACCCGGTCGCCCGATTTATTATTCAATACCTTAAGTACACCACTCATGCCATCCTTTAATAAGGCTTGCTCATTAGGGAATTGTACCCTAACTTTAATTGAGCCGGTTTGGTTGTTTACTCCCCTGTCGATAGCTAAAATTTTACCGGGTTTGTTGTAGGTTGTAACCCCATCTGATAGCTGCAATCTGAATGTAGAATCAGTATTGTTTTTTTGGAGATCATAAAAGCGGTTAATGTCCTGCTCATTAATTACCACGTCAACACCTATTGGATTTTCGCTTGATACAGTATTTAATAAAGTAGTTCCGGCTCCTACCTGGCTACCCAATCTAACTTGTGATATACCGATACGGCCCGTAACAGGTGCTGTAATGGTAGCGTAAGAAAGATCTGTTTTAGCAGATGCAACAGCCGCTTTAGCAACGGCTACCTGGCCCTTGCTTGTTTCGTAAACTGCAGTTGCCTGGTCAACTGTTTGGCGTGCAACCGCGTCGTTTTTTAACAACATATTGTACCGGTCAACATCTTTTTGAGCCTTAGTTAAATTAGCATTGGCGTTTGCTAAATTGGCTTGCGCTTGCACAAGTGCATCTTGAAACTTGCGCCTGTCAATTTCATAAAGCGGTTTACCTTTGGTTACAACATCGCCTTCTTTAAAAAACATACCGGTTATAAAACCAGATACCTGGCTGCGCAGCTCTACATTGTTTAATGACACTACTGTTGCCTGGTATTGATCGTAATAAACAGCGTCGCCGGTTTGCGCTTCGGTAATATTTACTGGTGTTGGCGGCGGGGTATCTTGTTTTTTTGCATCGTCTTTACATGATGCCCATGTTAACATTGCAAACGGGGCCAACCAAAAAATGGATTTCTTTTTCATTATAGAAGGTAATTGTTGTTGTTCGTTATATCATAACTGCAAGGGGATGCAGTAGTTATTTAGTAATATTTTTTATTCGACACTAAGCGTACCTAATGCTTTTTTCAGATCTATTTTGCTTGAAAGCAATTGGAAAAGCGAATTATAATAATTCAACTCTGATGTCCGCAGATCTGATTGCGCTACAATAACATCCAAGTAAGTTTTAACGCCTTCGCGGTATTGTAAACTTACTACATTATATACATCTTTTGCCAGGTCGACATTTTGTTTAAGCGTTTGCCAGTTGGTATAATTGCTTTTATAACCGGCCAGCGCCTGTATATATTCTGTATTGATGGTGTTTTGCGAATTAACAATATCCAGATCTGTACGTTGCACCTGTAACCTTGCCTTACTTAAATTTTGCAAACGTTTTGTTCCCTGGAAAATAGGTAACGTTAATGATAACCCTGCATAAGCGCTGGGGAAAGCATTACTGTAAAGATCAGAAAAACGGCTGTTTAAGTACGATAAATTATAATTACCTACAGCTGATAACGACGGCAAAAATCCCCAACGGTAGTAATCAGCATTTAAATTCTTAAGATTTTTTTGTGTTTGCAGTAACTGGTACTCTATGCGGTTATTTATATTTAATGTTTGATTGGTATCAATGTAAGCTTCTCGCTCGTAACTGGTCGAATCGTAAGATAATGTAATTTCATACTTAGGATTAACACCCATTATCTGCTTTAAATAAGCCAGTTTGCTGTTTATAGTTTCGGCCGTTTGTTTGCGGGTGGCTAATTCATTATTAAGGGCAATGGTAGCTTGCTTATAATCAATTTTATCAACAACACCTGCCTGGTAGCGGTTGTAAGCGTCCTTTAAACTACGTTGCAGCCTTACTATATCCTCATTAATAATATTTAATTGTTTTTGCGATAACAGCACATCAAAAAAAGCCTTGCTAACATCAGATACTACATTGATCTGGCTGCTTTGTTCATTTTGCTTATAATATAACCTGGAGTAATTAGCTGTTTTTGATGCTAATAATACATCATTATTATATATAACCTGACTGGCTTGTAAGCCTAAGCTTGAATATTCGTCAATTGCAGATACAACTCCCGGCGTTGTTGAGGCTACCGGACTACCTTTAAAATAATGATTGTAACTTGCTGATGAATTTAATTGCGGCAACCATCCTGATAAACCAATACGTATGTCGCGTTCATTGATCTGCTCATCGATCGAAGCTTGCCTTACCGCAGGCTGATTGCGTAAAGCAAATAGTATGCTTTGCTTTAATGTTATAACATTTGGTATAGTATCGAAAACAGTTTGAGCAAAAATTGGGGTAGTATTTAAAATTAATGCAAAATTAATTATCAACAATAATTGTAGTTTTTTCATGTGGTAGAATGATCGGTAGATCTGGTAAACAAAAAACAAAGGCAATAAGTTGGGCCTTTGTTTAGTTTAAATACTTAGGAAATGCGAAGATGAGGTATTTTAGTTTAAATAGAAATCATGCACAACATTTTTACGTAAATAATACATAATACCTATGAATAATCATGTTTTTAATACTTTTTTGAAAAAAATGAATAATATAGGCACTAAATAAACAAAAAATTTAATTAATTTGCCGAGTGGGAAGAGCATTACGTTTTGAGAAGAAAACGGAATGTTTAAAAAAATTACATACTTAATATAGGTTATAAACTTATTCATGGTATTTTTACAAAAAATTTAAGCAGGGTTAATACATGGTTAAAAAACTACATGACAAGATTGCTCAATTTAAAGATGCAGCAATGATCAGGGAGAAAGGACTGTATCCTTACTTTAGGCCTATTGAGTCTGGACAGGATACAGAAGTAATTATAGATGGCAAGCGTGTATTAATGTTTGGCTCTAACTCTTACTTAGGTCTTACTAATCATCCTAAGATCAAAGAAGCATCAAAAAAAGCAATTGACAAATACGGAACGGGATGCGCGGGATCAAGATTTTTGAATGGTACACTTGATATACATGTTGAATTAGAGAAAAAACTAGCTACATACGTAGGTAAAGAAGATGCTGTATTATTTAGTACAGGTTTCCAGGTTAACCTGGGTGTTTTATCATGTGTGACCGGCAGGAATGACTATTTGATATTGGACGAATATGACCACGCCTCTTTAATTGACGGCAGCCGTCTTTCGTTTTCAAAAGTTATTAAATACGCCCACAATGATATGGCCGATCTGGAACGCAAGCTAAGCATGCTGCCAGAAGAGTCGGTAAAAGTTATTGCGGTTGACGGTATATTCAGCATGGAAGGTGATTTTGTTAAATTACCTGAAATTGTTGAACTGGCAGATAAATATGGTGTAAACATTATGGTTGACGATGCACATAGTTTAGGTGTTATTGGCCATAACGGTGCAGGTACAGCTTCGCACTTTAACTTAACTGATGATGTCGACCTTATCATGGGTACTTTCAGTAAATCACTAGCATCGCTGGGCGGCTTTATAGCTGCCGATCATGATACTATTGATTATATGAAACACCGTGCACGTTCATTAATGTTTAGTGCAAGTATGACACCTGGCTCTGTAGCCAGTGTTATTGCAGCATTAGATATCATTGAATCAGAACCAGAGCGTATCCAAAAACTTTGGGATAATACCAACTACGCAATGAAACTATTATTGGACGAAGGTTTTGACCTTGGCCCAACAGAAAGCCCTATTCTGCCTATTTATGTTAGGGATAATGATAAAACTTTCCTGGTAACTAAGCACCTGCAATCATCAGGCGTATTTGTTAACCCGGTTGTGTCGCCGGCTGTACCGTCAGACTCGTCTTTACTGCGTTTCTCATTAATGGCTACGCATACTTTCGCGCAAATTGAGGAATCTGTTGAGAAAATTACCAAAGCCTTCAAAGATGTAGGCGTAGAGCTTCACGTTAAAGAGAAAATATAATTAACACACAATATAAAATGCGGCTATTTTTAACAGATAGCCGCATTTTTTATATATAGCCAATAAATTCTGCCACCCGCATGAAAAAGATAGTTCCTGTAAATTCAAAAGACGAGCTTTCCGTATTTATTGATTTTCCGCATGACCTGTATAAGGACGATCCAAACTACGTTCCAGAATTATTTATAGCCCAGCGCGATCTGTTAACCAAACATCCTTTCCATAAACACAATAAGCTGCAAGGCTTTTTAGCACTTGACGGTGATAAAATAGTGGGCCGCATAGCTGCCATATTAAACAATAGCCATAATGAGTACAATCATGTTAATGATGGCTTTTGGGGCTTTTTTGATTGTATAAACGACCAGGAAACAGCCAACCTTCTTTTTCAAACTGCTACAGATTGGTTAAAGGATAAAAGCGTTACAGGCAAATTTTTAGGCCCGGTAAATTTTTCGACCAATGAGCCATGTGGTTTATTAGTTGAGGGTTTTGATAGTCCGCCGGTATTAATGCAAACCTACAACGCGGCTTATTACGCACAATTAATTGAAGGCTTTGGTTTTGCAAAAGATGTAGACCTTATAGCCTGGCATTGGGATGGTAATAATTATGATGATAAATCAGTAAGGTTACTTAATGCCTTACAGGAACGTTTAAAACGCAACAATATCGTCATCCGTAAAGTAGACTTGAAAAACTTTAAAGAAGAAACCGTTAAACTGCGCGAGGTATATAATTCTGCCTGGGATCAAAATACTGGTTTTGTTCCGCTATCAGACGAGGAGTTTGATTACCTGGCCAAAGACCTTAAATTGATACTTGACCCTGACTTTGCCCTTGTTGCAGAGCAGAATGGCAAAATTGTAGCATTTGGTTTGGCATTGCTTAATTATAATGAAATCTTTAAGACCATAAAAAGGGGTCGCTTATTCCCTACCGGGCTATTTAAGTTGTTATTCGGCAAAAAAAAAATACAAAGTCTGCGCATTTATGCCTTAGGTGTAATTGATGGTTATCGTAAAATGGGTATCGAGGCTGTTTTATATGGCACTATCATTAAAAACTACACAGCCAGAGGCCTTAAATGGGCCGAAGCGGGTTGGACGCTGGAAAATAACACGCTGATCAACGAGGCTATTATCGCCATAAAAGGCGATCCTTATAAAAAGTACCGTTTGTACCAAAAACAAATATGAAAGAAAGGGTTTTAATAACCGGTGCAAGTGGCTTTGTTGGGTACCATCTGATAATTGAAGCGTTACAAAACAACCTTGAAGTATTTGCTGCGGTTAGAAAAAGCAGTCGGTTAGATCATCTTAAAGACCTTGATATACAATATGTATATTTAGATTATAGTAACCCGGATTTCTTAAAAAAAGAACTCATTGAAAAGCAGTATAACTATATAATACATGCCGCTGGTATTACCCGCGCAATATCTGCCGAAGAGTATGATACCATAAACGCGGTTTATACAGCTAACCTTGCGCAAGCGGCTACTGAATTACCCGGCTTTAAAAAGTTTGTTTTGATAAGCAGCCTTGCTGCTATCGGTCCGCTTAAAGCATTAAATGGCATTATTACCGAAGAAACCTACCCCAACCCTATTACAGCCTATGGAAAAAGCAAAATGTTGGCCGAAGAAAAATTAAAAGCAATTAAGAATTTTAACTACACTATACTAAGACCAACCGCAGTTTACGGCCCACGCGATACCGGAATATTTATTTTCTTTAAACAAATAAGTAATCACCTTGAGCCTTATATAGGCCGCGCGCCGCAAAAGCTAAGCTTTATCTATGTTGTAGATCTGGCAAAAGCAAGTATCAGGGCACTATATGGTGGTGATAAAAAAACCTATAATTTAAGTGATGGTAATTTTTATGATCGGTACGAATTAGGCCGCCAAACAAAACAAATACTAGCTATTAAAACCGTAAAGTTTCATCTTTTGGTAAATTTTGTGAAATTAATTGCCTGTATATCAGAAAATGTGAGTTCTTTGAGAAATATAGCCCCTATATTAAACATTGAAAAACTAGATGAGTTAACTGCTGTTAACTGGTCATGCAGTATTGAGGTGGCAAAGCAGGACCTGGGATTTTATCCGCAATACACATTGGAGAAAGGTTTACATGAAACCCTTCAATGGTACAGGACTAACAAATGGCTTTAAGTACAAACTATCTATCTACATATAAATTTACATCATGAAAAACAACATTAAACCTGCTGAGGGTAAACTTGGCATTTTATTGCCCGGACTTGGCGCAGTAGCAACTACCCTAATTGCCGGGGTTGAGGCCGTAAAAAAAGGCATATCACAACCGATAGGCTCTTTGACTCAAATGGGTACTATCCGGTTAGGTAAACGCACAGAAAACCGTCGCCCTAAAATTAAAGACTTTGTGCCGTTGGCAAATCTTAACGACATTGTTTGGGGTGGCTGGGACGTATATACTGACAACGTTTACGAGTCGGCAATGAATGCCAAAGTTTTGGAAGCCGGATTATTATATGCTGTTAAAGACGAATTGGAGAAAATAAAGCCGATGACCGCGGCGTTTGATCAAAACTATGCTAAAAATCTTACCGCTACCAACGTTAAAACCGGTACACGTTATGAGCTTGCGCAGCAAGTAATTGCAGACATCCAAAACTTTAAAGAAGAAAACGGACTTGACCGCGTAGTTTTAGTATGGTGCGGATCAACAGAGATCTATTACGAAGCATCAGACGTGCATAGCACCCTTGATAAATTTGAGGCAGGCTTAAAAGCTGATGATAAACTAATTGCGCCAAGCATGATCTATGCTTACGCGGCCTTAAAACTAGGTATACCGTTCACTAATGGCGCGCCAAACTTAACAGTTGATATACCTGCATTAATTGAGTTGGCAAGGATTACTGAAACCCCAATCGCCGGTAAAGATTTTAAAACCGGCCAAACCTTAATGAAAACTATTTTGGCACCGGGCCTTGCCGCAAGATCATTAGGGGTTAACGGTTGGTTCTCTACTAATATATTAGGTAACCGCGATGGTTTAGTACTGGATGATCCGGATAATTTTAAAACTAAAGAGGTATCTAAACTAGGTGTATTAGAAGATATTTTCAAACCAGAAGATAATCCTGAATTGTATGGTGATATCTTCCATAAAATTCGTATCAACTACTACCCTCCGCATGGCGATAACAAAGAGAGCTGGGATAACATCGACATTTTTGGCTGGTTAGGTTATAAAATGCAGATCAAGATCAATTTTCTTTGCCGTGATTCTATCTTAGCTGCGCCTATCGCTTTGGATTTAGCCTTGTTTAGTGATTTTGCCAAAAGAGCGGGTATGAGTGGCGTGCAGGAGTGGTTATCATTCTATTTAAAATCGCCGCAAACCGCGCCGGGTTTACCTGCAGAAAATGATATATTTAAACAATTAATAAAACTGGAAAATACGTTACGCTACTTAATGGGCGAAGATTTGATAACCCACCTGGGCTTGGATTATTACGAAGAACTGGTTGAAGCAAAATAAAATAAATGTTGTTTCATAAACTGGCCGCTACTGTTTTTGGCATCGGATACTTAGGTAAAGGTGTTGGCACAATAGCGGCCTTTTTTGCTTGTATATGCTGGTATTTGCTTTGGGCGGGTAAGTATCCACCCGTAATTCCATCCATATTAGTTACGCTTGTAATAACCGCTTTAGGTATTTGGAGCGGTAATAAGGTTGAACCCATTTGGGGTAAAGATCATGGCCGTGTTGTTATTGATGAAGTAGCGGGCATGTTTGTAAGCTTATTATTTGTACCTGTAACCCTACCCTATGTTATAACGGCATTTATTTTATTCAGGTTCTTTGATATTTTAAAGCCCTTATTTATCAAGCGACTCGAAGCCCTCCGCGGTGGCTGGGGAGTTATGGCTGATGACCTGCTGGCCGGCGTGTACGCTAATATAATTTTACAGTTAATAGTTTGGTTAAATTTACTTAATGTCAAAATTTAGTAAAACCTGTTAATTTATGTTAATCCCACCCAGTTATTTGACTTTTTGACCACAGAAGTCTATCGGATTTACTTACCTTTGCCCCCTGTTATAAAACTTGATTGCGCGCTTATTTAGCCGTATTTTACTTACATCTAAACTTATTATTTAAAATAAGCGTAGATTGTAGAGAATAGCAATACAGACAAGTTTGTATTTAAAACGTACATGGATTTTAAAAGTTTATTCAGGAAGTTTTCATTTATAGCTTTCTTATTATTTTATACCTCATCATTATTTGCCCAGGCTACCCGTGTTACAGGTATTATAACCGATGGTGGAACTAAAAATAATGAACGTATGCCTTTTGTAAGCGTTGGTATTGCAGGTAGCCATGTTGGTGGCCGTACCGACAATGATGGCCGCTATTCTATAGTATCTGATAAACCCATCAGCCAGCTTAAAGCCTCATTTATTGGTTATAAAGATGTTATTATTAATGTAATACCCGGTAAGGCCCAAGTTATAAACGTTAAAATGATGCCTTTGCAACAAGAGTTAACCCAGGTTGAGATAAAAGCAGGCAAAAAACCACGTTATCGTAACAAAGGCAATCCGGCTGTTGAGCTGATACGTCAGGTTATAGCGCATCGAGATAAAAACCGCCCGGAGAGTTATAACTATGTAGAATATAAGGAGTACGATAAAATGCAGTTTTCTATCGCTAACCTTTCTACAAAAATTGCAGAGAAGAAATTCTTCAGGAAATACAAATTCGTTTTAGATAATCGCGATACTACAACTGTACCGGGCAAAAACCTATTACCGGTATTTTTGGATGAAAAAATATCACAATACTACTATCGCAAAAATCCGGAGAAAGAACGAACAATTGTGTTAGGACACCGTAATGTTGACTTCGGCGGATCGATAGATATTGAAGGTGTTGGCCAGTTTTTTAAGTACATGTATGGCAAGGTTGATATTTATGATAATAGCATCAACCTTATCACCAATAACTTTTTAAGCCCTATTGCCAACGGTGCCCCTACTTTTTACAAATACTTTATTACCGATACTGTTGTAACCGAGGATAATAAGAAACTGGTTGAGTTAAGCTTTACGCCACGAAGTACCCAGGATATGCTTTTTGAAGGTAAGATATACATTACGCTGGATAGTAATTACGCGGTACAGAAAGCTAATTTGGGTATCAATAAAAATATCAATCTTAACTTTGTTAAGTCGATGACAGTAAACCTTGATTTTGAGCAAAACCCGGATGGCCGTTATCACCTAAGCAAAAGTAACACCCTGGCAGATTTTGGGGTGAGCAAAAAGAATGCAGGCGGTTTCTTTGGCATACGTACGCTTACTTATAAAAGCTATGCTGTAAATAAACAGCGCCCAGATACAGCCTATATAACCGGTGCCGAGGACATAGTAGTATCTGACGAGGTGTCGCATAGAAGCGAGCAATTTTGGACACAAAACCGTTTAGACACATTAACTACTGCCGAATCTAAAGTTTACAAAAATATCGACAGCTTATCGCATATGAAGTCGTTTCAACGCACGTTGGATATAGCGACATTGTTATTAGCCGGCTATAAATCATTTAATACTTTTGAGATCGGCCCGTCAAACGCGTTTTATAGTTTTAACCCTATAGAGGGTTTGAAATTACGTTTTGGTGGCCGTACAACGCCCGAATTAAGCAAACGCTATTATTTTGAGACGTATGCAGCTTATGGTTTTAAGGATAAAAAATGGAAAGGCTTTTTAAGTGCTACATATTCCATCAATGATAAGTCTATTTACAAGTTCCCACAAAATTATATCAGGGCCAGCTTTCAGCGCGATACCAAGATACCTGGTGCCGCTTTACAGTTTGTTCAGCAGGATAATTTTTTGTTGTCATTTAAACGTGGTGTAAACGATAAGTACCTGTATAATGATTTTTATAAGTTTGATTACGTGCATGAGTATGAAAGCCATTTCTCTTATACCCTTACCTTAAAGAAATGGACACAAACACCGGCTGGATCATTATATTTTATAAATAATACCGGTAATATAAATGATCTTACCACATCAGAAGCATCATTAAACTTGCGTTATGCGCCAAACGAGAAATTTTACCAGGGTAAAATATACCGTGTACCAATCCCAAGTAAATATCCGATACTTAGTTTTGATTATACAAAAGGTTTTAAAGGTGCATTTGGGGCGGCTTACAATTATCAAAGCTTGCATGCACGTGTAGACAGGCGTACGTACCTGTCGCAATTTGGTTATTTTGATGCTTTTGTTGAGGGCGGTAAAATAATCGGGCAAGTCCCTTATCCATTATTAACCATCTTCCGCGCTAACCAAACCTACGCTTACGACCTTTATTCGTACAACTTAATGAACTTCCTGGAGTTTGTGAGTGATAGATATGTTGCCTTAAATATTGATCAGCACTTTATGGGTTTCTTTTTTAACAAGATCCCGCTGTTTCAAAAACTTAAGCTACGTGAGGTTGCGTCATTTAAAGCTATTTACGGAAAATTGAGTGACGAAAACAATCCAACGCTGCATCCGTCTTTATATCAATTCCCAGTAACAAGTACTGGCCAACCTATTACATATTCGTTAGGCGATACGCCTTACATTGAAGGTAGCGTTGGTGTGGAAAATATTTTTAAATTTATACGGGTTGACATGGTTAAGAGATTTAATTATTTAGATCATCCAAATGTTTCTCCGCTGGGTGTGCGTGTTAGGTTAAAATTTGATTTTTAGTAAGAGCAGTTAATGGAACAACAAACATCTATACGTACAAATCTTCAATTAGGTATCTATAAGGTTATCGACCCTTTTGTTAAAGTTTTAATAAAACTGGGCCTTACTCCTAACGCGGTTACCTCCATTGGTTTTGCGTTAAATATTGGTGTTGCTGTAATATTTGTTATAGGTGGCGAAGAGGGTAATCGTGGTGATTTAAGTTACATAGGTTGGGCAGGCGGTTTAATTTTATTT
>DHIR01000006.1:37559-37746 GCA_002403905.1 Mucilaginibacter sp. UBA4741
AGGCGGTTTAATTTTATTTGCCGGCTTATTTGATATGCTTGACGGACAGGTTGCCAGATTAGGCAATATGAAATCAACCTTTGGCGCTTTGTATGATTCTGTATTAGATAGATATAGCGAGTTGATTATGTTTTTTGGTATATGTTATTACCTGGTTGCCCAGCATTATTTTTTAAGTTCGATATTT
>DHIR01000086.1 GCA_002403905.1 Mucilaginibacter sp. UBA4741
GACTTAAACGTATATACCTATAAAATTAAAACTTAGGTGATTCACTCCGCTTTAACAAGTAGCTTACTTTCAATTACTTACGAACAAAAAGTGATTCACTATTTTATGAATCACTTGAAACTATCAGATAGGCTACACAAACGCCAATATATCCTTAATACTCTCCACACTTTTAAACATGCCGCTATCAATGCTATGCTCAATTTCTTCGTGGGCCCAGGTAATGTGGTAAGGTACGTGTATGGCATAGCCGCCAACGTTTAGTACCGGCAGCACATCGCTTTTAAGCGAGTTACCTACCATTAACAATTCGCTGGGGCGGATGTCAAGATGTTTAATGAGTTTCAGGTAATTAGCATCATCCTTTTCAGACATGATCTCTACGTGGTGAAAGTAATTGTTCAGGTTTGATTTGCGCAGCTTACGCTCCTGGTCAAGCAGGTCGCCTTTAGTGGCTACTACCAGACGATATTTACCCTTAAGTTCTTTCAGTACCTCCTCAACCCCATCCAGCAATTCAATAGGCTGGTTAAGCATTTGCTTGCCCAGATCAACAATTTCGCCTATGGTTTTGGCGCTTATCATATTATTGGTAACGGTCATGGCTGTTTCTATCATAGATAGTACAAACCCTTTTATGCCGTAACCATATAAACCAAGGTTACCAATTTCAATTTTAAGCAGCTCACGCTCCAGTTCGTGCCGGGGCAGGTATTCTTCCAGTAAAGTACAAAATGCTTCTTCTGACGCCCTGAAATAAGGCTCATTTACCCAAAGGGTATCATCAGCATCAAACGCAATTACTTTAATGTCCATGATACAAATGTATCAAAGATAACTTACATCGAAAATACTACCGCGGGCTTTCCTGGTCGGCGGTACAATAATGGTATAAACACGCTACTCAATTAACTTTATATGCTGATAAGACCTTATGATAACCGGCCCCAAGAGACCAGACGGCAGCAGTGGCGACTTTTCATCCCAATGACGATAGGTAGAAAAGCTAATACGCTTAGATTCGCGCTTACCCTTATCGTTCACCCAATCGGGCCATGCACCCGGTACAACGCCGTTCCACTTTAGGTCATCAGGTAAACGCGCATCACCCACCAAACGGTTTACCCATAAATTAGTAACGCGTATCTCCAGGTTGTTCTTGCCTGCATGTACAGCATTACCAAGTTCAATCCTAAACGGTATTTTCCAAAGTATCCCCAGGTTTTTTCCGTTAACAATAACTTCAGCTATGACACCAACGCTGGTCAAATCCAACTCCAGGGAATTACCTTTCCGTAAAATAGCATTGGTTAATGTAAACTGCTTTTTGTATACAGCCGTGCCCGAAAAGTATTTGATACTTTCATCGGTTAACGTTGGCCAGGAAACCAGCTTATCAAAAGTTGTTTTATTTGGCGCAGCGGTATTTTTGGGGAAACTCACCTCCCATGGGCCTATCAACTCGATGGGTTTATATACCGCTGCTACCCGAGTTGTTTTGACCGTTCCGGATGCTGTAGTATAATTTATCTTTCCGCTATAAGGTGTAACCCAGGCGGGCTTACCATTTTCAAAAACCACTTTCGGTTGCGGGCCGTCCCACTCCAAATGAAGCATACTACCTTCGCTAATGGTGACATGGCGCGTATCTCCACCGGTTGCATATTCCAAACGTAACTCCCTACTAATACCACTAACGGGTGCTGCGTCAAATACCTGATCTGTAATAGCAAATGTCAATGTGTTTTTAGCAACCAGATCATTGATCTTAGCCACCACGTCATATACCGGGTATTTAGGCAACATGCCTTTCATGTCCCGGGTAAAGCGGCCATATAGCGCTCTTACCAGTTTAAAATCCTGGTTATTGAATTTGATATCGTCTTGTTTGTTTTCGTCGACGGTTAACTCATACAGCTTGCCGGCTAATTCATATTCTACCCGCAACTCTTTTACCGATCCTCCGGCAGGATCGGTAAATAAACCATTGCTGGCCGACAAATGTACCCCATCACTTGTAACTTTTGATTTGACGATGTCAGTAACATCAATGATTCCCTCGGGAAGGAAAGTACCATATTCGGCTTTAATGATTTTTAGATCAGGCAAGGGCTTTAGCTCTGGGTGATCCAATATGGTTTTAACGTTAGTAATGTAATTGATTTCCGGAGACTTAGCTTCGCGAAAGATCACAAATACAGCTCCGTTAGTATTAAAAGAGATCGGAATTTCGCTGACGTTATTGTCAGCCTTTTTCCAAACCGCGATATCTTCAGTTTTGCCTGTTTCAGGATTCCATAACTGTGGTTTTTTACCTGCAATTCTGAATTTACATACCTCATCACGTTGTGATGCTTGTGGATTGCTTACGAAATAAACATCATCATTATCTACCACACGATGAATAAATTTCAAATCAGACCCAGTGGGCCCTCCCGAAAAATCAGGAGTGATAGCCAGTTTTTTAAAAGCATTAGCCACAGAAAGATCTGTAGATATTTTACCGGGCCATAATTCGTTAGCAAGTTGGGTGACTTCCTTATCGCAAGCCGGGTAGCCTTGCAGGCTCGGAGATTTTACAGGCTTGGGGCCGATGATTATCGCTCCGCCAGCAATTAAATTTTTTAGTTTGGCTAATAATTGCGGCGTGGCCCAGTAAGTTTCGGGCAGTACCAATAAACGATAAGCTAAGCCACTACCATTATATATTTTTCCATTCCTGGCTGTTAATTGGGCTAATTGATCCGGGCCGATCTCGTCATAATCATAACCCAGGGCCTTTATATCCGGCCTGATTATAGCGTCGTTTGGCGACGACTCATCCGAAAAAACTAACACATCGCCCATGCTTTTGCCTTGTTGCAGCAAATACTGAGAACGCGCTATATAATCCATATACACCCTGCTTTGCTGCCACCAGGTGTTATGACGGTTCATTTCCATTCCGTACTGGTGGAAAGTCATACCTGGTCCAATGTTCCAGGGTTGATGAGCGTAAGTGTGAAATATAAAACGGTTTATACCTTCTGTCCACATCATATCGCCCAGTTGCTTCATCGTAGCGGGGTGATTTTTCCACCCCCCTATGCTGGTAAATGATTCTGCACCTACAATCGGGCTGCCTTTTAAATGTGCAATAGAAGCAGCCAACTTAGTCGACTCTGAAGAAGTATTATTTGCTAGCCAGAACTCGCCCATCACAATATCACTGGTAGCGCCTGCTTTCAAATCCTCGAACGGACCGCCATAAGGTTCTGTAGAAAATTTCATCCCGGCTTTATGGCAAAGCTCTCCAAAATAACCATAATAGTTATCAACCATCAGGTCGCCAATGGTTTTACGAAAATCCCATAAAAAACGCTCACTCACTTCACCACTTTCAACATAGTAACCGGCAAGTGCAGGCAGATACTGCAGTATATCATAACCGCGGCGTTTTCTAAACTCTCGATCAAATCCGTCCGTCCAATTGTTGCAGCCTACTTCGTAACTATCTATCAGGCAATTATTAAGTGTAGGCCCCACCAGGGGGCCAACTTTATCCAAAATAGGTTTGATGCCACCGGCCCAATAGGCATCCATGGCTTTGCGGCTCATTTTATCAACTTCTAAACCCCGGCCGCCTGTTTCTGAGGGATGATTCTCCGTCCCGTTAGGAGTGTGACCAATGCGCAGGATCGTCCAATCACCGGCAGGAGCTGTCCAGTTCAGCGAGCCATCTGTAGCTATTTCTGAGGTCAGGTTGATGATCTTGTTTTTATCTACTATAGCTGTGGGGGTAATTATTTTATCGCTGGGATAAATATGCGTAGGCACAAATCCGCCCGAAAGTGATTTATCACTTAGGTTGCTTATTCGTTCAGTACTTTTAGGCGTCGGAAAAGCTAATACAGCTATATCTTTATAGTAGTTAAATTTGGTTACTGGTTGCGGTAGTTTTTGATTATATACTTCGCCGCCCTTTAACAACACCTGGCTGTAAACTACCGTTTGCATAGCATCCTCCGGCTTAACCCAAGGGCCACCGCTTGACGACCAACCCGGGCCATTATGAAACGCAATTTCCAAACCCAATCGTTTAGCTTCGGATATCGCGAATCTAAAAAGTTCTAGCCATTGGGGACTCAGATAAGTCGCCGGCCCATCGGGATAGCCTTGTCCAACATTAAATATTTGCGCTTCTTGTATACCTACAAATTTCATGGCTTCCAGGTCCGCAGTTATGCCTTCCTTGGTTATATTGCCGTCTATCCAATGCCACCATGTACGGGCTTTAGCAGAGGTCGGTGGATTTTTAAAGCCTGAAAGCAAAGCGTCCTGGGCAAGTGCAATTGTATTTATAAAACATAGCGCTACAAAAGCCACTATAAAATGTATTCGGTTCATTATACAGGTTTGGAATAATTGGTTGGGCAAGATAAATACATTATCCGCGCTAACTATCCGTGTCTGTCTTGCTTTATTTCAGCGCTGGTCAAATGTTAAGCTTATGCTAACAGACAACCGCAAAAAAATCCTATTTTTGCACCTTTAATAAAATATCGTTACAAAAACATGAGTATTGCACTATCCGAACAGGAAATTATACGCCGCGAATCTTTACAACAATTACGTGCCCTGGGCATTAACCCGTATCCTGCCGAAGAATATAAGGTTACTGATTTCGCGCAGGATATTACTGATAATTTCCAGGCCAATCCGGATACCTATAAAAGTGTAACTATTGCAGGGCGTATCATGACGCGCCGTATCATGGGCAGCGCATCGTTCGCCGAGATACAGGATAGCACCGGCCGCATGCAGATCTATCTTAAACGCGATGATATTTGCCCTGACGAGGATAAAACCTTATACAATACCGTATTTAAAAAACTACTGGATATTGGCGATTACGTAGGCATTAAAGGCTACGTATTTTTAACTCAAACCGGCGAGATCTCTGTACATGTACAAGAGTTGACCATACTATCAAAATCGCTTAAACCGCTGCCTGTTGTAAAACGCGATGAAGAAGGCAACATCCATGATGGTTTTACCGACCCCGAAATGCGTTACCGCCAACGTTATGTTGATTTAACCGTTAACCCGGAGTTTAAACAGATCTTCATCAAACGATCTAAAGTAATTAGCGCCATGCGCAACTACTTTAATAATCAGGGCTGGATGGAGGTAGAAACCCCTATCCTGCAGCCCGTACATGGTGGCGCGGCAGCACGTCCGTTTGCTACGCATCATAATACGCTGGATATGCCTTTGTTTTTGCGCATAGCTAACGAGTTATACTTAAAAAGATTAATTGTAGCCGGTTTTGACGGTGTTTATGAATTTGGTAAAATGTTCCGTAATGAGGGCATGGACCGTACCCATAACCCCGAGTTTACCGCTATGGAAATATATGTGGCCTATAAAGATTATATCTGGATGATGGCCATGGTGGAAGAATGTTTGGAAGAAGTGGCCCGTGCCGTACATGGTATTGCCGCTGTCCAGGTAGGCGCTAACGAGATCAACTTCGCCGGGCCATACACCAGGTTAACTATGTATGAGTCGATACTGAAATATACCGGCATTGATGTATCAGCAATGGACGAAGCCGGTTTACGCGAAACTTGCGCCGACCTTAAAATTGAGGTTGATGCCACAATGGGTAAAGGCAAACTGATTGACGAGATATTTAGCGCTAAAGTTGAGGCTAACCTGATACAGCCAACCTACATTACCGACTACCCTATTGAGATGACTCCACTTGCTAAAAAGCACCGCACCAAAGATGGTTTGGTTGAGCGTTTCGAGCTGTTTGTGAATGGTAAAGAGATAGCAAATGCTTACTCTGAATTAAATGACCCGATAGACCAACGGGAGCGCTTAGAAGAACAATTGATACTGGCAGGCCGTGGCGACGATGAAGCGATGGCAATGGATGACGACTTTTTACGTGCCCTTGAATATGGTATGCCGCCAACATCTGGCCTGGGTATAGGTATTGACCGCTTGGTGATGTTATTAACCAATCAAAGCACTATACAGGAGGTATTGTTCTTCCCGCAAATGCGCCCCGAGAAAAAAGCCAAAGTTGTTACTGCATATGATTTTATAAATATTGGCGTACCTGCCGAATGGGTACCTGTATTAAACAAGATGGGCTTTAACACGGTTGAAGAGCTAAAGGCCGGAAACCCCAACAAAGTATTTAATGATCTGGGCGGTATGCGTAAAAAATTGAAATTAGAGATCACTATGCCTGCAAAAGAGGTGGTAATGGCCTGGTTTGAATAACTTTTTAGGTATATACGTTTAAGTC
>DHIR01000181.1 GCA_002403905.1 Mucilaginibacter sp. UBA4741
TCAAATTTTAATGCGTCTGCCCTGCCTAACAAACCTGTTTATGAACAGAGATATCACAATTTTGACTATACTTATCAAATTGATGATATCACATTAACACTAAACTTCCAAAAAGCAAATATTGATCCCCATAAACTAGAAAATGAAAAAGCCTTTCAAATGTATCTTAGCGGGTCGAATAAAAAAAATTCTGCTAATATAGATACGGTTAACAACCAGAAAGTGCTTATTATGTATTTTGAGTATAAAAATGACGTCTATTATCAATTTTTAACTGTAAATAAATCTAATACGGCAATCATAATAGGCCAGATTGAATTTCCCCTTGACGAACGAGCTAAAGCAAAATCTATATTAGATGATATAGTTAAGAACTTGAAATTTAGGAAAGACTAAAATTTCGCCCTTGTTGGTGTTATCTTCCCAACACCTATGGTGATAACACCAACAAAGGCGTAGCGGAGGAAAACAATATCATAAAATAAGAGACAATGAATATTACAAAGCTTATTGGCATTATGATCTTATCCGGCGGTATAATCGCCGGCAGTTCCAAAGCAAAAACGCCGTCACCTGTTACCAACCCGCCGGCCGGTGGCGTTACAAAGGATACTTCCAACGTAGATTTGTACCCAGAGGTCCCCCAGTCGGGTATTTATGAAGTAACCGTTACCCAAGGCAGTGAAAGTAAAAAAATTATCGTGTTTCAAAGTGATTGCCCCAATTATGAGGCCAACTATATGGGCATGAAAGCCACTGACGCTTACCCTCTTGGTCTTTTTAAAGGAAGGAGCATCAGTTGGGCAAATTTTTCAATAGCGGGCAGTATAACGGTCAAAGTGAAGGTGATCAACACATCAAAAATGCCTATAGCGGGAAATGTAAAAGTATTTCCTTCGAAGAACAACATCGTTCCCTTGGTAAACGGAAATGAAATATCGTTTACCCTCACACAACCCGGCCAGTTTTCGCTGGAGATTGGTGATAACGGATACAAGAACGGGTTAATGCTCTTTGCCAATCCGCCAGAAACTGATATACCCGATACCGGTTCAGGAAAGTTCATCGTTTTCGATCATGCTTCACAATCAACTATTGGTGCCGCTTCAGGAGGCTACTCCGGCATTTATTTCAAAAAAGGCATTCATGATATTGGCATTTACCATGTGCCTTCAAATATTAAAAATATCTATTTTGAAGATGGCGCCTGGGTGTATGGATCTTTGATTATGGATGGAAACCCGGGCGTAAAAATATACGGCAGGGGCGTCCTTTCATCCGCCAAATTAAACTACAGGGAATCGCATTGTGTTGAAGCCATTAATAAAAGTGATAACATAGACCTGGAAGGAATTGTGATTGCCGACCAGAAGTTTTTTGCGGTGCGGCTAATCGGGAAAAATAATATTGTAAAATGGATAAAGACCATAGGCGGCTGGACCTACAACTGTGACGGTATTGCAGCATTTGAAGGATCACGGGTATCCCACTGTTTTATTTGGGCAAATGATGATAATATTAAAGTTTACAGGGATAACATTACTTTCTCGGATTGCGTTTGCTGGCAATTAAATAATGGAGGAATTATACAACTGAGTTGGGGAAACGGCAATGCCACTAATGTGACGATCAGCCGCATTGATATTCTGCATGCCGAATGGAATAACGACCAGGTCAATCGTGGTGTTATAAGTTGCGTTGGAGATAAGTTTGCCAAAGGAGGAATGTATGGGCTTCAGAAGAATTTTTTGATACAGGATATTGTAACTGAAACACCGGTGCCACTTATTTTCAGATTGTCGCCCAATGCTGCCAGCCCGAATGAGATTCATGGAATGATTTTCAAAAACTGGAATATAAAAATGGATATGAGCAAAGGGTTCAGCAATTACATTATCTGTAGTGACCCGGCTAATCCATTTGACGGCCTTGTATTTGATACCTTTATCCTGAATGGTAGCCAACTTAATTCTTTCAACCGGATCACTACAGGCAATTTCAAGATACAAAATATTAAGCCGCCTGTTTTCAAGTAATCTATAAATATGGGTACTTGTTGATAACGCTAAGTACCCATATTTTTTAATTTAGCGCTATAGCCGAGATGATTTTGGATTGGTATCGCAATATGCTTGATCTGTTTAACATTATTTAACTTCAATTAATAGCCAACTTATTTATATACAGCCTACATTAGTAAAATAAAACCCTCTGTTTTAAACCTATCATATGAAAAATAACATACAGCTATCCGGCAGAATTATCACTCTTACCTTACTGATTTTAAAAGCAGTTTACGGGCAAGCCCAGACTGCAAGTACTCCCGTTAATACCCTATCCGCAGCTGAAAAGCAAGCCGGTTGGAAGCTGCTTTTTGATGGCAAAACGTTAAACGGATGGCATAGCTATTATGAAGCAGATAAATCCAAAGGCTGGACCATTGAAGACGGGTGCCTTAAAAACCCTAAAGGAACCGGCAGACCCCGCACCGGCGGCGGAGATATCATGACGGATGAAACATTTAAGGATTTTGAGTTTAGTTGGGAGTGGAGCATACAGCAAGGCGGCAACAGCGGGGTTTATTACCTGATGCAGGAGCGTCAGCATAACCCGGGGACGCTGATGTATATGGGCGATGATGGCACCAGCCCGGTATCATTCGAGTACCAGTTGGTTGATGACGAACGGCACCAGGACGTATTGCAAAACGGCCCTATCCGTTCTACCGGCTCACTTTACTCGCTTATTCCGCCTAATGATTCTAAAAAACTGAAACCTGCCGGCGAGTTTAATCAATCGCGCATTATTGTGCAGGGCAACCATGTAGAACATTGGCTAAACGGTACCAGGATCGTCAGCTTTGAGCTGGGCGGCGAAACCTTGCTCAAGGCAATTGCCAATAGTAAGTATAAAAGCGTACCCAATTTTGCGCAAAGGCCAGCACCCATATCCTTTTGCAGGACCATGGCGACGAGATCAGGTTCCGCAATTTGAAAATTCGTATTCTGTCGAAATAAAATAAAGCTCCTCTCCCCATCTGGCGCGAGTTTGCGTCGGTGGCCTGCGGGCGGCGTACTCGTGACTTTAACGTAATTGGACACGATTCCAAAACTTAAAGATCACCTCGCAATGGATATGGTTTACAATGGTAAAAGTGGGTAATAACCGTGTAAAAACGGCTACTACATGTGTATAATATGGTGTTTTTTATGAGATATGGATGCAGATCATAGCTAAAATGCGGCGCCGGTTTGTTTCATTTTCTCTGTTCCACCTGGTCCAAAACTAACAAAATGCAAACATTTGATATTCAATAGATAAGCACCGTATCACACCTAAATATCCTGACGTTTAGGTTGTTTCATTTTGTATCACGAAATTTGGTAAGTAATTATATTACAGACAGTTATATAAAATACTGTATCATCTGTATCACTATTTCGTGGTACACGCCGCTCAATATCATAACAAGCCGTTAACATCAGTTTAAAACCAAACAAACAATTTTGTAGCTTTACTACATCCATAACAATAACTTTTAAAGCAATACCAATATGAGCAGCAGGCGGAATTTCATTACATCGGGCATAATTGGCGCGGCGGGCATTAGCCTGTTGCCGGCTATTAACGTATTCGCGGGCGAGCATTACGCGCCTGCCAAGTCTAAGTTCCGCTTTTCCATAGCGTCTGACGGGCATTACGCGCAGCCGGGTACCGATGGCGATAAGTTTTATAGCGACCTGATCGGCTGGCTTAAAAAGGACCACCAGGATAATCATTTAGATATGATCATCATTAACGGCGACCTGGTACATAACCGCCCCGACCTACTGCCTAAAGTAAAAGAAACCTATTTGGATAAACTGCCCGTGCCTTATTATACCATCCCCGGCAACCATGATTTTGCCGATGCCGCCGTGTGGAAAGGTGTGTTTGGCTATGAGGATAACTACGTAGTTGATAAAGGCGACATCGCCTTTGTATTTGCCAACACCGCCGATACCAAGGGTGGCTACACCTGCCCCAACCCGGCCTTTATGAAAAAAGCGCTGGAGCAGTGCAAAGACAAGAAGATAGTTTTCGTTATCCTACACATAGCGCCCTACCAATGGTTCCCCGAAGAAAAAGGGACGTTTACCAATTGCCCCGAGATCATTGACATGCTGCATAGCTACCCCAATGTTAAAGCCGCTTTCCACGGACATGACCATAATTTAGATGGCATACGCTACACCGGCAAATTACCACACCTGTTCGACTCGCACTTTGGCGGCAGCTGGGGCACTGAGTATAAGGGCTACCGTATTGTAGAGGTTGACGCGGCCAATAAAATAACCACTTACCAGGTAAACGCCAGCCAAAGCCCCTTGATCAATAAAAACCAGTTAGCGGGATAGTAAGTACAGCGGTCAGCTTATACTATCAATAAGACTAATATAGTAATTCAATTTTTCCAGTATAATGTCGACCGGCAGGTCGGCATTAGGGTCTATCTGCATAGATTCGTATTGGTCTTTTGGTTTTGCACCGGCTGTTGCCTCTTGCAAACTTTTATCTAAACAAAAACCAAGTTTAAGTTTCTTTTTGTCGAGCCATAGGTAGCCCAGCTTTATCCCTTTATACATAAAAAACGGTATCTGGAACTTACGCTCATGGCAAATACCCGGATTGATACTCAAAATAAAATCCTTTAAAGCCAGCAGGCAACTTTGGTAAGGTTCGGGTTTGGATAAGTAGTAGGATTCGAGCGTGGTGTTCATCCCCGGCTAATTATCTTACTCAACTGTTTTCTTAAACACTTTCACCAGCATATCCGCAATAACCTGGTAACCTTTGTCAGACGGGTGCAGGCCATCAAAAGTTAAATTAACAGCTTCGGGCGGATAAGGGTATTCGTCCGTAGCCGGGTTAAAGGGGATGGTTGTATAATCGGGATACTTGTAATCTTTATACTCGCCGGTTGCCGGGTCCTTCAGGCGTTTAAACTTTACCAGTTTTTTAACCGTCATTCCGCTTTTATTGTACAGGTCAACCACCTCAAAATGTTCCAGCTTGCCAATGGCATTAACCGCATCAACAAATTGCGCCAGCGACTGCCCGTTCTTGTCCTTGTATGATCCGTAAGCGTTATTCTTTTTATCGGCTATGTACACAAAATCGCTGCGCTGCATGGGGGTAATCAGTATGATCTTAGCATTGCTGTTCAAGCTGCGCAGCTTATCAACTATTACCCGGAAAGCGCCATTGGTGGTACCGGTGCCGGTATTATCGGTGTAATCTTTAAGCGTACCTAAATGTACGCCTCCCCACCAATCATTAGTTCCTAAAAACACGGTATAAACATCTGCTTTGGTAAGGCCCAGCTTTTCAATACTCTTTGCAATGCCTACGGCGGTCCACCCGTTATGGCCCTGGTTAACGTAGGTGATGTTCGGCAATTTTTCTGTAACACGGGTCATGTAGCCTTTGGTATCACGGTTGCCGGTTTCGGCAAGGTGGTCATTTAAATAAGTAATAGAGTCGCCCAGCGCAACCCAGGTAATTTGTGGTTGCGTTTTAAATGATGACAGCAGCAATGCTAGTACGCAAATCAAGATCAGTTTTCTTCTCATATATACTACTTATACGGTGTTTAAATGGGAGTTTGGAATGACTAATTTAGCTACATTAAACGATTTTTAGTTTATTGAATATAACTTATCACATACATTCGGTATAAGATCCTCATTTTACACGTAAATCAACAATCATCCTGTTAAATAACTATTATGATTGAAAAGAAAGATTGCCAGACTATTTAAAACCAAGCGCTATAGATATGACATCAGAGACCAGGTTGGTATTTTGCGAATAGTGTCCATACCTTATTTCGACATCGTGCAGGCCTTGCCAGCCCAGCACTCCATTTGGTGGCGCTACCCTAAACCCTGCACCAAAAAACTGGCTATTAAACTTGGCATACTCGTAATTACTTGTGTAATACTGATCTGATAAATTATGAGCCTGGTAAGGCGCAAAATATTTTGAAGCGGTTTGGTCGTAATACCTGTAAAATGGTGATATAGATAAGAATGGCGTGATTTTGAACACAACTTCCAGATTTGCGGTATTAGAATGGCTGCCCCAATTATCCATATAATATCGATAGTACGACCTGAAAATTATATTATCACCAAGAAAATAATTAGCTCTAAATCCTAATGGCAACTTAAACCTGGACGAAGGCAGTTTTTCTATAGAGTCTTTTTTGTTGGTGAAATAAACCCGGTGAAAAGGTAAACCTAAATAGCCATTTTGAGATACAAGATCAGCCAGGAACATTACCTGTAATCTTGAATTTATCATTTGCGAATAAGACATAGATGCCGTATACGTATTACGCGGGCTGGTTGGAATGCTTGGCGATGAGCTTTGGCCACCGCTGCCGCTTAATACCCTATTACCGCTTGCCGTAGTAATATACGTTGGCCCACTTGATACGGAAACCGTTGGTTGCGGGATAAACTCGGACGGGTAAATTAACGTTACATGATCAAGGTATGCTTGTAGTTTTATGCCAAATTCACCGCTTTTATCATTTGTCTTTTGTGAGAAATGCAAATCGGCCCCCAATGATTTGTAATTATACTCGCCCGAGTAATAAGAACCTATGCCAAAACTTGACCCTTTGATTTCATTTTCTATGGTCCAATCAAACGATGGATAAATACGCGAGCCGCCTACTTTTGAAGCGCCTGAAGTAGATACATATGCAGCCGATGCCGAGGTATGATGATCTACCCCTAAACCAAATAAAAGTGTGTTTTTATGCTTAGGCTGTCCGTACCACGAAAACTTTAGATCAAGTCCGTTAGAAAAATCAGTAACCTTTTCTGTACCTATACCGCCTGTAACAGCAGAATGATTGCCATCTTGATTATAATAACTTGATACCAGATTTACTTCTTCGACCTTAAGCGTTGTTGGATAGTACCGGTCTGAATCATTAATATCAACACGTTCATATAAGCCAATAGGAGCCTTCCGGCTTGTGTCTTGATTAATTTGCGAAAAGGCATTTAAGCGGCATATAAGTGCCAAACCTACAAAGGTTAAATATTTTTTTTTCATAAAAAATTATGCGGAAATGTAATTAATTGCAACCGCAGCCGCCACCAGTCTTACCAGCGTTTGCACCTGATGCACTTTCACGATAGGATTGAAAGTTTAACTCATTCTTCTCTACTTTACGGTTAGAGAGCGCCATTTCAGAATCATTAAGCCTGCTTTTTTGATACTCATGTAAATGAACGCATGAACAAAAACTCATCATTACCATAAGGCATATAGAGAGTTTTACTATTTGATTGATCATTTTAATTAGGGGGATTATTGTTTAATATTTATGTTTTTTGAAGTATATAAACGGTTGTTGTCGTCAATAATTATAGCCTCAATATGTTTCATTTGATTGATCATGTGCAACCCTGTTTTAATACCCATGATCATTACCGGTGTTGCCATTGCATCAGCAATCTCGGCATTGGTTGTTATGATGGTTACACTTTTAATACCCGTAACCGGTAAACCGGTTAGCGGGTTAATGGTATGCGAATATTTCTTGCCATCAACCATAATAAATTTTTCATAGTTACCCGAGGTTGCTACAGCAAGGTCGGTAATATCCATATAGGAAAAGATCTCATGTGTCGAATCGGGATTGGCAATGCCTATGGTCCACTTTTTACCATTGGGCTGTACTCCCCACGCGTTCAAATCGCCTGATGCATTGACCACCCCGCTGGTTACACCCTCTTGTTTCATAATTTGTTTTGCGCGCTCGGCGGCATAACCTTTACCTATCCCACCAAACCCTATGCGCATCCCTGTTTCACGTAAAAAAACGGTGCATTTTTCGTCATCAAGTACAATATTTTTAAAGTTGATAAGCCTAACCATTTGCTTGGCGGTATCTTTATCAGGCAGCGAGGTCATGTTCTGATCAAAGTTCCACAGTTTTTTATCAACAGACCCATAAGTAATATCAAACGCACCCTGGGTTACTTCAGATATCCGGATGGAGCGTTTTATCAGATCAAAGGTTTCCCTGCTTACCGCAACCGGTGCAATACCCGCATAATGGTTTATTTGGTTGGTTTCGCTATCATCGCTAAAAGTGGTAAGTAATTTCTCAATGCGTTTTATCTCATCAATACCGGCGTCAATTTTTTCATTTGCCCATTTTTCATCCCCCGCAACTACGCTAAGCTCAAAGCGGTTGCCCATTAGCTTAGCGCTTCTTTTAAAAATTTGGGGCTCTTTCATTGTTTATTAAAAAAATATACTTGTACTACTGGTATCAAATACTTACAGATCAGACAAAATAATACTTAATAGCCGGCTCCTTGCCCATTTTTTTAACTAACGTGCAAAAGTAATTATGATTGTAATTAATAGACTATTAAGCAGTGATTGCATCGCTTTGAGGGAAAAGCCCTGCAATCACTTTAGCAAATTCAATTGTGGCTATTATAAAGCTTATTTAAACTTCATGGCCAATGTTAAAATATTCGAGTTTAAACCTGTCGACCGCATATAATGCCCGGCTCTTATCTCTAACGAATTAAAGTGCTGCCAGCCCAATACTCCGTTAGGAGGAGAAAGCCTTATGTTAGCACCAACAAAATTGCTGGTTAATGTAGACAGATCGTAATCGCTGGTGTAATAAGTTTCGGTTGGGCTATGTTGTCCATACGGTGCAAAATACTTTGTGCCTTGTTGGTTGTTATACCTATAAAAAGGACTTATTGATACAAATGAGGTCAACTTTACCGGTATTTCTAACTCGGCTGTATTGGCGCTGATGCCCCAGTTATCGTTATAATGACGATAAAAGGCACGGATGATAAAATGATCATCCAAAAAATAATTCAACCTTACGGCTATGGGTAATTTGTAGCGACTACCGGGCAGGCTTTCTATCCGTTCGTTTAAAATGCTATTGGTAGGGCCCACACCTGTGGCAAAATTGCTATTGAAATAAACCCGTTGATATTCGGTTGCCAGCAAGCCTTTTTGGTAGGATGGTTCAACAATCAAAGCCATTTGCAGACGTTGGGTAATTACCTGCGATAAAGAAAAGGAGGCACTAAATGAATTACGGGGCTTGTAATCTACGGTTCCGCCGCCTCTGCTATCCCTGTTAGACCCGGACCCATAACCCGCCGGTCGTAACTCAACGGGAAGAATCACTTTCCAGGTATCTAAAAAAGCAGTAGCCTTAAAATCAAACTGGGTATTTTTATTTTTGGAAAGGCGGGTTAAATTAATACCGCCTCCAAATGACTGGTAATCGAACTCATGAGAATAAGAACCTGTTATACCGAATGCGTTACCGGTTTTATCGTTTGATACTGTCCAGTTTAAAGAAGGATAAACACGAGTGTCTTGTCTTGATGCTGACGAAACGCTTAGCGGGTCAATTTTATCAGATGATGCTGAGGTATAATGATCAATGCCTAATTCAAACGAAAAGCTATGCTTATAGCCATTAATGCTATATTTTGAAAGCTGCAGATCAAGCGTATTAGCAAAATCAGTTAAGTTTTCTGTGCCGATACCACCGGTAACTGCCGAATTATTGCCATCCTGATGATAATAAGCGGACACCAGATTGACCTCATCTACTTTTAGTTTGCGGGCTTGATATGCACTGTCTTTAAC
>DHIR01000191.1:0-204 GCA_002403905.1 Mucilaginibacter sp. UBA4741
TTACGGGCATATTTATTTAAAGCGTTATAGCTTGCTTCGGCGTTTTGGTCGGTTACCTTATTATCACCCCGTACGCTGATTATAGCTTTTTTAAGATCCTTCTCGTTTACGCCAAAATCTTTAAGCGCGGTGCTGGTTTTATCGCTTACAGCTAAAATACCAAGTAATATATGCTCTACAGATACAAATTCATCCTTAAACTCT
>DHIR01000191.1:418-693 GCA_002403905.1 Mucilaginibacter sp. UBA4741
GATACAAATTCATCCTTAAACTCTTTAAGGTAACCAGTTGCTTTTTGCAGTACCGAATTAGAGGTAGACGATAAATAAACATCGCTCCCGCTAACTTTCGGGAACGAAGCTATCTGTTCGTCCAAAATATCATGTAACCTGTTAAGGTTAACATTTAATTTTTTTAATAAAAAGGATATAACATTCTCATCCACCAATAACAAACCTTTAAGCAAGTGCGCGGGCTCAATGGCCTGTTGCTGGTTGCCGGATGTTATTTCTGAAGCTTTTTGTAC
>DHIR01000191.1:819-4045 GCA_002403905.1 Mucilaginibacter sp. UBA4741
TATGGTAAAATTGTTAAAATTCATATTTGTAATTAGTCAAAATACTTGCCACAATCGTATTTATGAAATAATGTCATTTTATATTAAAATGTTATGTCTTTTTGTCAATTGCTTATTAAGTAATTATGGTTTTCTTTACACCCAATTTTTTTAATAAAAGTTGGGTGTAAACGGTAAAAAAGTAGGTTAGCTATAAATCAATACACATTTTTTATATTTTTGGATACCCATAAATTAATACATTGAATACCCATTACTTTAAAAGCGTACCCGGTAAATATCGCGTGGCGTTCCGTAACTATTATACGTTACAAAATTTGCTGTCTATACGTAACTGCGCGCTCATATTTTTGTTAATAAATGTGATATTACGGGTATTGGTTTTGGCCCTGCCTATTAGTATTACTAAAGCGCAAAACTTTCCTGAGTTTGACTTTACCAATTGGGTGTATCTTATACTTACCCCTGTCTTTTACCTGATAAGTCATTTATTGGTTATCCAGATACGTAAGACCAAAAAAGCCAACGCGGGCATGATCCTGTTTGTATTTTTATTTTCGTTATATATCATTTTAAGTGGTATGTACTCGGCTTTTATAGCTACTTCAGAGCCGCGAAATAACTTAACCATCTATTTGATCGCATTAATTGTTATCAGCGTAATGTGTGTGTTCGAGTATGATGAGGTATTGATACTATTGATCTTTTCGGAAATAGCTTTTACATCGTTGTTACTTTACGCTCACGCGGATGCGACCAGCATGTTGTACGATCAGCTGATATCTGTTGTATTACTACCAGGTTTTTATTTAATATCCCGGTATTTTTTCTCTTACAAAGCCAGTTACTATGAACAGATCATCGAGATCAGGAGCAAGAATATTGAAATTGAGAAAGCAGGCGAATTTAAGAACCAGGTATTAGGCATGGTAGCGCATGATCTGCGTAACCCCATAGGCGCTGTCGAGTCGATTGCGATGATGATGGAACTGGAAGATATTGATGAGGATACGCAGGACAATGTTAACATGATAAAAGAATCATGCAGCAAGGCCCGTGATATTTTGGATGACCTGTTAGAGGCGGCCAAGAACGAAAATATCAACATTATTGAAACACAAAAGATAGAACTTAACCAATACCTGAAAAGTATAATAGATGCCTGGAAGATACAGAACCCCATCACTATTTTATTGGTTAGCTCGGTTAATCCGCTACATACAGTTAAGTAAAGAAAAATTTACACGCGTGCTGGATAACCTGATAAGCAACGCCCTTAAATTTTCTAAAGAAACCGATAAAGTAGAACTACATTTAAATCAAAAAGGCGATATCATCAGCATAGAAGTTAAAGATCACGGTTTAGGTATCCCGCAGGATATGATCCCCCATATTTTTGAGCGCTTTAGTAAGGCTGGCCGTACCGGGTTAAAAGGCGAAAAATCTACCGGCCTGGGCCTAAGTATTGTAAAGCAGATCATAGAGAGCCATAAAGGAAAGATTAGCGTAAGTAGTGTGGAAGGCAAGGGTACAACATTTTTAATACAACTACCGGTTAGTGCTTAGGCTTAGCCGGTTATTCAATTACTAAGACCTATGAAAGTAGCATATATTATTTTAGCAGCCCAGCCGGCAGAAACCGGGTATTATTTAAAACACATCGCAAAATGGTCGCAAGTGATCATATTATTTGCTTTGGCTATAGCCGCGTATTTTTTTCTAAAAAAGCTGTTTAAATAGCTAGAACGGCTGCTCAACCGGGCCGCCATAAAACTTATCGTTAAAGTTTACCAGAAACAATTCTTTAGTAGCGCGGGTGCAGGCGGTATAGAACCAGCGTAAAAAGTCGGTATTTACCATTTCATCGGTTAAATATCCCTGGTCTACAAAAACAGCATCCCATTGGCCTCCTTGTGCCTTATGGCAGGTAATGGCATAAGCAAACTTTATTTGCAGGGCATTATAATATGGATTCAGCTTTAACTCGTTATGCTTGGCGCGTTTGTTGGGGATGTGGTCGTAATCTTTCATAGCTTCCAAATACAAACGCTTTTGATCTATAGGTTGCAAAGCCGGTGATTCAGAATAAAGCGTATCCAATAAAACCTTACAATCTAAAACCGGGTCCTCGGCATAATCAATAAACTCCAATTGAACATCCGCGAAGCGGAAACCATACATTTCTTCAAACTTGCGTACTTTTCTGATCTTGGCAATGTCGCCATTGGCTATAAAAGCGGTGCTTCCCTCCTCCAGGTCTTGCAGCCAGAAATAGTTGTTATTTACTATCATTAATTGGTCGCCGCCTGTTAGCTCTTCTTCGCGCCATAATAGACAGGCACGTATTTGTTTGTTGTACAGGTTGGCGTTTTTGTTAGATCGACAAATGATCAACGTATTTTCGTTACCATATTTATTGTAAGCATATTCCAACCCTTCCTCTAAACGTTCGCCCGTCATCCTGAAAACATCAGTATAACCTTTGGTGGTTATTTGAGGTATAACTTCTTTTCCCTGGCGGATGATATCACGTATCCGTGTGGCATTATACAATATCCCCGAGTCTTTTCCCTGACGCAGTACATCAGTTAGTTCGTAGCTAAATACATTCAGGCTAAAATCAATTTTCATTAATTGCTCATCCAGCGCGGGGCTGTTATCAGAACCTACAGGGGGTAATTGGGCGGTATCGCCTACCAGCATTAGCTTGCAGTTTTTTTTGTTGTAAACGTACTTAACCAGGTCAAACAACAATGTATCACGGTTATTGCCACTTATCTGGTCGGATATCATAGAGGCCTCATCAATAATAAACAGCGTATTACTAGCCAGGTTATCAGCTATCGAGAATGACTCGTCAACATTGAGCGCTGTTTTTTTGCGGTAGATACGTTTATGTATGGTAAAAGCCTTTCGCCCCGAATAACTGGTAATAACCTTAGCCGCCCGCCCGGTTGGTGCCAGCAATACCGATTTATAATTATAGCTTTTTAACGCTTTTACCAGTGCGCCTACAATAGTGGTTTTACCCGTACCGGCATATCCTTTCAAAATAAAACATTCGTCACCATCTTCCTTTAATAAAAAGTTATGCAGCCGGTTAAATAACTCTTGCTGCTGGGCGGTAGGTTCATGCGGAAAAGCTTTGCGGATATGATCTGTTTCTGTCACCTAACAAAAATGCAGATAAGTAATTAAGTAATTCAAAAAATATTACTTTTGTTAA
>DHIR01000112.1:0-7209 GCA_002403905.1 Mucilaginibacter sp. UBA4741
CTGATGGATAACTGGATACCTGATGCAGGCGGTATTATTGCTACACAGACTCTAAAAAAGACTGATGAGCTTAAAGGTATACCTGTTATTTATTTTTCGGCAAACAGCGATATCCAGTTATTGGCCAACCATGCCGGTGCCGAAACTTATCTGGCTAAACCCTTTGACCTGGAAGAACTGGAGCGCGTAATAAGCACCGTTGCCTAACCAACATAAACCATAAAAAGAAACCCTCGGCTGCAATAGCCGAGGGTTTCTTTTTATATAGCATTTTAGATGATTCGATTATTATTGAGGGCCGCCGCCACCGAAACCGCCGCCGCCGCCACCTTGCCTGTCACCACGTGGAGGGCGATCACGTCCACCGCCATCGCCTCTTTTAAATTCGCCATCTTGCATTGGTGAACGGCCTGCAAATTTTTGCAAGCGTAGCGCAAACGTTAACATATAATAACGGCCCAACCTGTTAACACTGGTTTGGGTTGTGCTGCTGCCATCACTGGCCACAGAAAATCCGGTATTTTGATTAAACAGATCAACCACAGCCATACGTAAAGTAGCCCTGTTTTGTGGCAGGAACCTGCGCTCTAAATAAGCACTCAATATATTAGGGTTAGTTACAGGTATAGTATAACCAGCGTTTATTTGTTTTGTATAATCATAGCTGAATGTCCAGTTGCCAAAATAGTTTTTACCTGTCAAACCAAGAGTTAACGCCCTTATATTGGTGTTTTGGCTTAATGAACTTGTGCCGGCTAAAGAGTTATCGGTTTTGCTTATAGAATAATTAGCGCTTGCCTGGGCATCAATTACATTGGTTATATCTAACCTAAAACGTGCACCCGGAGTAAATGTTAATGTCTTTGCCAGGTTTTCTAATGTTGGCGATTGTATGCCATTAGCATCTACAGCATCTACAAATGCAGGGTACCTTGTATAGCTAATATTACCGTTAAATATTACTGTATATTTACGCTCGTTCCAAGGCTTTGAATATAATCCTTGTACGGATGCGGAAGAATAGCCATCAGCATTTAAATATCTTGTTAAGGTAGTGTTCGAAAAATCTTTTAGCCCGGGGTTTGCTATAATTGCTGCCGGGGTAAGTGTTCTGTAACTGGTAGTACGGGTTGCTACATAATGATCTATCTTGTTGTACGAAGCATTTAAAAACAGGATATTGCCTGATGTTATACCAAATGAATTATATCGCAACGAAAAATTATTAACAAATTGTTGTTCCAGGTCTGGGTTACCCTGTACCGGGTATGATGCACTTGAAAGATCAACAACCGGCTGCAATTGGTTAAAAGATGGTTGACTGCTTGACCCATTATAATTAAAGCTAAATGACTCGTTTCGTGAAAAGTTATATAAGAAACGGGCAGACGGTATATAGTTTAGCTGACTTTTATGGGTGTTTATATTGTTGGTAATTGAGCGGCCATCTAAAACAGACGGCTGTACACCTATACCTAAAGTATAATTATATTTAGTATCAATAACACGATAGTTAAGGCCAACTCTGTTGGTTACAAAAGTGTAGTTATAATTATTACTTAGCTTTTGGTAATTGTTAAAAGTATTAGCTACAGATAAGGTATCTGTTTCTTTATCATTCGATGTATAAGAATGATTAAAATTATAGTTTAACTCCAGGTAAGATATAGCACCAATAGGCTCCAGGTAAGACATATTGCCACCATAAGTTGTGGTATGGTTATTTGTATTGATAACCTGGTTAGCCGGCACATTTGGCGAACCAACAGTGTAAGTTGCTACCGGATTATTATAAGATGTTGTTTGGGCAGTACTTGCATTAGCAAACAAACTAAAGTTACGGCCCTTTTTAGCAAAACGGTGATTAAATAAAGCATTAATGCTAAAATTAGGTGATGTTGAATTACTTACAATACTTGTTTTGTATGCTTTATCTACAGATCCCGAATTGTTTGAAAGTACATCTTCTAAAGACGATGAGTTTGTACTTGCATAAGTAAATGAAGGTGATATTTTTAAATAGTTTATAGTATCAGGCTTGTACTCCAGGTTAAAATTAAACCTGTGGTTTATAGGGTTATCATTTGCTAATGTTTGATTGTTGGTGGTAGTACCCAAACCAGTATTGGTGCGCAATGTGTTGCTATTAGTAAATGTAGAGTTATCAGAAAAACTATAGCTGCCATATACAGATATGTATTTCCCCCATTGGTCGCGATAATTGGTTCCTATTGCACGTGCGATTGTAATACCATCTTTAGTGCTGGCTAAACCGTTATTACCTCCGCCTTGCCTGCCGCCACCACGGTTACCGCCACCACCGCCGCCACCACCAAAATTGAAGGTGTTGGCATTAATATTATTGATATTGCCTAAAACTGTCACCTGTCTGTTGCCCTTAAAATTGAACAAATTTACAGAGCCAATATATCGGTTCTCATTACTTATGCCCGGCGCAGCAGGCAAAGCATCTTTACCGGCGCCGGCAGTTGCCTGTAGTGAATAACCATAGTTTTTATCAGACCGTATAGTAAAGTTTAATATTTTGTTAGGCTCGCCGGTTTTAACACCGGTAAGGTTAGCCTGATCGCCGTAATCATCAATTATCTGTACACTCTCTAAAATATCGGCAGGGATATTTTTAGTAGCCGATTGTACATCGCCACCCATAAAGTCTTTACCGTTAATACGTACTTTGGTAATTGATTTTCCCTGGGCGCTAACGTTGCCATTCGCGTCAACATCAACACCCGGCATTTTCTTTAAAACGTCTTCAACCGGGGCGTTTTCGCGTACCGGATAGGCTGCAATTTTATAATCAATCGTGTCTTCTTTAAATTTAATGGGGTTAACACCTACAATGGTAACCTCTTTAAGTTGCTTGCTTTCGCTTTTTAAAACTATTGGAGGGATAACAAACGTATTATTGTCTGTTGGTGAAAAAGAATAATGCTTTATAACGCCCTGGTAACCAAACGATGATATAGTGAGCGTTATTTTGCTGCCTTTTATATTTAAAAAACTAAATTTTCCATCTATATCGGTAGCTACCTGAGTGCTATCGCCAAGGTCGGTTTTTAATTTAACAGTACTGCCGGGCAATGATTGTTTTGTCGAATCTATTAGCTTTCCCTGGACCCCGCGGCCCGTTTGTGCATAGCTATTACCAACAAATAAAACAATAAGGATTAGGGGCGTAAATATATATATCATAAAATTTATAGTGCTCAGGTTTAAATAATTTAATATGCTAAAAAACATATCAGACGTAAAGGTTCAATTTATATTACGTTTAACAATTAACCTAATACTATTGTTACATTATTAACCCTATTTAGTTTATTAATACCATAATTGTTACATACAACAACGCTATGCATTAACAATATAACTCTAAACAACACAAGGAGTTAATTATTAGGTTAATACAGCGTTGTAACTAAATAACCATAAAATTGTTTGGCACTATTAGTTAACTAATAATGATATTTGCGCTTCCAAAATAGTGATATAATATGGCCCGGTTATCTGTCAACATCAACAAAATAGCTACCCTTCGTAATTCACGCGGTGGTAACAACCCAAATCTGATACAAGTTGCAAAAGATTGCGAACGCTTTGGCGCGCAAGGCATAACCGTGCATCCGCGTCCTGACGAAAGGCACATTCGCTACAATGATGTTTTTGAACTTAAAAAAATAGTTACTACCGAGTTTAATATTGAAGGCAATTGCCAGGAACAAAAATTTATTGACTTGGTACTAGCCAACAAACCCGAGCAAGTAACATTAGTGCCTGATGTGTTGGGGCAGATAACATCAAACCATGGCTGGGATACCATTAAAAATCAACAATATTTAAAGGATATGATTGCGGTATTTAAAAATGCCGGTATCCGTGTTTCTATTTTTGTTGACCCGGTGGTTGAAATGGTTGAAGCCGCCGCCACAACCGGAACCGACCGCATAGAGCTTTACACAGAAGCCTATGCCCTCCAATATTTACAGGATAAAGAAGCGGCCATAGCCCCTTATATTAAAGCTGCCGGGGCCGCGCAAAAAGTTGGTTTAGGCATTAATGCAGGCCATGACCTTGACTTGAACAACCTAAAATATTTTGCTGAAAATATACCCGCATTAGACGAAGTTAGTATTGGGCATGCGCTAATAACGGATGCGCTGTATTATGGATTGGAGAACACTATACAGATGTATTTAAGACAACTGGTTTAAAACCAAAGTTACAGCCCCAAAAAGATGTATTTTATTCTGCCTTTTAAGCCTCAAAACAAATATAATTTCCCGTGTAATTTTAGGGTTACTATTTGGTTATCAAATTGATTGTCAACGGGTAAAATTGTACCTTTGCGATAAATATATAACTGATACTTTTCATGGCATTAAACACCGCTTACGAGGAAAAATTTGAGGGCAGGCACATTGCACCTAATCAGGCAGATACCGCACAAATGCTTAAAGCTACAGGCGTAAATACGCTTGACGAGCTGATAGCGCAAACGGTACCGGCAAAAATACGATTAAAAAATCCGCTTAACCTGCCGGCTGCAAAAAGCGAGTTTACCTACTTAAAAGATCTTAAACAAACAGCATCAAAAAACAAGGTTTATCGCAGCTATATTGGCCAGGGATATTATGATGTTATTGTACCGGGTGTTATCCAACGTAATATATTAGAAAACCCCGGATGGTACACTCAGTATACCCCGTACCAGGCAGAGATAGCACAAGGCCGTTTACAGGCTTTGTTAAACTTCCAAACCATGGTTATTGACTTAACCGGGATGGAAATTGCCAACGCCTCTTTATTAGACGAAGGCACAGCGGCTGCCGAGGCTATGTTTATGCAATATACTTTGCGTAAAAAAGAAGAGGCTAAAACCTTCTTTGTATCAGAAGAAGTATTCCCCCAAACTATAGATATTTTAAAAACCAGGGCAGAGCCTTATGGCATTACCCTGCAAATTGGCGACCACCGCACGGTTGAGTTAACCAACGATATGTTTGGCGCCATAGTGCAATACCCGGCCGGACACGGTGCCGTTTACAACTATGCTGATTTTGCAGCTAAGGGGCATGAAAAAGGCATGAAACTAACAGTTGTTGCTGATATTATGAGCTTAATACTCCTAACCCCTCCGGGCGAATGGGGTGCTGACATTGTGGTAGGTACTACCCAACGTTTTGGTGTACCAATGGGCTTTGGCGGCCCGCATGCCGCCTTCTTTGCTACTAAAGAAGAATACAAACGCTCTATACCGGGCCGCATAATTGGTGTTACTATTGACAGCGCGGGCAACTACGCTCTACGTATGGCACTGCAAACCCGCGAGCAACATATCCGCAGGGATAAAGCAACCTCTAACATTTGTACCGCGCAGGCATTATTGGCTATTATGGCTGGTATGTATTCGGTATATCATGGCCCTAAAGGTTTAAAACTGATTGCCGAACGTGTACACGGTTTAGCTATCCTTTTAGGTCAAAGTTTAGAAGCATTAGGCTTTAAACAATTAAATGAGGCTTATTTTGATACCGTTAAGTTTGACCTGGGCGATTTGGTTGGCCCTATCCATTCTGAAGCGTTAAACAACGAGGTTAACCTGAATTATAACGGATCGGTAGTTACTATTGCTATAGATGAAACAACATCGCCCGAGGATATAAAAACCTTAGTGCGCTTATTTGCCAAAGTAAAAGGCAAAACCATTGCTGCTATTGATTTTGACGGATTACAAGCCGGTTTAACAACCGTTATCCCTGCTGATCTGCAACGTACATCGACTTATTTAACGCATGGGATTTTTAACTCGCACCATTCAGAACATGAAATGCTGCGTTATATAAAATCATTAGAAACTAAAGATCTTTCGCTTTGCCACTCTATGATTGCTTTAGGCTCATGTACCATGAAACTAAACGCCACTACCGAAATGGTACCCGTTACCTGGGCAGAGTTTAGCCGCATGCACCCTTTTGCACCAACCGACCAAACCGGCGGTTACATGCAATTGTTTGATGAGCTGAACCGCTGGTTAAGCGAGATCACCGGCTTTGCAGCCATGAGTTTGCAGCCAAACGCCGGCGCGCAAGGCGAGTACACGGGCCTGATGGTTATCCGCGCTTACCATCATGACCGTGGCGATCATCACCGCAATGTGGTGCTTATCCCTTCGTCTGCACACGGTACCAACCCTGCATCGGCAGCAATGGCCGGCATGAAGATAGTAATTGTTAAATGCGACGATAATGGTAACATTGATGTTGCCGACATGAAGGCAAAAGCCGAAGAACATAAAGACGATTTGTCTTGCCTGATGGTAACTTACCCATCAACTCACGGTGTATTTGAAGAGTCTATCATTGATATCTGCCAGATTATACATGATAATGGCGGCCAGGTTTATATGGACGGCGCTAACATGAACGCGCAGGTTGGGTTAACCAGTCCGGCCAATATTGGTGCCGATGTTTGCCACTTAAACTTACATAAAACCTTCTGTATACCGCATGGCGGTGGTGGCCCGGGCATGGGCCCTATCGGTGTAGCTAAACACCTGGTTCCGTATTTACCGGGACACGCGGTTGTTGATATTGATAACGGTAAAGCTATCCACGCGGTGTCTGCGGCCCCTTGGGGTTCGGCTTCTATTCTGATCATATCGCATGCTTATATAGCCATGATGGGCGGCAATGGGTTAACCAATGCTACCAAATACGCTATCCTTAACGCCAACTATATTAAAACAAGGCTAGAGGGCCATTATCCTGTATTGTACACCGGCTCACACGGCCGTTGCGCACATGAGATGATATTGGATTGCCGATCATTTAAAGCAGCAGGTATAGAGGTGGTTGACATTGCCAAACGTTTAATGGATTACGGTTTCCACGCGCCAACAGTATCGTTCCCGGTTGCGGGTACAGTAATGATAGAGCCGACAGAGTCAGAACCTAAACATGAGCTTGACCGTTTCTGCGATGCTATGATAGCTATCCGTAAAGAAATTGCCAAGGTTGAAGCAGGGGCATCAGACAGAATTGATAACCCACTTAAAAACGCGCCGCATACAGTGAGCGTTATTACAGGTAACGAATGGGAACACCCATACAGCCGCCAAAAAGCAGCCTTCCCGCTGCCATATGTAGCAGCATATAAATTCTGGCCATCAGTAGGCCGGGTTAATGATAC
>DHIR01000112.1:7456-7610 GCA_002403905.1 Mucilaginibacter sp. UBA4741
ATCAGTAGGCCGGGTTAATGATACCTACGGCGACAGAACGCTAATTTGCTCATGCCCGCCATTAACTGATTATGAGTTTGAAGAAACCGAAGTAACAACCCCGGAATACGGAACGTGATTTTTGATGTACAGATGCGTGGATATGCAGATGTGC
>DHIR01000088.1:0-1624 GCA_002403905.1 Mucilaginibacter sp. UBA4741
CCTTTGCAAAATTATTTTCTTGAACAAAGTGCTTATGGTTTTAATGCTTTCTGCTTCAATTACAATAAATTAGAAATTATATTATGAAAAAAATTGTTGACTACAGAAAGCTTTTAGGCGTTACAGAAACGGCAGAACTGCAAGAATTAAAATCTGTTTACCGCGGATTAATGAAAACATGGCATCCGGATAAATTCCAGGATAGTGAAGATAGTAAGCTAGATGCCGAAGAGAAAAGCAAAACTATTATTGAGGCCTACCATTTTTTGGTAAGCATAGCGCCCGAAACCCGTGACCAATCATTAGCAGAATATAATGCAACTACTGCAACGGCTAGCATTAGCGATTTTGAGTTCAAATCGCAGGTGTTAAAGGTTGAGTTTTCTGACGGGAACGCTTATGAATATTTTGATGTACCCAGGGCTATTTATGTAAAATTAGTTAATGCAGATTCGCCGGGAAGGTTTGCCCGCAGGCATATTTATAACGAGTTTGTTTACAGGAGTTTAAGCAGATTGGTGGCCAACGGTTAATTATTGTACTAAAATAATCATAATAACTAGCCATAAAGTTCGTTTTTAAACCATACAACTAATCACCACTATGAAATTTTTAAGAGCCCTTTACTTCTCCGTTTTTATTTTATCAGCAGTTACTTTAATGCAGGCTTGCAAGGCGAAAAAGATAGCCCAGGCAACACCTGTAGCCGTAACAGAAACGCCTGCACCTATAACAGCAACACCGGCACCAGTAGCAGCGACACCAGCTCCTGCGCCTACCCCGGCACCGGTTGAAAAACCTAACTATAGCTTTGCCAACATACAGTTCGAGTTTAACTCGGGCATATTAAAAACAGCTTCCTATCCTATCATGGATAAAGCTGCTGCCGAAATGAAAAAAGACCCATCAGTAAGTTTTGCGCTAAACGGCAATGCATCGGCAGAGGGTACAGACGCGCATAACATGTCATTATCTGTTGAAAGAGCTACGGCTGTAAAAGCATACCTGGTTAACTCGGGCATAAGCGTTGATAACCTAACCGTTAAGGGTTATGGCGATAAAAAGCCTGTAGCCGATAACGCTACCGAAGCTGGCCGCGTTAGAAATCGTCGTGTTGAGATAAAGAAACAATAATAATTCCTAAAGTTTTATTGGTTAACCTGTTGATATTTAGATAAGTGTTAACAAATAAATGATACTCCGGTAACGTTTTTGTCATACGTTATGCTTTATCTTTAGGATATGCATTAACGAGTACTAAAAAACGAGTTTTATGACCTGGAGAAAGTTTAGCGGCGAGATCATCCAATTACCTATTATTGAAGAGGTAGAACAAGCAATTGAACGGGAAACCTTGCTGGGTAACAAGCTTAAGGTATGCATTGGCACCGACTCGCAGGTTAAGGGCGCCATAACCGATTTTGCAACCGTAATTGTTTTTTTGCGCGAGGGCCGGGGCGGGTTTATGTTTATCCACCAGGAACGCACCTCACAAAAAATGAGTATTAAGGAGCGTATGCTTACCGAGGTGCAAAAATCAATAGACATTTCTTACAAACTTTGCGATCTGCTGGATCTGTATGATGTTGATCTGGAAGTGCATGCCGATATTAATACCAACCCC
>DHIR01000088.1:1870-8939 GCA_002403905.1 Mucilaginibacter sp. UBA4741
CATGCCGATATTAATACCAACCCCATGTTTAAATCAAACCAGGCCCTGCACGAGGCTATGGGTTATATATTAAGCATGGGCTTTGTATTTAAAGCAAAACCCGAAGCTTTTGCCAGCTCATGTTGTGCCAATAAGATGGTGCAATAACAAAGTTGATTTTTGATGGATGTTTTTTATCTTGCAGAAACATCGGTATGAAAAGATCAACCTTTATCCTGCTCACATTGCTGACCCCGCTTTTTAGCCGGGCACAACAAGCCGACCCTGCAACTTTTACTAAAGCAGGCGATACAGCCCCAACCTTTGATTTCAGCATAACCAAAACGCAAAAAGCCAACTTAAAAGATTATCGCGGTAAAATAGTGATGATCAACTTTTTTGCTACCTGGTGCGGTCCATGCCGATTGGAGTTGCCACGGGTGCAAGCCGAGATATGGGATAAGTATAAAGACAACTCTAAATTTGCACTGCTTATATTTGGCCGCGAACAAGGCTGGGGCGTAGTGCTGCCCTTTAAAGAACAATTTCATTATACCTTTGCCATGTTGCCTGACGAAGGGCGAAAGATATTTGGCTTATATGCTAAGGAGTATATTCCGCGTAATGTAGTAATTGATGAAAATGGTAAGATCATTTATCAATCTATAGGCTATAGCGACGATGAGTTTAAAAAACTGCTTGACTTGCTTGATGCTAAATTAAAAGTCATAAATTAATAGATTAGCCATTACTTGGCTAAGTTTTTGCGCTGATTTAATAGTGAAAACCTATCTATTTAAATTTGAGCAGAACCTGCCCATTCCTCTGGCCGAAACCTGGGATTTTTTTACTTCTCCATTAAATCTTGTAAAGCTTACACCGCCGCAAATGCGATTTAAGGTAACATCGCTTTATGATGCTAATAGCAGGGTGTATGAGGGCATGATCATCACTTACAAAATAACACCGCTGCTGGGTATAAAAATGAACTGGATGACTGAGATCACCCACGTAAAAGACCAGGAATATTTTGTAGACGAACAACGCTTCGGCCCCTACGCCCTATGGCACCACGAGCATCACTTTAAAGAAATAAAAGGCGGCGTACAGATGACGGATATTGTAAACTATGCCATTCCATACGGTATTATAGGCCGTTTAAGCCATAAGCTGCTGGTTGGCAAAAAGATCAAAAAGGTATTTGATTATCGCGCGAAAGCGATAAATGAAATGTTTGGGGTATATAGAAATTAGTGCAGGGTGTAAGCCTACTTACAATACTTCACCACCGCATCCTTACCAGCTTTTGATCCAAGGGCAGCAGCAGAATTAAAATCTGTACAAGCACCGGCTTTATCATTTTGGTTAATTTTAACCATGCCGCGTTTTATGTATGATGCCGGGTTTTTGGTGTTTAAGCCGATAGCCAATGTATAATCTTTTATAGCGGCATTAGGGTTTTTTAAGTTGATCTCGGCATCGCCCCAAAGGTTATAAACGTCTTCGTTCTTAGGGTCGAGCATTACGGCATAGCTAAAATCTTCTTTTATACGCTCGGCATCGGGCTTTAATATTATCCAGGTTTATAAATAAGGTACTGTTATAATCGTCAACAGCGCCCTGGTAATCTTTGGTGGCTAATTTAACACTTGCCCGTAAAAAGAAGGCTTCGTCATCATCATCGCGCAGCGATATAGCTTTGTTAATATCTTTAAGTGCGCCCTCATAATCACTAAGCGCAATTTTTGCGTGCCCACGGTTTTGGTAAGCTTCTGCCGATGCGGTATCCAGCGTCAACGCTTCATTATAATCTGCTATAGCGCCGGTAACGTTGTCCAGGTTTTCGCGGGCAATGCCACGGTTTACATAAAAGCCTGCAACTTTAGGGCTCCGGGTTATCAAGTTATTAAAAAGTGTCTGCAACTCGTTAAAAAAACTACCCTTAGCCATTAACTGACCAAGCCGTATATATAAGTACTTATCGCTGGAGTTAAGATCGCCCAGCTTTTTAAAATCCTGTAAGGCGCCTGCCCGGTCGCCTAGCCTAAGGCGTGTGCCACCGCGTTTTAGATAGTTTTCTGTATTGCCAGGGTTATCTCCTATCGCCTTATTATAGGCGGCTAAAGCGGCATTATCATTTCTAAGTATGGTATTTATATCGCCGCGTATGGAAAAGGCGTAGTCATTCAAAGTATTGATCTCGATAGCTGTATTAATATCTTTGAGGGCACCGCTGGTATCATTAAGCTTTAGTTTGATCCTTGACCGGGTTATAAAGGCATAGCTGTTTTTTGCATCGAGATCTATTGCCTCGTCCGCATCGTCAGATGCGTCATCATACAATTTAATATTAAGTTTTGCATCGGCCCGGCTTTGATAGGCCTCGCTGTTTGGTTTTAATTCTATCGCTTTATCAAAATCGGCAATAGCGCCTTCTTTATCGTTAAGGTTGTTTTTAACAATACCATCGTATAAGTATAGGTCGGCATTCTTGGGGTCTGCTTTTATCCGGTCGCCAAAAAAATCAAGCGCGACTTTAGTATCGCCGTTTTTGGCCAAAGCATTTGCCAGGTATTTATAAATGTTGGGTATTTTACTATCTATCGAAATTGCCTTTTTATAATCTTCAATGGCCTCAGCATATTCATTAATATTGCCATGTGCATTTGCACGATAAAAAACAGCCGCCGCGTTTTGCGGGTTCATGGCCAGGGTTTTGGTATAATCGGCAATGGCGCCTTTAAAATCGGGTATATTGCCTTTGGCGTTGGCACGATAAAATATAATATCAGCATTTTCGGGGTCGAGCTTTGCGGCTATGTCATAATCAGCAATGGCACCTTTATTATCGCCTATATTGGCTCTGGCAACGCCCCGGTACTCAAATAACGAAGGGTCATTAGGTGATATTTGGATAGCCCTGTTAAAATCTTCAATAGCGCCTGTATAATCTTTTAAATTAGATTTAGCATCGGCGCGGTAATGATATAAAATGGCATTTTTAGGGCTAATGTAGAGCGCTTTTGTGTAATCAGCAACGGCCTCAGCATAATTTTTATTGGCGTTGTATGAGTTGCCACGATAGTAATAGGCAAACATATTTGCCGATGATGGATCAAACTCTATAGATCTGGTAAAGTCCTTTATGGCCGAGGGGTAATCATTATTTGCACTGTAGGCGTTAGCACGGTAAAAATAGATCTTCGCGTTTTTGCCGTCCTGTTCAATCGCTTTGGTAAAATCAACAATAGCACCTTTATAATCTTTTGCACTTGCTTTTGTATTACCCTGTTGGATATAAGTTTCTACAGATTGAGCCAGGCAGCAAAAAGGGAAAAGAAGTAATATAAATAATGATCTGATCATGTTATATAAACTAAAAAGGCCTTATGATAAATGATGCAGAAGCGCTTGAACCATCGCCGGTATTGCGCCCGTTAATAAATGTGCCTGCTGATAAAAATAATGATAGCCGCCTGCTGAATGAATAGCCATAGCTTAATGATACCTGGTTAAAAGCAAAGTTTTTATTACTGGCTATATGCGTAGGGTCATAGCTACTGTTAAGGCTACTGGTTGAATAAAAGCCGCCTAACGAGACAGATAATTGGTGTTTAAATCTTCTATCAAGTGTTAGGCCAAACGTGGCTGTATATCTATCTTGCAAAGGGCCGTATGTTTCGAAATACTGCCTTATGCCATTCTCCAAATTAAAATAATAGTTTTTACCAAGTAGCTTGCCGCTGCCCCCAAATGATGCCTTTAGTTCTGCGCCTTTTTCGCCATAACCTAAATTAACATTGTTGGTATATAAAGGCAATATAAACGTGCCCTGTATAGTGAAATAATAGATGTAATTAATATTGGCCACATAATACCTAATGCCTGTTTCCAGATCAGTTAATCCGTTTGTTTGGCTGCTGTATCCATTGTTATCATGATAGCTGTTCATAACATACGGCAGCAATGCTACAAATGTAAAACGTCTGCTTATGCCATATTCTGTATATAACGAATAACTGATAGACCGGAACTGGCCGCCCGCTGTAAACGGACTAAGCGTACGCAATGAGTCCCAACCCTTGTTTGCAAAAAAATAATTTATAGATGGCGACAATAACAAACTACCGGGCCTAACCGGGAAACTGCCGGCATAGCTATTATTTTGTGAAGCGAAGAAAAGCATTACTGCAACAAGCAGGCACCTTAGCCAAGTTTTAGTAATTTTCATATCATTAAAATAATAATGTAAATGTCTCACGCATCTAACGGATACCCTCAAGCTCCTTTTTATTTTTTATTCGATCGTGTCTGAGTCCTTTTATTAACTAAAAAAACAATCCAAACTGGTCATGCATCCACGAGTTCTCCAGCTTGATGTACAGCGGGCTAACATCATGCCCCAGGTCTTTAAATATCATTATCTTTTTTTGCGTTGATATACTATTAAATATCACAAAATCATTTGTTGGCGGTACATAAGTGTCCAGCAAGCCAACACTCATTATAAACTTGCATTTAACATTTGGCGCAAAATTTTTCAAATCAAAATAATCAAGGTTATTCATTATCTTATCTAATGATAATCCCGGCTGCGTTTTAAGATATATGTTGATAGAGGAGATCGGAAACTTAACCCTCTTTATTAAACTGCGCATATCAGCAAATATGGGGCTTTGTGCCGAGCATAGATTAACGCGCTTGTCTAAGCTGGCAGTGGTAATAGCTAAAAAGCCGCCCATACTACCTCCCTTTACAAAAATGTTATCATGCTTAAGCTCTGGCCTTGTATAAATAAAATCCATAGCCCTTATACAATCCATAATTACCCCGCGCATTACGTACTTGTTTTTGTCCTCAATATTATGGACCACAAACTCGTCACGCCGGGTATTGATAACATCACGGCTGTTACCCTGGCCACGTACGTTTAAAGTAAGAAATGCCAGGTCGGGGTCGTCTACGGTCATAATGGGCGAAAGATCTATCTGGTAACCCGGCAAGCCAAGTACTATCGCAAACTTTTTGTTAGGATTTTTTGAAACAGGCTCTGTTAACCAACCCCTGATGGTAATGTTATCTAATGATTGCATTTGCACCAAATAAACGTTACAGGTTTTAGTGCTCATTTTGGGTATTAAAGTAACCTGGAACTTAGGTTTTATTTTTGCCAGATCATCCTTGGCTTTTTGCCAATAGGCATCAAAATCTGTAGGTTTTTTTACTGTTGATGTGATCAGCTCGGGTTTTATGCCAAAGGCTTTATGCAGCGTGTCATCATAATCAGTTATATTGATCATGAAATTTACTTTGTAAAAACCAACGCCTTTGCCCGGAATATCAAAATTATATCTTGCAGTTGCTTTTTTAAGCACCTTTATTTTTATCGAATCCGTCCGTGTTTTTTGTCCGTTTTCGTCAACAACATCATAACTTATTTTACCTTGTTGATCATTCTCTGTTGGGTTTTTTACCTCAAAGGTATATTTGGCTGTTTCGTCAAAAAGTGCATTTTTATTAGCTGCGGTAACTACTGTTGATATTTCGGTATCGTCAGCCTTGCCGGGTTTTGTTTCGGTGCGAGATTGCGCGTTGGCTGTAATTATCCAAAACGGTTGCGTTGCCGTTAGTGCAATTAAAAAACAAACCAATTTTATAAATCTCGTCACGTTCATTTTATCGCTGCAGAATTATTATCAGGGTTACGCGCTTTATTTTTGATCAAAAAATCCGATTTACGAATGTAATGATTAAGTGGTTCCTCAATAGTTTTAAATAGCAAAATAGATATCGCGTTTAGCAAAATAAAAGCATAGAGCAGGTTTATCTTATCATTCTCGAAAGGCGAGTGCCAGTTAATACCCCATTTATCATATAGCTCAAATACATAGTCATTTAACCCTTCGGTGCCTTTATGTATCAGGTTATATAGCCAGCCTAAATGTATCAGGTAAAATATGTACGAGCTTTTACCCAACAACTCAACAAATGGATTGGCTAATACTTTTTTTAAGGCAGTGGTTTCTGTTAATAGCCCGTAAAAGAATAAAGCTACCGCAATACATAGAAAGTAGTTATTGGTTATAATACCGGTAGGGCTTTCAACCCCAGCGGCCCACCCTTTGGGTATAGGCTGCAAGGCCATCACCAATACACATAAAAATATCAATAAAAAACCCAGATAGGTATATACTATCTTGTTGGTACGCTCAAAGCCCTTGTTTAATACAATGCGGGCAAGTTGTACCCCTACAAAAAACTCGAAGCATCGCCCAAAAAATGTAAACAGCATTACAAAAGGGAAGTTGCTAAAGAAACCATACCAATCTACATGGCTAAATATCAGCACCATTACTATGGCGAAGGCGGTTAATATTATGGGCTGTATATAAAACTTGCTGTATTTTTTGGCAATGAGAAAGATTATTGGGGCCGAAAAGTAAAAGCACTCCTCAACTGTTAGGCTCCAGCCTTGCGCTATGCCGGTATCCCAAAAACGATAAAAGAAACCACGTATAAACGTAATGTTCATCACCAATAACCAAATGGGGTTTTGATAGCCATGGGTTATGCTTTCGTCTTTAGTGATAAAGTAATAAACAAAGGCGCAAATGGTCAATATGGCATACATGGGATATATGCGCGCTACCCGGTTTTTTAAATACTGCTTAAACCAATCGGTAGTTAAATGAAAGTTTTTATAGTACCTAAAAGTTATTAAAAAGCCTGATAGTACAAAGAAGATAGATACCCCAATATGGAACTCGCCCAAAAAGCGTTGCACAATGTGAGGAAAACTATCATCAAAGACGTAAAAATAATGGGATATGAAAACAAGATAAGCAGCCAGCGCGCGAACCCCGGTTAAGGCCGGAATATAGTTTTGTACAGGTTTATGTGCCAACAGACCGTTAAATTAATTTGCTCTAAAATACTTGTTATACCTGTAAGTGCAAAATTAATGCCGAGCCCCCTCTAAATCTCCCCCGGTAGGGGAGACTTTTGAATAGATTTAATTAAAAAATATTATGAAAATTATAAGGTGGGCTTAGCGCGATGGCAAGTCTCCCTTCCGGGGGAGATTTAGAGG
>DHIR01000088.1:9172-10691 GCA_002403905.1 Mucilaginibacter sp. UBA4741
GGGAGATTTAGAGGGGGCTGATTGAACTCCCCTGTACCACCCCGCTATTCAATATCTTTTGGTCTATGTAGTATTGTATCTCTGATTTTTTGAGGCCCCAGTTTGGAGCGATCAGTAGTTCGAGGTCGCTTAGGCCGAAGAGGCGTTGGATCACCACATCGGGTCTTACCAGGGGTAGTAACTCGCATAAAAACTCGGCGTATTCATCAAGCCCGAAAAGCTTAAATGGTTCGCGTTTGTATTTTACGCCCATTACCGAGCCTTCTACAATATGCAGGTGATGGAACTTTACAAATTTTATCTGCGGATGGCGGTTTATCTCATCGGCATATTTAAGCATCATTTCCTTGGTTTCCCAGGGGAAACCGAAGATGGTATGTACACAAATATCCAGCTTGCTGTTCTCTACCAGTTTAAGGGCAGTTAGCAGGTCGTCATGGCTGCAGCCACGGTTTATCTGGTCAAGCGTTTCGTTATAGATACTTTCCATGCCCATTTCAAGGTCAACATCGAAGCGGTCGGTATAGCTTTCAAGCAGGGCGATTTTTTCGGCATCTATGCAATCAGGGCGGGTGCCTACGCTTAGACCCACAATATCTTCGGTGCAATAGCTCAAGGCCTCGTCATACAGGGCTTTAAGGTAATGTACCGGCGCATAGGTATTGGTATTGGGTTGAAAGTAGATAATAAACTTATCGGCCTTATTACCCTTGCGCGCACGCTCCATGCCCTCCATAACTTGTTGCCTTATGGTAGACGCGTTGCGGCTAACCGATGGCGTAAACGAGTCTACATTGCAATACGTGCAACCGCCATAGCCCTTACTGCCATCGCGGTTGGGGCAGGTAAAGTTGCCATCAACAATAACTTTAAACACACGGTGGCCGGGGTACTTCTCTTTAAGCCACGGCCCATAGTTATTATACCCCTTCTCCCAAATATTTGCTGATGTGTCTGTTAATTGCATTATGTTTTTGTGATTTCACTGATTATGGTGTGATTTCACCGATGGCAAAGATACGGATTGATGTGCAGATATGCAGATGGTTGATGATGGGCAGATGTGCAGATATGCAAATGTGCGGATGATGGTAAGTAGGGCGCTCCCGCTGATAGAAGCGGTTCAGGTTTGGGCGAGTAAAATTTCAGCCGCATTTACGTTAATAAATTGTTAATCAATTTTTCAAAACGGTTACAATAATGGGCTGGTGTTAGCTTGATGTTAACATTGGATTATCTTATTTAGTTAGGGATAAAACTCAACTTTCCTATGGGTTTTAAAAGGTTTATTTGCCAAAATTAAGCCCTTACATGACTCATAATTACGCTCTAATAAAACTATTTTCCCTTTCTGTATTCTGTTTGTAATCATCATTAATAATAATCATTTGTGTGTTCATTAACCATTTATCAGTATTATGAGTTTCAATAAATCTACCCCCCGTTTTAGTATTTTCTTTTTAATATTCCTTGTTTCTGCCTTAATAGGATTAAGCCAATAGGTATATACGTTTAAGTC
>DHIR01000188.1 GCA_002403905.1 Mucilaginibacter sp. UBA4741
TATGTAAAAATTGCCGGCATGATAGATGAATCTATGGATACCGAACAAATGGAAGGCCCGCCGCAGCCATGGGAATTTCGGTCAAAACCGGCCTGGCAGCGTTTAATTGTAATGCTGGGTGGTGTTTTTGTAAATGTAGTTTTGGGTATATGTATTTTCTGGGTGCTTACCGCAAAATTAGGCGAAAGCTATGTACCAAACTCGAACATTAAATATGGTATTGTACCGGGTACTATAGGCACCAAAATGGGCCTTGAGGCAGGTGACAAGATTGTTGCAGTAAATGGCAAACCTGTTGATCGTTTTGAAGACCTGATCAGCTCAAAAGTATTATTAGATCATAGCGTTTTAACCCTGCAAAGAGGCGATAAAACAATGAATCTTACCGTACCAGCTAATATTATAAATGACCTGTCGGATTATGGTATAGATGAGTTTATCAGCCCGTTACCACGTACTAAATTTGCTATTGATTCTATTATGCCGGGCAGCAATGCACAAATTGGCGGTTTGTTAAGAGGCGATAGTGTTACCGCGGTAAACGGAATCAAGATCCAATTTTATGATCAACTGCTGAGCGAACTAAAAAAATCTGCCAATAAAACCGTCATATTTGAAGTAAAACGCAGTAGTGAAGTTAAGCTATTAACCATTAACATAAATAAAGACGGCAGACTAGGTTCAAAAGCCGGTGGTCCTGGTATATCTGCCAAGTTTGATCTGCCCGAAGAAAAAACAATTAAGTACAGCGTTATGCAGTCATTACCTATTGGCGCAAACAAAGCATGGAGTACTTTAACTGTAAATGCACGGGCAATTGGAAAAGTATTTAAAGGCGAGGCAAAATTTAACAAAGTTGTTTCTGGCCCTGTTGCAATAGCAACCATGTTTGGCAGCCATATAGACTGGGTACATTTCTGGAGCTTGGTTGGTTTATTATCAATGGTACTGGCCTTTACTAATTTATTACCTATACCTGCGCTTGATGGCGGACACGCGGTATTTTTAATTATTGAAATGATAAAAGGTAAACCGCTTAGCGATAAGTTTTTAGAACGCGCTCAAATAGTTGGATTTGTTTTACTCATAACGTTAATGGTATTTGTGTTTGGCAATGATATTGTTAAGCAGGTTTTGAAGCATAAACCGTAAATCTGGTACACATAAAAACAAAGAGGCCGCTTCGAATCCGAAGCGGCCTCTTTGTTTTTATATACTTTTATGAACTATACAGTAGGGTCAATCGCATCGTCAATCAAATCATGAGCCGAGCGTTCTTTCTTAAATATAGCGGCACCTATTAAGCCAATAATGGCACCAAATATTGGATATACTACAGCAGTACCGAAAGCGGCAAATAGTGGGCCCCATTTTTTTGATATATTCATAGCTTTATCTATTTGTTCTGTCGATAGTTTACCACTCTCTTCCATTTTCACTCTTGAAGCTTCAATAGCCTTGTCGAAAAAAGCAGGACTTAATACCGTGCAGTATAAATAGATAAACAAGGCCATAATCAAGCCGGTAAATAACGCGTATCTAAAACCAGCCGAAAATCCTTCGCCAAAGGTCATAAAACCACCTATCTCGTCTTTAAATTCCTTCTGGGTTAAAAACAAAAATATGATAAAAGGTATGTACGACAAGTATTTTAACGGCGAGTTTGGATCAACATTTAAAAACTCAAACGCGTAAGTAATAATGATAGCAGTTAACGCATTAATTAACGCCCACTTAGTTGCTACTTTGGTAGGGTTATTTTTTACAGGCATTGTAATTTGCTCTTCCATTGTGATTATTTTAAGGTTAAATAAATGATGTTAATATACTCAATACAGGCATATCAAATTGCTTGTCTACCGCTTTATCAGCAATTTGGTTTTTATCTTCGGCAGATGGGTTTGTGTTTTGAAAAAAGCACATCATAGGATAAAACAACTCTTTTAGCTCAGAGTCTTCAGGTAACTTTACAGCAACCTTTGCAATCTCATCAACCGGGCTTTCCATTAAAATCTGGTGGGCTATTACTGGTTCGTAAATGCGATATTCATCCTGAAACTCATCTTCATCAACCAACAAAAACTCTTTTAGATAATCTTCCAATTCTGGTTCGATATCTTCATCTTCACACTCATTTAAATAAAGTAACAGATTCAATAATTCTGTACCTCTATCCAGGGTTTCCTCTTCAATATCTTCCCATTCTTTTGTATCTAAATAATCCTCCTCCAGTTTCTTCACATCGGCACTAAAGAAGTTGATCATCAGCAGATCAAAAAACACCTCGCGTAAAACTTCTAATTGAGGGTGATCATTAAACACACCGTCCAAAGCATCAACCTTAGTTAAAAAGTCGTCTTCTAAAGCAAATACTGATAAAAACTTGCTATGTATTTTGCTAACATCTATTCCGCTATATTTTGAAAAAGCCTGCAACGCAGCGCCAAGTGCAATTTCTATTTTTGGGTCGATCATTATGTATTCGATTTAAGTAAATGATTATTGTTACAAGTTAATAAAACTTGTCCTTTTAAAGTCTGCCCTATATACGGCGAGTTGTATGATTTAGACCTATTGTTTTCTTTGCTGTACACCCACTCTGCATCTTTATCAAAAATTACCAGGTTGGCTTTTTGCCCAACGGCTATTGCAGGCACTTCAACATCAAGTATGATACGTGGATTGATAGCTAATTTTTGTACGATCAGGTCAATATCCAGGCCTGCCTTTAAAGCAAGTGATAAGGTGGTTTGAAAACCAATTATGCCAAATTCAGCCACCTCAAACTCTACGTCTTTAAATTCTATCTCGTGTGGGGTGTGCTGTGATACAATGGCATCAATAGTTCCGTCTTTTAAACCCCTTATAAGCGCTTTTACATCAGCAGACGTGCGCAAGGGTGGCTTTACCTTATAAAGACTGTCAAAGCCTGCTAACGCCTCATCGGTAAGCACCAGATGATGTGCAGCCACGTCACAAGTAACTTTTAAGCCTTTTTTCTTAGCATCTCGTATCAACTCAACAGATCTGGTGGTTGATATTGTACTGAAATGTATTTTTGAATCAGTGTACTCTGCAAGGTAAAGATCTCGGGCAATCATCAACTCTTCTGCTAATGAAGGTATACCTTTCATCCCCAGCAACGTACTCGTTTCGCCCTCATTAACTTTAGCTTTGCCGGCTATAGCAGTATCTTCCGGATAAGAAAATACAGTTGCTTCAAAACCTTTGGTGTAAAGCAGGGCCCGTTCCATCAGGCCTGCGTCTTGTACGGGGCGGTTGCCGTCTGTAAAAGCTTTGGCACCACTTAGGTACATGTCATACATTTCGGCCAGGTCCTTACCCTCGCGTTTATGTGATATTGAACCTAAAGGATATACGTCAACTAAATTACCTTTTGCACGGTTCAACAAATATTCAACTTCAGATTTTGAGTGAATAGGTGGTTGAGTATTGGGCATTAAAGCTATACCGGTAAACCCACCGGCAGCAGCAGCAGCAGTACCGGTTTGTAGGTTCTCTTTAGTTTCAAGGCCCAGTTCGCCTATGTTACAGTTCAGATCAAAAAAACCGGGAGACAGTTGTTTGCCTTTGGCATCGAAAACAACAACATCGGCATTTATCTCTTTGGCAATTTCAGTAATAGTTCCGTTTTTTATTAAAATATCAACTACTTGATGATTAAAAGATGAGTTGGGATCAACGATTGTAGCGGATTTGATAAGCAAATTCATTAGCGCTGCTTTATGTGTGGATTGAGGTCGATTTTTCGTTCTGCAAAGCTACTACTTTATCGGTACCAATAGCTATCGGGATATACCTGGTAAGCAATATTTCGGCAGCCAGAAAAATCAATGCCAAAATTATACAAAGTTTCCATAATTGCACACCAAAATCTGCCTGGCTTACAATATCTTTTACAGAACCTTTATTGGTTTCAATAACATCGCCTTTATCGGGCAGTATTTTAATGAGTTCGGCAGGCGTATAATAGCTCAGGTCCGACTCGCCCCTGTTATCATTAAATGCCATTACAGAAACTGTACTATCCTGTTTTTTAAGCTCATAAAGGCCGGTTTCCTGCAATTGGTCTGATACATATAGCAGCGTACTTCCCTCCTGCTGTTTAACATCCGGTATAATGATTTGCTTGCCTTTAATTAATTTAAGTAATTGTTTTTCTGATGATTGGATAGGCGTAGTTTCAATAGTTTCATCGTGACCTAACGAATAAAACAAAGGCTGATCATGGCCGCTTAACAGCGCTATCCTAAACATTATCGGCACAAAAAGCGCATGACGGGGCAGGTTGCTAAAATCTTCGTTTAACGGCACTGCTGATACGTACACCTTTCCTTTACCATTATTATAGCCGGCCCAAAAAGCCTGGCCGCCCTGCAACTGCATTATATTTTCATTACTGCCTGATGAGGTGCTTAGCTGGTAATATTTCTTCACAATAGGCAGATCTGGATTTGTGGGCAAATCTTCGAAGATGTTTTTAAACACCGGGTTTTGCAGATTCAGTGCCGATACTTTAATATTTTCTATTGTCAGTTTTTCAGGATAAGCAGCGCCCATTTGCTGTAGAAAAAGCTTATAGCTTGCCAAATCGGCATCCGCAGCCGGGAACACGGCTAATGTACCGCCCTTGTTTACGTAAGTTTTTAACTGCTGTGATAAACCTGCGGATACTGCTTTAATATCACTTATAACTATTAACGGGTAAGTTGTCAAACCGGCATAATCAACATTACCATCGGGTACGCGGTCAGCATTAAAGAATTGGTCGGCACCAAAAACGGCTTTTAAATACGGGTTAGCTGTGCCGTCATCAATCAATAACACCGGCATCTGTTGTTTTACATTAAAGCTAAAGTAAAACTGGTTATCAAAAGTAACCGGGTTATCCTGTAAAGTTATCTCGCCACGTTGCCAACCCGGTTTTAAGCCCGAAAACGTAAGCGTGTCTGTTTGGATAGAACGTGCATTAATGGTGAAACCGCCCAACGCTTTTTGCTCGCCATTAATAGATAATTTAAGTGGTATTTTGGTTGAGTTTTCGCCGGCATAATTATGCAGTTTTACTACCAATTTCTCTGTTTCGCCGGGGCGATGGATGGCACTTAACAGCCATACCGAATCAACCGCCACATTAGCTTGTGTGTTTGCGTTTAGTTGCACCAGGCTAACATGTATGCCAGTATCAACCTTTAATGGTTGGCCGTTTGTAATATTCTTTTGAAAATCAGATATAACATCAATAGATCTGCTTGCACCGGGCTGCATGATTAATAAATTTTGCTGTCTGTCAATGATCTGTTGCAAAGTTCGGCTGCGCGGGCTGATCTTAACGGCATCGACGGCATCATTAAACTCATCGCGACTTAATAAACGTTGATGCTTCCCTTCAAAATCCTGCGTAAGTAGCTGAAACTTATCATTCATTGAATAAGCCGATACAATTTCTTTAGCACGGCGTTTAGCTTCGTCCAGCAAAGAGCCTTCCCTGTTTAGGGTTTGCATGGAATACGAATTATCTAAAAAGATACTGATGTTGCGTTGCGCCCCGGCGTTGGTATTGTTATGATTGGAGATATATGGACGGGCAAATGCCAGCACCAAAAAAGTAAGCGCCAGTAAACGGGCCGCTAATATTAATCGCTCTTTTAAATTTCTGCGTGATGATTGCTGTTCCTGTATCTCTTTTAGGAACTGGACGTTACTAAAATAAACCTTTTGGTATCGCCTGAAATTAAACAAGTGAACCAATATAGGGATGGCCAGGGATATTAATGCAAATAAAAAAGCCGGGTATAGAAAGTGCATTTTTTAATGGCTAGCAGACGATATTCAAATGTATAAAATTAAATGCGTAGAGACGCAATACTTTGCGTCTCTAAAATTCACATCGAAGACGCAAAGTAGCGTCTCTACGAATGATGATGCCTTTTCTTCTTCTTTTTATGAACCTCTGCTTTGTGATGTTTTTTCTTGTCTGATTTTTTGGCTTTAGCAGGTTTATCTTCAACCGTTTTTTTAACCGCTGGTACAGATACAACTTTGTCTTTAATTGACGTTGAATCCTTGCTTAGCTGTTTAACATTAAAACTATTGTTATTTAAACTGTACTCTAACTTGCGCTTAGCGGCAGTTGGTTTAGCTGTTACACCACTCCCTTCATAAATTGGAAATTCCCGTATAAACTTCCCTTCGGATATATAGAAATTATCATTGCCGCGATATCCTTTGCGTTGCGAGCTGGTTAATTTAGGAAAATCAAGCTTTTGTACCCTGCTGTCATAAAATTCAAAAGCATAAATAGTGGTATAGTTGATGGTGTCTTTCCGTTTGGCCTGTATCAATATTTCGGGGTGACCGTCAATATCCATATCAGCGTTATAAACATCTACTATCTGACCGTTTAAATCGCCGGTTGTAGTGGTGTATTTTCTGCCTGATGAATCTGAGTGCAGTATCATAAAAGCACCGGTATCAACCGCGCCCCTTCCCCAGCTTACTATATCATAAGACTGCCCTGGCGCCACCTCAATCATTTTATGAAACTTGAAGGGGGGCATCACAACAGGAGCCTTAGGCATATTATCCAAATTAGCTGGCTTCTTTTGTTCCTGCGCGCAGCCTGCCAACATAATGCAGCCTATCAGCGTAAAAAAACAAAACCTTACGTTCATATCCTTTTTCATTAATTAGATAGCAAATCAGACCCTAACTCGCCGGTTGGTTTACCCGGTATAGTAATAAATACTCTCAAGCTACCTGTAGTACCTATGTTAAAATATTTCAAGGTAAACTTGTGATAGCCTTTTTGTAAAGCTATAGCGCCATTTTTAGCGCTAACGGGATGTTTGCCATCATTATCAACAACCAATTGGTCATCAATTAATAGTGTAGACCCATCATCAGATGAGGTTGAAAAACCGTAAGCACCATCAGTATCTATACGTATATAACCACTATATATTATAGCAAAGCCAGTTCCTTTCCTAAACTGGTTGATATTAAAGCTCTTAGCAATTAATGAATCAGCGCCTGCAGCGGATAATTTAAAATCGTTAGTGCTGTTATACTCACCCGGAAAAAGCTCATAGCGTAAACCGGCGCTTGTTCCTTTATAAACAACGGGTGCTAAAGGTGCTTTGTTATAAACTACTGTTTTGGTAACCACACTCCGTTTGCCGGTTGGGGTCATTACAATAGTTTGCAATTCGCGATACTGATCTACAGGCACATTGTAGGTCATTGGTATAGTATATTCATTATCAGTTTCGCGTGGGGTATAGCCATCAATGGTATAATACACTTTAGCTCCTTTTACAGATGGTGCTAAATTAACGGTTAACTTATCTCCAAAATACACGGTATCCTTTGCACCAATAGCGGTTGGAACACGGTAATCAAATCCATTTTTATCTAACCAGGCCAAGTGCGCCGGTAAACGAGTGTCAGAAAAATCTGCAAAGTTTTTATTAGCTAATGATGTCCACGCAACTTCTGACAAGGCCATCATCCGTGGCAACAACATATATTCTACTTTATTTTCTGTAGGGATATACTCTGTCCACAAATTTGCCTGTACGCCTAGTATATGTTTTTTCTGGTCATCATTCAACGCCTCAGGAGTTGGGTCATACCGGTATGTTCTGGATAGTGGTGTAAACCCGCCGATGCTTAAAGGTTCTGTGCTTAGTTTACCCTGAGCCGCATCAATATACATACCGCCGCTTCCTGGAGTCATAATAACATCATGGTTTTGTTTTGCCGCATCAATACCACCTTGTTCGCCTCTCCAACTCATTACAGTAGCATCAGGTGCAAGGCCGCCTTCAAGTATCTCATCCCAGCCAATTATCCTTCTGCCTTTTGAGTTTACAAACTTTTCTATCCGTTGGATAAAATAGCTTTGCAAGCCGTGTTCGTCTTTCAGCTTTAACTTCTTGATCAGTTGTTGACAAAATTTAGATTCCTTCCACACATCCTTTGGCGCTTCATCACCACCTATATGGATATATTTGCTTGGAAAAAGATTTATTACCTCAGTCAGTACATCTTCCAGGAAACCAAAAGTTTTTTCGGACGGGCAATAAACATTTCTGAATACGCCCCATGTGCCTTGTACCTGGTAATTTAAAGTTGGTTCGCATCCTAATTCAGGATATGAAGCTAAAGCGGCCATGGCATGGCCCGGCATTTCAATTTCCGGCACTATAGTGATATACCTGGCATCAGCATATTTTATAACATCACGTATTTCGTCTTGAGTATAATGGCCGCCATAAGGTGTGTTATCAAATTGTTGTGGCGTACGGTCATGGTAGTTACCTATTACGGTCTCTGCACGGCGGCTACCTATCTCTGTTAACTTAGGATACTTTTTAATCTCGATGCGCCATCCCTGATCATCGGTTAAATGCCAGTGAAAGGTGTTTAGCTTGTAGGCTGCCATCAGGTCGATATATTTCTTTACAAACTGTACAGAGAAAAAGTGACGGCAAACATCCAGCATTAATCCACGGTAGCCAAAGCGCGGGTAATCTTCAATCACTACACATGGCAATTTAACAACAGCGCCTTTATCAGACGGTATTAGTTGTATAAGTGTTTGTATACCATAAAATAAGCCCGCGCCCTTAGCGGCAATGGTAATATTAGTTGGAGTTATTGTTAGGCGATATCCTTCGGCAGGTAAATTATCTGTACCTGCGCTGGTTAGTACTATGCTATTGCCCACACTTTGCCCGGAATTTGATTTTACCGGTATGTGCAGCATGGCTGTATTTTTCAAATAATCTGCCAGGAAGCTAACTGCTTTGTTGTTTATTGTATCTGCAAATAATTTTGTTTCCTGGCTCAGTATAAAGGCGCCGGGGGCTTTTTTAACAGATAACGGTGCAGGTATTATGCCCAGGTTAGGGTCAGTGTTTTGAGAATGCACAGCAACAGAAAAACTAAACGAAGCAACCAGCAGCAGAATTATTTTTTTATACATATATTATAGATTGGTCAATAATTTAAGCTGGTGAAGTTAAAATATTTTAAAAAAATAACGCAGTGTATCTTGTAAAAATATGCACAATAAAGGCTGTCTGTATAGACAACCTTTATATTTTATATTTAAAGACCGATTAAGCGGTCACAATATGCTCTTTTGCTGCCAGATAGCGCTCGGCATCAATAGCGGCCATACAGCCGGTGCCTGCCGCGGTAACAGCCTGGCGGTAAATATGATCCTGCGCGTCGCCGCAGCAAAATACACCTTCAATGTTGGTTTGGGTTGAACCGGGTTTGGTTAGGATATAACCGGTTTCATCCATATTTATAAAGCCTTTAAAGATATCTGTATTTGGGGTATGACCAATGGCTACGAAAAAGCCGGTAACATCCAGTGTTCTTTCTACATTGGTTTTGGTGTTGATTACCTGTACACCGTTTACACTTTGTCCATCGCCTAGTATCTCTTTGGTTTCGGTATTGTATAGTATCTCTATGTTGTGGGTATTAACCGTACGATGCACCATTGCTTTTGAGGCGCGGAACTCATCCCTTCTAACAATCATATATACCTTGCGGCATAATTTAGCCAGATAGGTTGCTTCCTCGGCAGCGGTATCACCGGCACCAACTATGGCAACATCTTGTCCTTTAAAGAAGAACCCATCGCATACCGCACAGGCAGATACACCAAAGCCGCTGTATTTTTGTTCGGAATCCAAACCTAACCATTTAGCAGACGCGCCGGTTGATATGATAACCGTATCAGCCAGTATAGTTTTGTTTTCATCAACCGTAACTTTATGCGGCAGGCTTGAAAAATCAACCGAGCTTACATAACCAAAACGGATATCGGTACCTAAACGCTCGGCTTGCTGGCGGAAATCTTCCATCATTTCGGGTCCCATAATTCCTTGAGGGTAACCGGGGAAGTTCTCTACATCGGTAGTTTGGGTAAGCTGGCCGCCGGCTAACATACCAGTGTACATAACCGGTTTCAGATCAGCACGAGAGGCATATATAGCAGCAGTATATCCTGCAGGACCCGACCCGATGATCAGGCATTTTACACGTTCAATATTTTCAGACATCTTTTAAAAAATGAAGCACAAAAGTAGCATTTATTGTGATGCTCGGCAATAGGCATTAGTCAGTATATTGCCATTAGATTTTTGTGCGTTTAGTGATTCATGAAATAGTGAATCACCTGAATCACTATTTATTTATAAATTATTGATAATAAGAACTTTGAGTAAAACAAGTGAATCAGCCTGAATCAGTGACAAAACTTTAAGTAAATAAGTTTAAATAATTGTAAATAAGTTGATTATGTGATTTTATACAGATTGCAAAAAATAGAGTGAATCACTTTTGTGAATCACCTGAAATAACAACCTTCACCGAAACAACCCTTTTGCCTTCTCAACCAACGGGAGAGACCTATACATATCCATTCAAATATTACAGGTGTATAGATTTTTTCGCTTTGCTTAAGAGATAGGTCTCCTTCGTTCCTTGGTCGAAATGACATTTTTTTATTTACAATGCACATTATGTAAATAAATATGTATGATCAGGCAATTGCATAAATTAATAAAAATGTGTTATTTGTAGTAACCAAATTAAGATCTAAATAACTAAGTCCGTGTTGAATAAATTTAAACCAGCCTATATCCTGCTGGCAATGTTTTTCTTATTGCTATGCTCATTTGCAGTTAAAAAAAACAAGGCCGATAAACCTAAAATATTAGTGTTTTCAAAAACGAAGGGCTATCATCATAACGCTATTGGTGTGGGTGTACCTGCTATTCAAAAACTAGGGTTTGAAAATGGTTATGGTGTTGATACAACAACCAACAGCACAAAATTTACCGATGACAATTTAAAGCAATACCGTGCCGTGATCTTCTTAAACACAACCGGCAATGTACTTAACGGCGAGCAGCAAGCCGCGTTCGAACGTTATATACAGGCCGGAGGCGGCTTTGCAGGTGTCCATTCGGCGGCTGATACGGAGTACGAATGGCCATGGTATGGCAAATTGCTGGGTGCATGGTTCGAGAGCCATCCAAGGGAAGTTTCTGCTATAATTAATGTAGTTGATAAAAATCATCTGGCTACGGCTGATATACCTGATCACATTACCCGTACCGATGAATGGTATAACTATAAATCAATATTCCCGGATATAAAAGTATTAGCTTATTTAGACGAAGGCAGTTACCATGGCGGTACTAATGGCGCCAACCATCCTATTGCCTGGTACCATGAGTTTGATGGCGGCCGCGCGTTTTATACCGGTATGGGCCATAGAGAAACAAATTACAGCGACCCCTTATTTTTAAAACACCTGGAAGGTGGTATTAAATACGCCATGGGCGATGGTAAACCGCTTGATTATAGGAAAGCTTACTCAAAAGTTACGCCCGAACAAAACAGATTTGTGAAAACCATTTTGGCAAGTAACATCCCCTCGCCTATGGCGTTGGCCGTTGCGCCGGATAACCGGGTTTTCTTTATACAATTGTTTGGCGATTTTTCGGTGTATAATCCTGTAACCAATAGAGTTAAGCACCTGCATAAGTTCCCAATCTCGAACGTTGGAGGTACCGGGCTAATGGGTTTAACGCTCGATCCGCATTTTGCAACCAATCATTATTTCTATATTTATTATGCGCCTGGCGCGCAGGTTGATAATCCTTTATATTGGCACCTGTCACGGTTTACGTTAAATAACGACCAGGTAGACCCGGCATCAGAAAAAGTATTGTTAAAGGTTGGGGTACAAAAAATAAGCGGCAGTCACCATGGCGGCTCATTAGCCTGGGACGGCAAAGGGAATTTATTCCTGTCGACCGGTGATGCTACCAGCCCCTTCCCATCTGACGGTTACGCGCCATTGGACGAGCGCTTCGATCCCGAATCAAACGGCGACTCGCAAAGTACGGCAGCAAACTCTAATGATTTTAGGGGAAAGATATTACGCATCCATCCGGAACCAAACGGTACCTATACCATTCCCGAAGGCAATCTTTTCCCAAAAGGTATGGCCAAAACCCGGCCGGAAATTTATATCATGGGCGCGCGCAATCCTTTCCGCATAGCGGTAAATAAACGTACGGGGGTGTTATATTGGGGCGATGTTGGCCCGGATGCAGGTAACGACTCTAAACGCGGCCCGCGCGGTTATGACGAATTTAACCAGGCTAAAAAAGCCGGTAATTTTGGCTGGCCCTACTTTGTTGGCCCTAACTATACTTACTCGCATTGGGATTTTGCAACCAAAACAGCAGGTCCTAATTTTGATCCTAAAGCGCCCGTAAACAACTCGCCTTTTAATACCGGTATAAAAAACCTGCCGCCGGCACAACCGGCTATGATCTGGTATCCTTACGCGGCTTCGCCCGAGTTCCCTGAATTGGGTTTAGGTGGCCGTACCGCGATAGGCGGCGATATGTATTATTACAATAAATCTAATACCTCGCCGGGCCGTTTCCCTGATTATTATGACGGCACTTTGTTTGCTGCCGATTGGATGCGTAATTGGGTAATAGGGATTAAGTTTGACGCGAACGAGAATTTTTTGCATACCGAACCTTTTATGGCCGCTAACGGCGATTTCAAACGGCCTATAAATATGCGATTTGGCCCTGATGGTGCTTTGTATATGCTGGAATATGGATCTGTTTACGGAATGAATAATACCGACTCCAAATTAGTTAGAATAACCTATAACCGTGGTAACCGCGCTCCTATTGCCCATGCGACAATTATAGATAGCGCCGTAGTTAAAGAGATGAATAAACGCGGGCATTTAACTATCGACACCAAGTTTTATCCGCAGCAAAAAGTAATAACCGGGCAAGCACCATTGCGGGTAAACTTTTCGGGCAAAGGCAGCGCAGACCTGGATGATGACGATGATATAACTTATACCTGGTTATTTAACGGCAAAACGCCCAGTGCTAAAACTATGGATGCCGGTTATACTTACCGCACCCCGGGAATTTACAAAGCCATTTTAAACATCACAGATAAAGCCGGCCTGATTGGGCGCGATACCCTGACCATAAAAGTGGGTAACACTACCCCTATTGTTAAAATAGACGGGCCTGGCAATAAGTCGTTCTTTTGGAAAGACAAGCCATTTAACTACACCATACAAGTGAGCGATAAAGAAGATGGTAAAATTGATCCATCAAGAATAAAAGCGTTTTATGTTTACAACTCTATGCCTGCCGGAATTACTGCGGATGATATGACCAAACCTAATTTTGGAGAGATCATTTACCCCGGCGAAGCATTAATGAATAATAGCGACTGTAAATCATGCCACCAGATAAATGTTACGGCTGTCGGTCCTGCATTTTCGGCAGTTGCCGCGCGATATAGTAAAGACCCGGAAGCAATGGATAAACTTTCTAAAAAGATCATTGCAGGCGGCGCAGGCAGTTGGGGTACGGACCATGTGATGAGTGCGCATCCGCAGTTATCAGTTACTAATTCGCGCGAGATCGTTAAATATATCCTATCCTTAGCGCAACCAAAGAAAAAGAACATTGTATCCATTCCGCTTCAAGGATCACTTAACTTAAAATTTGATGAGAACGAGCCGCGCGGTGAATACACCATTATAGCCACCTATACCGATAAAGGCGGCAAAATAGTTGGCCCGCTAAAAGGCACTGATATTATTACTTTGCGCTACGCGGATTTCAGTTCGGCTTATGTTGATTTCCTGGGTAATGGCCCACGTAGGTTCGGCGACAACCAAACTACCGGCGGTGGCAATAATATCTATTACTATTTAAAAAACATCGACCTGACAGGTATCAGCAAGATATCGTTTAAATATGATGCAGGTACAGATGCCGAAATACAGGTTAGGATGGATTCGAAAGCGGGCACCATAATTTCGGCACCCAAGTATACACGGTCAAAAGAGGGTGTAGTTATCGGCGAAATTGCAACCCCGGTTGGCGGCAAACATGATATATATATTTACGCGGTAAAACTGACTAAGCCAAATGATAATATTTTGCATGTGAGTGATATTTCGTTTGAGTAGCGGTAGTAACACTATTGCTACTTAAATGAATATGCATTTATTGTCTGTGTTTGTACCTTTACTATAAGCCTATATTAATAATTTCAATTATATCTAATGAGAAAACTACTTTTCCTTTCTTCCCTATTATTCTGCGCTTTTTTAATCGTCAACAGTGCCATTGCGAAGCCGATACCACATCGCGTCAACGCTGAAAAACCATCCATCAGTAAAATACTTTACGGTGAAGTTGAAGGGCAGCAGATATATCAGTATACACTAAAAAACAGCAGCGGTATGCAGGCTAAGATCATTAACTATGGGGCTACCATTACCGATATACTAACGCCCGATAAAAACGGCAAAATGGGCGATGTTGTGCTTGGTTTTGATTCGTTAAAACAATACATGGGTCGTGATAACGCGTTATTAGGCGCGGTTGTTGGTCGGGTGGCTAATCGCATCAACAATAAAAAATTTACGTTGGATGGTAAGGAATACATCCTCGCCTCTAACATCCATGGTGGCCCCCGTGGATTTGATAAAAAGATATGGGCCATTGAGGAAGTTCCCGGCAGTAAAGAGGTAGCTTTAAAACTGACCTATTTAAGTAAAGATGGCGAAAGCGGGTATCCGGGCAATTTAAATGTGACCATAGTTTATACCCTAACCAATAACAACGAGTTTAAATTAACTTATTCGGCCACTACCGATAAGCCTACCCCCATTGTTTTAACTAACCATACCTATTTTAATATCGCGGGTACTACAGATAAGGTTACAAACACAGAACTAACTATCCCTGCCGACCAGTACCTGGGAGCTGATAAAGACAATATGCCCAGCGGTAAACTGCTGGATGTAAAAGGCACCCCTTACGATTTTACACAACCCAAGCTAATTGGCAAAGAGATTACCGCTAATGATAACCAGCTAACCTGGGGCCGTGGTTATGATGTTACTTTCGCATTGCGTAATACAACCGGCAAGTTAGCTTTAGCCGCAACCGCTTACGAACCTACCAGTGGCCGGGTCTTGTGATTTATACCGGTAATCACCTTAATGAAAGGATACTTGGCCGGAGCGGTAAACCATTTACTCAATGGGGCGCGCTTTGCCTGGAGACAATGCATTTCCCCGATTCGCCGAACCACGCAAATTTTCCAAATGTAATTTTAAGGCCGGGCGAAACTTTTAGCTCGCAAACAGTATATAAGTTTTCAGTTCGTAAATAGTGGAATGAGAAAACTAATCGCGCTTTGCTTATTTATTTTGATGTGGGCAAACGCCTTCGTAGCGTCGGCGCAAAGTGTAAAGCCAACTATTACTAAAATACTTTTTGGTGAGGCCGAGGGACAAAAAATATATCAATACACCTTAAAAAACAGCAAAGGCATGCTGGTTAAGGTTATTAACTATGGCGCAACGGTTACTGATATTATTACGGCCGATAAAAACGGTGAGCCGGGTAATGTTGTATTAGGTTTTGATTCGTTAAAACAATATCTAAGCAAAGACAATGCCCGTATGGGCGCTATCAGGGGTCGTGTAACCAATCGTATTGCCAACAACAAGTTCACACTCGATGGAAAAGAATACCTGCTTACACTCAATAAAAACGGAGAAGTACTGGGCATCAACAAAAGGATCTGGAACATAGAAGAAATACCCGGCAACAAAGGGGTTGGTTTAAAGGTGACCTATTTAAGTAAAGATGGCGAAGAAGGCTTCCCCGGGAATTTAAACCTGACGGTCACTTATATGCTTACCAATGATAACGAACTTAAAATAAACTATCTGGTAACCACAGATCAGCCAACCCCGGTTGTATTAACAAGCCATTCTTATTTTAACCTATCGGGAGGAAAATTCGATAAAATATTAAATACAGAGTTACAGGTTTTTGCCGATCAATATTTAGAGACCGGTAAAGGCGGCGTACCCGATGGTAATTACCTGGATGTAAAAAGCACCCCGTTTGATTTTACAACTCCCGGGCAAATTGGCGCACGCAACAATGGCGAAGGCTACGACCTTACTTACGTGTTACGCAACAAAACAGGCAAACTAGCATTAGCTGCCACAGCTTACGAACCACTAAGTGGCCGAATAATGGAAACCTACACAACCGAACCGGGCGTGGTATTTTATACAGGTAATGCCCTTAATGAAAAAGTAACCGGCAAGGGCGGTAAACCATTTACCAAACAAGGCGCGTTCTGTTTAGAAACCCAACATTTCCCTGACTCACCCAATCAGCCAAAATTCCCTAGTGTAATTTTAAGGCCGGGCGAAACTTTTACTTCGGAGACAGTTTATAAGTTCTCGGTACGTAAGTAATTACGGTTTGGTAGCAGAAAGTGCAAAATCCACCAGGCAGGTAAGATAGCAGAAACAATGACATTCTTATCCCACCTACAACTTCATCTAACTAACACTATATTATTTAATATCAATTTAGAGCCTGTTTAAATTTTA
>DHIR01000222.1 GCA_002403905.1 Mucilaginibacter sp. UBA4741
TCATATATATATCAAATATAACATTTTGATTATTATAGTAAATTGGAAGTTGCTATTCTATATAATCGCCTTATATATGGCCGTTTTTTATCGCCAAATATAATTCTGTTTACTATTTTATAATTATATATTTAATTATAAATCAAATATTTATATAAATTACCTCAACTAATAGTTATACCTATGATAGCTTGCTTTAAAATCTTTACCCATCTCGGCAAAACGGGTGGCTACTGTCTTTAAAAACTCTTCGTCCAGCAATTCAAACACGCTGTTAACGCCATCGGTAAGGTCCATTTCTGGTATTTTATAATTTTGTTCCAGTATCCCCCGCTCTAGTTTAATGATAAACTTTTGGTTCATATTAAAGATGGTTATCTTAAATTCGGGGTGTGGTAGTTCTGCAATTACTCTCATGGTTTTGTTGTTAAATTAATCCATGTAATGGATCTGTTCCGTTTATGGTACCAAAGCTTTCTATTGGCCTAAAGCGGGTAAATAGCTCTTCGCTTAACCAGTTTTCTTTACGCGCCCGTTTAATTACATCGGCATGTTCGCCGCCGGCATAAGAAAAAGCTTTCATATCGTCCATATTTTGCCAGATAGAAAAAGTTGCCGGCTTACTGTAAACTTCGCCTATGGCAACTGACATAATATATCCTTTGGCCTGGTAGAGTTGATTTGTTACATCGCCAACGCTTGACCAAAACTGCTTAAACTTGCTGTATTTGATATTGGCGCGGGTTAACACCACAATAGGGCCCTCATGATCTGTCATAACGGCCGATCCAAACGGCTCTTTGCCTCCCCATTTACCATGGCTTTGTAAAGGCTCGCACAATATTGTCCATTTTTCCACGCCGAAGAATTTCCACCAGGAAGTTATAAATGAATGGCTATAAAATTCATCAAATTCGGCTTTGCTATACCATACAGCTAAAAGTCCCCATTGTTGCCAGTCGGGTTTAAGGGAAAAATGGCCGTTTTTGCCGGTGCCCAATAATTTCCAGAAAGAGCATTCTTTGCGTAACGACATGGATACGCGGTGTACAGCCATTGCTAACAGCGCAAAAGGTATAAATAGCTTTCTATAACGTACTATGGTGAGGCTAACGATCATCGAACTACTAAATAAAAGATTAAATATGAGATTTGCCTTATTTACTTTTAAACCCACATACGTAACTTTGCTAACATGGCAGAAGATCTAACAATTACCCAATCAACAGATAAGGAAGAACAATATAAATCATTAATCCCGCAGATAGAAGCCTTGCTTGACGGCGAAACCGACTTGGTTGCTAACCTTGCCAATATAGCTGCGGCTTTAAAAGAGCAGTTTAAATGGCTTTGGGTAGGGTTTTACATGGTGAAGGGTGGCGAGCTGGTTTTGGGGCCTTTCCAGGGCCCGGTTGCGTGTACACGGATTGCTAAGGGAAAGGGTGTTTGTGGTAGTGCATGGGAGCAGGGTAAGACTTTAGTTGTTCCTGATGTTGACGCGTTTCCCGGGCATATTGCCTGCAGCTCGGCATCGCGGTCTGAAATTGTTTTGCCATTATTTTACAACAATGAGGTGGTTGGCGTGTTAGATGCAGACAGCGAAAATTTAGCGCAGTTTGATGGTATCGACGCTAAATACCTGGAACAGATTTGTGCATTGATAAACTTTAATGGCTAAGATATTTTTAATTGCCGGCCTTGGTGCCGATACCCGTCTTTATAACAACATTGATCTGCAAGACCACGACGTAACCCCGGTGGACTGGATAGAACCTAATGTAAGTGATACTTTAAGTACTTATGCTCAAAAACTTATACATCAATATTTTATAACTGATAATTCAGTTGTAATTGGTGTTTCACTAGGTGGAATGATAGCTGTTGAAATAGCCAAGCAGGTGCGGCTAAACAAAGTAATATTGATATCGAGTATCAAGACAATTAAGGAAGCTCCCTGGTATTTTAAAGTATTTAATACCTTGCCACTGCATAGATTAGTATCGGGTAGTTTACTTGCTAATCTGGGCTTTTTGATCAAGCCGGTATTCGGTAAAATGTCGGCACAAGATACCTGGTTGTTTAATGACATGCTAAAGAAATCGTCACCCAAATTTATAAAGTGGGCCATGGGCGCGGTATTAAAATGGCGCAACGAAACAATCCCGCCAAACCTTTATCATATTGTTGGCGATAAAGACCTGGTTTTTAACTATAAAAACATAAGCAACGCAACTATAATTAAAGGCGGAACCCATATTATGGTATTTGATAAAGCAAAACAGATCAATAAATTATTGAAAGCCATCTTAAAGAAAAAATGAAACTGCCCGAATCTTTTTATCAGCGTAATGATGTAGTGGCGATTAGCCGGGAGTTATTGGGTAAGTATTTATTTACTGATATTGATGGCGTAATTACCGGCGGTTATATTGTTGAAACAGAAGCTTATAATGGTATTGTTGACAAGGCGGCTCATAGCTATGGCGATAGGTTAACGCCCCGTACAAGAACCATGTATATGCTGGGTGGAATTGCCTATGTTTATTTGTGTTATGGCATTCACGAAATGTTTAACGTGGTAGTATCCGGCGAAGGAGAACCCCGTGCCGTATTAATCAGGGCTATACAACCAACTGTGGGGGTGGACATTATACAGTTTCGCCGTAAGATGAAGGAGGTAAAGCCAACAATCACCATGGGGCCGGGTTCTATAGCGCAAGCTTTAGGAATTTCGCGAAAAATAAATGGTATCAGTTTGCAAAGCGATACTCTATGGATCGAGGATAGGGGTATGGTCATTCCTGATGAAAATATTGCGGCAGTGCCAAGGGTAGGGGTTGCCTATGCAAAAGAAGATGCTTTATTGCCTTATAGGTTTTATATCAAAGGCAATATTTACGTTAGTAAACCCAATAAATAAATTTGATGATTTAATGCGTTTTAAACGATTTTCTAATTACAGATGTATTCTTTCAGTGTAAAGAAGTAAAAATTGTTTATAAGCAAGATTTTAAGTCTTGAAATAGATTCTAATCCTGGGCGATGATGATGATTTGTTTATCTCTGTGATGTTTGCTTATAATTCTAAATCTAACATAAAGCAAAATGGCCGATACCATTAGCCCCAAAACAAGCCCGTACCACACACCGGTAATACCCCAGTTTAAATGGATTCCCCAAAAATAACCGATGGGTAAGCCAACTATCCAATAGGCCAAAAATGTAATCGCTGTCGGTATGTTCACATCGCCCATGCCTCTTAATATGCCTAGCCCAATTACCTGCGCCCCATCAAATAACTGGAATATAGCTGCTAGTATAAGTAGCTGTGATGCAATGAGTATAACGTTCTCATCTGAAGTATATATCCATGGTAAAATATGGTTGCCAAATGTAAATATCAAAGCAGTTATGCTCATAAATATCAACACAATATGATAACTGGCATTTGCCGATAGCTTCAAACTTTTGTGATCTTTAACACCAAAATAATTTCCGGATTTAATGGCTGCTGCTGCTGATAATCCACTCGACATCATATACGTCATAGATGCCATATTAATAGCTATCTGATGGGCTGCAAGTTGTACCAAGCCGATGGTTCCTATTATCACTGCCGCCGCGCTAAAGGCACTTATTTCAAAAACATACTGTAAGGCTACAGGCGCCCCGATTTTTAATATTTTAAGACCGCGTAAACGATCTATGTTTTTCAGAGCAAATCCTTTTAAATAAACTTTAAAATGTTTGGACCTAAAAACGTATATCCCCATAACTAAAGCCATTACACAACGGTCGATTAATGTACTGTAACCGACCCCCATGATACCCATAGGATGAATGCCAAATAGTCCTTTTACAAAAGTTATCCCTAAACAAATGTTTAAGATGTTGCCCCAAATGGATATCATCATGGCTTGTTTAGTGAAGCCCAAGCCTTCGGCAAATTGCTTAAAGGTGTTAAATATCAGCATAGGTATAACAGACAATCCCAGCAACATTAAAAATGGTTTGGCTTGTTTTATAACCTGAGGCGATTGATGCAGATGATCCAGGAAATAGATAGAGCCCAGTGCAACTAGGGCAAAAAGTACAATGCCGCTTAATATATTAATGAATAAACTATTGGATAGTAGCTGCCCACATTCGGCAAATTCTTTGCGGCCATTATGTTGCGCAATGAGTGGGGTAGACCCATAGGATATGCCAATACCTATAATTAGCGGAACGATAAAGATGCTTGTAGCCAGCGATACGGCAGCTAAACTAACAGTTCCGGCAAAGTGTCCAACTATAATTGTATCAGATGTTTGTACAAGTATATGGCCCAGTTGCGATATCACTACCGGTATGGCCAGCTTCAAATTATCACGATAGTGTGATCTGTATTTTGTGTAGATAGACGGCATTTGCAAACTAGTATTAAGCAGCAGTATAATACTCTTCTTTATCGGTAGTATGAATACGTATAATACCCGACAGTACCATGTTTACCAATATACGTTGCGCGGCCCTGCGGCCAACTTTAATCAGGTCGCAATATTCTTTTACAGTTATACGGGTAGTTTTCTCCAGGTGCTCTAACAATGATTTTTCTTTCGAAGAATACTCGATCAGCACCCCCGTATTTTCTGTTGATCTTTTTAACACGTCTACAACAATCTTGCTGGCTAAAACACTTTTATCCTTTACCCGTACATATACCCGCCATTTGCCGTCCTCGGCAAGGGCATAGTGAGGTTTAAGTGTACTTTCTGGAGTATCAACAATCAGCACCAATTTATCATCTACATACACTTCTTCAAACACCGGTTCAAGGGCTGGCCGGGCATATAAATGCGCTGCTTTGGTTATCATGTAGCGTTCTTCGTCTTCAGATTTCACACCCTTTATAGTACCATCATCTGCTACGCCAATAAGCAAGCGCCCACCTTTATTATTGGCGAATGATACCATAGTACGTGCTATTTTTTCGCAGCTGGTGATGGTTTTTTTAAAATCAAGTTTTACACCTTCGCCCTCAAAAATTTGCTTCTTTACGTTCATTTTTTTCTTTGTTAAGCACTTGGTAGGGCGTAAACATTTCCATCCATCTTTCAGGGCGGGTTATTTCTGTAAATCCAAACTGGCTATATAGGCCGTGGGCATCAGCAGTAGCTAACGACCATCGCCTTAATCCCTGCAAATCAGCATGGCTCAAAATAGTTTGTATTAACCATTTCGACAAGCCTTTGCCTCTAAATTCGGGCAGGATAAATACATCAGCAATATAAGCAAAAGTGGCCTTATCGGTTATAACCCGGGCAAATCCAATTTGTGTTTTGTGCTGATAAACACCAAAACATAGGGCGTTCTCAATAGCTAGTTTAAGCTTTTCGGTTGGTATGCCTTTAGCCCAATAAGACTCCCGGTCTAAATAATGGTAAATAGTATCAAAATTGAGTTTGTTTTTATCGGTAGAGATAGAAAAGCCTTTGTCTAAAAATGAATTATCGTTTATAAACACTTTCATATATTATACATTTTCAACAAAGTTCAAATTACGTAAATAAACCTCATTCGTCAATGTCACACATATCTCGCCATTGGTATTATATATGTCAATTGGGTGAGCTTTTATATACTTGCCGCCAGCCTTTAGTACATGCTCAGCCTCGGCTATCTCATCATCTGTTATGGTTATTTTAAACTGCAATTTAGTTAACCCTGGTTTTATAAACTGAATTTCGGACGATTTTGACCATGCTATAACATTATAGCCTTTATGCATAAATATCTGGTGAAAAAGCAGCGGGTAAAACGGATCGGCAGCCGAAAATATGGTACCGCCAAATATGGAATTATTGTAATTGCGGTTAAAGATGCTTTTGTTTATCCTGACAGTGACGCCTCTAAAGCCTTTATCAATTTTAATCACCCAAATGCGCTGAAAAAAAAGAGGAGGATAAATACGCATTCCCCATTTAGATAATCGTTCTGATACTACCATAACGCTTAAATATCAGTAATTAAAACTAAAAAGCCATAGTTTTCTTAAAGATAACTATTTTTCTCATAATTAACATTATGTTAAGTAGTAGTATCTTTTTAAAGCCTGCAATAAATATGCAGGCTTTAAATTTAATTTTAGTTCCCTACTGGCGGCAAGGCTTCTATTTTTTTCTGTGTATCGTTAGCATTGGTCATATCCTTAGTAACTAAATAATAATTTTTTAAGTTTCTTAATGCATCAGCAGATTTTGGATTTAATTCTGTTGCTTTTAACAGATATGGTTTAGCAGTATCAGCCATTGCTGTAGCTTTTGCCACAGTTGCGTTATACTCTTTTTGTTTGCTTGGTGGTAAATAGTTATTTGCAAAGTTATAAGTATCGATCGCTGGCGCTAACAAAGCATATCCTATATTTTGATTTACTTCCGGATAATTAGGATCTATTTCCAGCGCTTTTTTAAACATGTCTACAGCCTTAGCCAGGTAATCGTCTTTTTTAGCTTGTAATGGATTTAATTTCGCTATAAATGGTGGTAAAGTTGACTCTTTAAGTTCTTTACCGTCGGTTTTTTTTAATTTTAATATATCCTCACCTACGTTGGTAGCAAATGATGTATAAGTTATACCGGCATAATAATATAAAGTCTTATTTTTTGGATCATTGGCAATGGCAGCTTGTATTTTACTTAAAATTTGTTGCGCTTTACCAGATTGCAGGCTTATTTCTATTTCTCTTCTTCTCAGGTCAGAGCTTGCAGGGAATTTTTCTATCCCATCGCTAGCTAATTTTAAAGAATTAACAGTGTCTTTTTGAGTTAAATAAATACTTGACAAATCCAGATAAATAGATTCCATTTTAGAAAATTTAAGCGGAAGCAATTTAGTGTACGCTGTAATTGCAGCCGGATAATTTTTTGCGGCAACAGCGGCTAAACCTGAATAGTGTAAAGCGGTAGTATCTTCAGGGAATAACTGGTGGAAATAATCGAAATCTTTATAGGCAAGATCAAATTGTTTATTCTTAAAATCGGTAATGCCTTTATTTAACTGGTATTGGGCCAGGTTATTGGCAGCATCAAGTATTAGGTCTTTGAACTCTCCTTTTGTATCTAGCTCTTTGGCTTTTTTCAAAGCTTCATCGGCAGTGTTAAACAATGGTAAGGTCTTAGAATTAGTGCTGTCGTTGCTCCGCAAGGTATAAGTAGCATAGATTGCCGCTTTTAACGCATAAGTTTGTGGTAACGTAGCAGTTTTTGCGTTTGTAGATGCTTTGTCAATTGAGTTACGTGCATCATTAAGGCTTTTATCGGCCTGAGTGTAAGTGGCTTTTATCTTATTTAGTTTTAAATAATTATCATACGTTTCTTTAGCGTTGCTTACCTCGTATTTCTGCGCAAAAGCCGTTGTAGCGGCCATGCCCAACAAGCCAGCTATCAAAAATTTAATTCTCATGGTTTAATTTATTGATTGGTTAATTGTTTTAGTTTGTTGTTTATCCTGTCTGTTTGGTCTTTATTATTGGTTTGTGCATAAATAAGCTGCAACACTTCAAGGCACTTTATGTTATTTGGTGATATTTCATTAGCTTTTTCAACCCATTGCTGAGCGTAAAGTATGTTTTTATCACCATCACTCCCCTTTTTTAAAGCACTTTTCTTTAAATAAAGTAATCCTAAATTAAATATTGGGTCGTAAGCCGAATTATTTAAATCTATTACGCGTAAATAAAGTGTTTCCGCTTTATCATATTGATAAAGATGATCATAACAATTTGCTGCTACAAACACAATATCGGGGTTATTTATATTAATGTCAAGCAATTGAGGTAATAATGGCTCTAAAGATTTATAATCTTTATTATTATTATAAATATTAGCCTCATCTAACAGCAAAAACTTATCATTTGGCAGGAGTTTCCTGCCCCTTCTTATCATTTCAATTGCTTTTGCGGTATCTCCTATTGCCTTATAAACATTTGCAGCCGCCTCAATATAGTCAGTTCTTATACTGTCGGTTTTTACCAAATTATCATAATATCGGGCAGCGGCAGTTAAATTTCCTAATTTATTATTAGTATAGGCAATGTAAGCATTTAACGGTTTAAAGGAGGGTACGTATTTATGCGCTTTAAAAAACAGCACTACAGCGTTAGAATAGTCTGAAATACTAACGTAAGCAAACGCCTTACGTATATATACATTTGCCAGACATTGCCTGGTAAAGTCCATTTCGGGTTGATACTTGTATATTTTATTGCGGCCGTTTAGTATATCAACCTGCTCAACAGTTTTTCTGAAGAAGTTTTCGGGCTGCCCGGTCTTATTTGTCGAGTCGACATATAAAATAGCCGAGTTGATGATAGCTCGGTAAACGTTCTTCTCCAAATCATTGGTGTCCGGGGCTATTTTTAGTAAACTATCAATAGATTTTTTGGCGA
>DHIR01000070.1 GCA_002403905.1 Mucilaginibacter sp. UBA4741
TCAGATATTTTGTTTCACGAAGTCTAAAATGACTGTTTTGTATTTACTTGATTATCAGCTATTAAACATTAAATCAGGCATAAAATTACTAACTTAAAAGTTGTTTCAGTTTGTTCCACTATTTTTTACAATTATCTAATTTTCAATTACTTATTTAATAATGGTGTTTCACTTGTATCGTCTTTTCTTGATACAGTCATTTATGCTTTCACCGGCATTTCGCCCATTTCTAACACCAACGTACCGCCATTTATCAAGTCCTGGTGCGAGAACCATAGCTTATCCAGTTTCTTCCCATTCATACTTGCAGACTGGATATACTTCTTAGTTTTTGAGCTTCCGGGCGCTGACAACGTAAACGCTTTACCATTTGGCAGATCGATGGTTACCTTGCTAAATACCGGGCTGGTTATAGAATATATTGGAGATCCCGGTTTTAAAGGGAAGAACCCCATAGCCGCGAATACAACTACAGACGACATAGAACCGCCATCTTCATCACCCGGCACACCTAATACCGTATCTTTAAAATAAACGTCCAGTATAAAGCGGGTCCATTTCTGTGTTTTCCACGGATTGTTGGTGTAATTGAACAAGAATGGTATCTGAAATGAACATTGGTTACCCATAGAGAACTGCCCGATCAACCCCGTCATATCCGGGAACTTAGAGTAAAATGCCGCACGGCTGCTGCCCAATCCCTCTCTGAAGTATTGATCCAACTCTTTTTCAAATACATCCTTTCCGCCCATTAGGTCGATTAGTCCCTCAATATCATGCGTTACACCCCATTTATAGGTGTAGCCGTTGTTTTCGTTATAGTAAGATTGTCCTTGTGTTTTGGGGTCAATATCAACCCACTCACCTTTGTCATCCTTAGGCATGAACAACATCTTGTCCTTACTCCATAAGTTTTTATAATTCTTGGCTCTAGGTGCAAATTTTAGATGTACAGCGTTATTGCCTAGCTCTTTTGCCAGTTCGCTTACAGCCCAGTCGTTATAGCTACCGGCTAAGGTAACGGCTACAGCAGAGCGCGCGCTTCGATGTGCCTTTGCAACCGGGTCACTTTCGGCTTCGCCTAAATGCAGGGCAGGGTAATAGCCCTTTGTGTAATAAAAGTCTTCCAGCGCGCCCTTGGGGCCGTTGGTGGAGGCCAGCATGGTTGCCTGTTCTGCATTTTTCAACATGCCCTCCAGCGCTTTTTTAGTATCAAAGTTCTTAATGCCCTTACGGTACGCATCCAAAAACATAACAGCCGAATAAAAGCCAAACATCCCCGGCCTATCACCAAATACTTTTGGATACTCTGGCATCCAGCCGCTTTGCTCATACATGTTTACGTATGATTGCAGCATATCGCCTTCTTGCGCAGGGTTCAATATGCAACGCAATGGGTGCTGCGCTATGTAATCGCCCCAGCTATAATCATCAGTATACATATTACGTTTGTCGTCATGTACTTTTTGATCATAACCGCTATAGTATTTACCGCCCTCGGTGATATTTATCATACGCACATAACTGCGGTACAACGCGGTATAAAATGTACGTTTTTGCGATACAGTTCCGCCTTCCACTTTTATCTGGCCGATAGCTTTCTTCCAAATAGCTTTGCCTTGTTCAGCCAATTGATCGAAAGTAATATGCGCGAACTCTTCATCATAGTTTTTCTTTGCTTGTTCCTCGCTTATAAACGAAACAGCAAACCTGAACTCTACGGTATCCGGGTCGCTTTCGCCATAGGTCATGGCGACCTTTTCGCCATTCATCATTTTAGGAGTAGCTAAAGCGCCTTGTACAGTGTACTTGCCCCAGTCTTTATCACCTGTTGATTTTGCACTTATCGGCTTTCCCGAAAAATTACCATACATATAAGCCTTGCCTCTTTGGGCATGGATGCTGTCAATTACAAATTCGGTGCCGGTGATCGAGTTATCAGCAGCTATGTTATATAAACCGTTATCATAGCAATGGGTAAGCAACACATGCTTTTTAACTCCTTTAGGAAATTTAAAGCGATATATACCGCCTCTTTTGCCCACCGTATGTTCAACCCTTATGTCTTTATCAATCAAAGTAGTTGCATAATACCATGGGCGGGTTATTTCCATGTCGTGATCATAGGTTATGCGCTCGTACCAGTCAGCATCTGTTAATGAGCCTTTTGCCGGCCTTACAGAGAAGATAACTTGTGGCGTGATGACATTTAAAGAAAGAAGTGGAAAACCACTAACCTGGTCATCTAAATAATCCTGCCGCCTTGGATGCGTCCTAACCATTTGGTTAGGTAAATGTACCACCGGGCGATTTGTGTTTAACAGCGGGGCTATATTACCTATTGTAGGGTCTATGTATTGAAGATAATCTTCTTCAATAGGTGGCAATCCTTCAATGGGTTTATCGGCTGCTGCTTTTAATCCTGCCGGGACAATAGCTGTAGCGGCTATCATACCGCCGGCCTGCATAAACTTACGGCGTGATATACCGTCTTTTTGTTCTTCGTTCATATATGTCTTTATATATTAGCCTTTGATAGCCTCGCGGATCGCGCGGCCTACAGCATCAATTAGTTCCAATTTCATTTCAGAGTACTTGCGCGATATAATAACACCATTCGCGCCGGCTTTATAAGCCGCTAAGGTTGCTTTATAAACATCATCAGGGCTTTGCTTGCGGCTATTTTTACCTGTTGGGATGCCGATATCAATACCGGGAAGTATGGCGCACTTACCTTTTACACCCGCAATGGCCCGTTGTGTTTCCCGATACACGTAATCAGGGGATAAACCCGCCATAGGCAAATTATCATAGGATGCCTCATTTTCGCTATAACCTAATAACCGGCTGTTAAAGCGCATTAATTCTTCGTGCGGTATATCTTTAAATATGGTAGAACCTACGTTTTTAATAAAGTGTTGATAGCGTTCGCCGCCGCAATTATTGTATGCCACCACTTTTAAAAAATCTACCCGGCTGGCCAGGTTCTCATAATCACGTGTAGCACGGAAGAAAGGGTTAAACGAATTTACATGCTCAATATGCAAGCCAACTAATTGTTTTTTGCCGAGTGCCTTTATTGCTGCATAAACATTGTCAACTATCTCATGCTTGCCGCGGTCAAATAACTGATCCCATGCTACTATCTCAGGGTATTCGAGCATGATCCGTTGAAATTCTACATAATACCCATCACTGGGGCGTTGATTATTTAACGCTGCTTTTGCAAATGCATCCAGTTTATGATAGCCTTCTTTAGCACGTTCAAAATTGATATTGTATTTTTTAGCTTCCTGTTGATGGTATTGGCAAAAGCAGGTAGATTTTGACGGATCTATCGAGCCAACCAGGTGACTTGCACCAAGCGCATTCAATAACGGGCCGCTACGTTCATTAAAGAAAACCAATCCGTCAAAATCATAACTTGCACAAGTGTCAGTAGCCAAAGCTGTCCAAAACGCGCGAACGTTAGGATTAAACAAGCAGGTGGTTTTTGTTTTGCGTCCCACCAGATCAACCTCACGGCACTCGTCAATTCCGGGTACATCATCGCGCCATTGGTCTTCAATGGTAGCAAATACCTTCATGCCGCGTTTTTTAGCGCCTTTTAGTACTTCGGCAACCAGGTCGCGGTTACCGTATTCGGGTGATCGGGTATCTTTTAATATGGTGTTTTTATAATATTGAGCATGCGGTATGGCATAGTTACCGCCATGATAGTTTTTATCAGTTTCCTGCGGGCCATGGTCGGGGAATGGCTGGCCGGCTACCTGCCTGCCTGTTAAGCCATCGCCATAGCTAAACGTGTTTAAAAAGATGGTGTTAATGGCACCGCGTTTTTGTAAAACGTCAAGAACAGTATCAACGCCTTCATCAGCAAATGATGCCATACCAACCTGTAAGCCGTTGATCATATCCTTAGCCGGTTTATCAGCAGCCAATAAGGATGACATATTAACCAGTGGGCCGGCTGCTACCAAAGCAGCAAGTGTTGCACTGTTTTTAATGAAAGTACGACGTTGGTTTTTACCAACAGCCGAAGTAGCAGGGGATAGCTTTTTGGGGTTCATAAAATCAGTTTAGTATTGGTTCACTAAATATGCTAAATCTTTTTAGGATAATAGATTACAACCGCTGTAAAAAAACTGATACTATGATGGTTCAACTATTTTGAAGTTTATTGGAGTACTACACAACACCCGTACAGGTTTACCATTTGCCATGCCGGGTTTCCACTTATTTAAACGACGTACAACGCGCAGTATTTCCAGATCCTGTTTTGCGGAAAAGCCGTTAACTACTTTTAAATTACTTAAACTACCATCAGGCTCTACCACCATCATTAACGTTACCCGGCCCTGGCAGCCGTACATCCTGTCTAAAAATGTGTAATGAATTTTACTTAATTTATAGTAGAAATTATCCCTGCCGCCTTTGTATTCGGGCATGGTATCGGCATGTTCAAGAATGGGCCAGTTTTGATAGGATATGGTTTGCGCTTGTATTTTAAGCGTAAATGAAATAACGATAAGGATCAATAGCGCCTTTTTCATAAACCGACTTATTAAGTAGATATAAATATACTACATTAATTAATCTAAATAACAACAGGATCGGTATCTATAGCGTTGGGAAAGAAATTGGTATTGTAAATTGCACCCTCACAATTTTACCTTTATCAATACCAGGCTTCCATTTGGGCATCAATTTTATAACTCTTAATGCCTCTGCCTTGGCTTTATCTGAAAAGCTACGTACGACTTCAATATTACTTACGCTGCCGTCTTTCTCAATTACAAAAGTGGCAATCACGCGTCCGGTTTCTCCGTCTGCCTTTAAATTATTTCTTAAAAAGTCTTGAAGCGCACCAAAGCCACCGGTGTAAACAGGGTAGGTATCTACTCGTTTATAAACAGAAACAGGTTCTATATAAATAGGGTGTTTGAAAACAGAGGGTTGAGACGGTTCTGTAATAACAAGGTCTTGAGACTTTGCTTGGGCAAATCCAGGCGTATTATAGCTGCATACAGCAAAAATGATAAAGGTGAATAGGTTTTTCATATCTAAAGGTAACTAATATTCCCTCACCATCAATCCATCGGCAAAATCGCGCAGATATTGTTTGTTTTCTTCGGGTAGATTTATTTTTTCTAATGCTTCAAATGCCTTATCAGCATAGGCATGCATAGTAGTTTCGGCATATTGCCTTACTTGCAGGGTATTGTATATGGCGGTTATCGCGGTTACTTTTTCCTGGTTATCAAATTGCTTTAGGGCTATCCAATTGTTTAGCTCAGCAGTTTGACCGGCATCAGCCAACTCCAACGCTTTTATTAGCAAATAAGTTTTTTTGTTAGAGATAATATCGCCGCCCACTTGTTTGCCAAATTTCTCGGGCGAGCCATAAATATCAAGTATATCATCCTGTAATTGAAAGGCCAGGCCCAGGTTCTCGCCAAACTCTGAAATTAGCTCAGCATCTTTCATATCGGCCCCGCCTAAAATAGAACCTATTTTTAATGCCCCGCCCAATACTACAGCGGTTTTAAGACGTATCATGTAAATATACTCATCTATCTTTACATCATTACGCACCTCGAAATCCATATCCAGCTGTTGACCTTCGCAAACACCTACAGCGGTTTTATTAAATATGTCTAATATCACACGCAGTAAACGGTCCTCAACCTGCATCATTAACTTGTAACCTTCTATCAGCATTACATCGCCCGATAGGATGGCCGCGTTCTTGTCCCAAAGTTCATGTACGGTAGTTTTTCCGCGGCGCAGGGGGGCATTGTCCATAATGTCGTCATGCATCAGGGTAAAGTTGTGAAACACCTCTATAGCCAGGGCAGGGGCAAGGGCTTTCTGCACATCGCCGCCAAACAGGTCGCAGGCCATTAAAAGCAGCGCCGGGCGCATACGTTTGCCGCCCATTTGCAGGATATATTTTATCGGCTCATATAATTCGGAAGGATAGGCCGGGTAGTCGATTTGGGTAACCGCTTCATCAATTAATAACTGCAAGTCTTTAAGTTCTCTCATGGTTGTAGGTTGCACGAACAAGTTAATTGTCCTGTACTAAAGAAAAATCGATCTGCTTTTTGGCCAGGTCAACGTTTTTCACACGTATCTGAACCTCATCGCCCAACTGGTAAACCTTCTTTTTACGCTGGCCGATGATGGCATAATTTTTCTCGTCTAAAGTATAAAAATCATCAGAGATATCACGCAGGCGGATCATGCCTTCGCA
>DHIR01000026.1 GCA_002403905.1 Mucilaginibacter sp. UBA4741
CGAACGAAGAGAGAAATCTTATACGGTTTATAAGTTGGCTACATGCGTGATGTATAAGATTTCTCTCTTCGTTCGAAATGACAACATGGTTAGGGTAAGTTAATCTTTTGGTTTTTTTACCTATTTTTGGCGCACCCAAATACACCCATTTAATGCATAAACTTGCTAAATTTTTCACAAGTAAACCTTTTGTAATTACTATATGGTTTGGTTTAAGTTTGTTTGCGGTTGGTAAAAGCGTTGTTTTGGGCCATAGCCATATACACAACAATTACTTTGTGTATAAGTACAACTTCTATCATGTTATAAATCAGCAAAATTTATATATCCATGATCCGGCGCATTATTTTGATCTGAATCATTACGGGCCGATATTTGCCTACATCATAGCCCCGTTTGCATTAATGCCCGATGCTTTGGGTGTGGTATTATGGGTGATGTTTACGGCATGGCTGCTACTATTCGCTATACAAAAACTACCTATAAAACAAAATCATTACTTGCTTATTGTATTGCTTTGCGCGCACGAGCTAATGACATCGGCAGCCAACGTGCAGATCAACCCGTTGATTGCGGCGCTGATATTATTCAGCTTTATATTTATTAAGAACGAGAAGGACTTTTGGGCCGCGCTGATGATAGCCTTAGGCACTTTTATAAAACTGTATGGTATTGTTGGTTTGGCTTTCTTCTTCTTCTCCAACAATAAATCGAAGCTAATAGGTTCTTTTATATTTTGGTCGGCAGTGTTATTTGTTTTACCGATGCTGATCTCATCGCCGGCATTTATTATCCAAACCTATCATGATTGGTATGCCGACCTGCTAAGCAAAAACAAATTCAACATAGCATCAACCCGCGAGGATGTATCTGTTATGGGTATGGTCAGGAAGATCGCTCTCCCGCATTTATCAAACCTGGTGGTGTTATTACCAGGTATAGTGCTTTTCGGGTTATCTTATTTAAGGATCAAGCTATTCAGCAATTTAAATTACCAGTTGTTAATTGTAGCGTCCACCTTAATTTTCCCGGTGATATTTAGCACTGGTTCAGAGTCGCCTACATATATCATTGCTTTTGTGGGCGTGGCGCTATGGTTTATAAATAGCGAAAGGCCGGTATCTAAACTTGATATGGTGTTATTGATTTTCGCGTTTATACTAACCAGCCTTTCACCATCTGACCTTTTCCCGAGATATTTGAAAGACCATTATGTTGACCCTTATGCTTTAAAAGCCTTACCTTGCTTCTTAATATGGCTCAAAATTATTTACGAAACATTGTTCAGAAAATTCACAAATAAGGATATAATTGCAGTAGCGGCATGAAAAAGAAACTATCAATTATAATCCCGGCTTATAACGAGGAGAAGAATATCAGCCACCTTATTGCTGAGCTGAATAAATCGTTAGCCGAAACTGCTTATGATTACGAATACATATTTGTAAACGATGGCAGCACGGACAACACGCTAAACGAAATAAAGCAGCAAGCCGCTCTGCATCCCAACGTTTTCTACATAGAGTTATCAAAAAACTTCGGTAAAGATTACGCCATTAAAGCCGGTATTGACCTAGCCAAAGGCGATGCCATTATAACCATGGATGCGGATCTGCAGCACCCCCCTAACCTATTGCCGCAAATGCTAAAGTATTGGGAAGATGGCTATGATATTATATACACTTACCGCGAGGATGCCAACCCGCACGTTAGTGGTTTTCAGAAATTTGCATCAAGATTATTCTATAAATTCATTAACGCGATATCAGATATTACATTAGAGAACGGCATATCCGACTTTAGACTGCTTGATGAAAAAGTAGTTAAAGAACTAAAGCAAATAGACGAATACGAGATATTTTTCCGTGGTATGGTTAAGTGGGTTGGTTTTTTACAAATTGGTATCCCCTACGCCCCTGCCGCCCGCCATACCGGCGAGGCCAGTTACTCTTTCTTTAAGCTTGTTAAACTGGCTGTAGGCAGTATAATGGCGTTTAGTGTAAGGCCGTTGTATATAGCTACAGGATTGGGATTATTCTTCTCTGTATCAGCCTTACTATATATCCCATACATATTTATAAGCTATTTTTATGGCTATGACGCGCTTTCGGGCTGGGCATCATTAATTGCTACCGTAGCTTTCTTTGGTGGCTTACAGCTGCTGGTATTGGGTATTATAGGCTCTTATTTAGGTAAGATATTCCTGCAAACCAAACATCGCCCTAATTATATCATCCGTTCAACCAATTTGTTAAAAGGTAAAAATGATTCTGCTGGGGTTTGATGTTGAGGAGTTTGATATGCCCATGGAATATGGCAAAACCATATCCTTCGACGAGCAATTAGCTATATCAACTACCGGCACGCTTTTAATATTGAACTTATTAAAAACAACCGGAATAAAAGCCACATTTTTCTGCACCGCTAATTACGCCGTTAACAAACCGGATATCATAAAGAAAATGGTTAGCGATGGCCATGAGATAGCCTCGCACGGATATTATCATTATGATTTTAAGGTGGAGCATTTGGCGCAGTCGAAAGCTAAACTGGAAGAAATATCAGGCACCCCGGTAACCGGTTTCCGCATGGCGCGGATGATGCCGGTTGATGAGCAGGAGATACAGAAAGCAGGCTATGCTTATAACTCATCCCTTAACCCGACATTTATACCGGGCCGTTATAACCATCTAAAAAAACCGCGTGCCTGGTTTTTTGATCATGGTGTATTGCAGATACCGGCATCGGTATCACCATTGGTTAGGTTCCCATTATTTTGGTTGACATTTCATAATATATCACTATCCATCATCAAATGGATGGCTACAGCAGCTCACAGTAAGGATGGTTATTTAAACCTATACTTTCACCCCTGGGAGTTTACTGATTTGAAACAGCCGGAACGGTTTGGTTTCCCAAACTATGTGTCTAAAAATTCGGGCGATGATTTTGTGAAAAGGATAAAGAGTTTTATTGTTTGGGCACAATCAAAAGATTATGAATTTGCAAGGACGGGTGATTTTGCAGAAGAGATAATAAAAAACAAAAAATAACAACTTGCGCTCGTTTGCAACGAGCGCAAGCTCCTAAAACAAAAAGAGCCACCTAAAACGGGCAGCTCTCTCATAATATATATTGAGTTAATTATTTTTTCTCGGCAACAATATCACTCGTATTCAAAAACACAAATTGGTTATCAAACATATCCAGCTTGATCTTGCTGTCCTTGTCGATCTTGCCGGCTAATATCTGTTTAGATAATTCATTCAATATCCTTTTCTGAATTACACGCTTCAACGGCCTTGCTCCAAATTGCGGATCGTAGCCTAATTGGGCCAGCCAATCCAGCGCTTCGTCTGATGCTTCGATAACTACACCCATTTCTGCCAACGTTTGTTGTACTCCTCTAAACTGCAGCTTTACAATATCCCCTATCTCATCGCGGCTAAGCGGAGTAAACATAATGATCTCGTCGATACGGTTTAAAAACTCAGGGCGAATGGTTTGCCTCAATATATCAAACAACTGGCTTTTAGTTTTAGCAATCACTTCATCCTTATCACTATCCTCAAAGTCCTGGAAGTTTTCCTGGATTATGTTCGAGCCAATGTTTGATGTCATGATGATGATGGTGTTTTTAAAATTTACCAAACGGCCTTTATTATCAGTTAAACGGCCATCATCCAACACCTGTAGCAATATGTTAAACACATCAGGATGCGCTTTTTCTATCTCATCTAACAGGATAACGCTATATGGTTTCCTGCGCACGGCTTCTGTTAACTGTCCGCCTTCATCATAACCCACATATCCCGGGGGCGCACCTATCAGCCTTGATACGGCATGGCGTTCCTGGTATTCGCTCATATCAATGCGTACCATAGCGTGTTCATCATTAAACAGGTACTCGGCTAAGGCTTTGGCTAATTCTGTTTTACCAACACCTGTAGTACCTAAGAAAATGAACGAACCAATTGGCTTACGTTTGTCCTGCAAACCTGCACGGCTGCGGCGTATGGCATCGCTTATGGCTTCAATAGCTTCATGCTGACCGGCAACACGTTTATGCAACTCATCCTCTAAGCTCAATAGCTTTTCGCGCTCGCTTTGTATCATCTTAGAAACCGGGATACCTGTCCAGCGGGAAACCACACCGGCAATATCATCAGCTGTTACTTCCTCTTTCAGCATCCGGCTATCCGACTGGTTAGTCAGTAATGCTTCTTTTAGTTTCTCAACTTCTTCCTGCGCTTCGCGGATGCGGCCATAGCGTAGCTCGGCTACTTTGCCGTAATCACCGACGCGTTCAGCTTGGTCGGCTTCCTGTTTATAGTTTTCTATCTGTTCAACTTTTAAGTTGATGCCGTCAACCACATCCTTCTCCCCTTGCCATTTAGCACGTAACGAATCTCGTTCGGCAGATAAGTTGGCAATTTCCTCGCCTAGCTCTTTTACACGTTTATCATCCTTTTCACGTTTGATGGCTTCGCGCTCAATCTCTAATTGCATAATACGGCGGTCCAACTCATCAACCACTTCGGGTACCGAATCCATTTCTAAACGTAATTTAGAAGCGGCTTCGTCCATCAGGTCAATAGCCTTATCCGGCAAAAAACGATCAGATATATAGCGTTGCGACATTTCGACAGCGGCAATAATCGCCTCATCTTTAATACGTACTTTATGGTGAGCCTCATAGCGTTCCTTCAATCCACGTAATATGGATATTGCATCGGCAGTATCAGGTTCATCAACCAATACCATCTGGAAGCGCCGTTCCAGGGCTTTATCCTTCTCTATATATTTTTGGTATTCGTTTAAAGTTGTCGCGCCAATGGCTCTTAGTTCACCACGTGCCAGGGCCGGTTTTAATATGTTGGCTGCGTCCATAGCACCCTCACCACCGCCTGCACCTACCAGTGTATGTATCTCATCAATAAATAGAACGATCTCGCCATCAGCTTGGGTAACTTCTTTAATTACGGCTTTTAGGCGCTCTTCAAATTCGCCTTTGTATTTGGCACCGGCAATAAGGGCACCCATATCTAACGAGTAAACAGTTTTTGATTTCAGGCTTTCGGGCACATCACCTTTTATAATTCTAAAGGCAATACCTTCAGCAATAGCGGTTTTACCAACACC
>DHIR01000011.1:0-5039 GCA_002403905.1 Mucilaginibacter sp. UBA4741
ATGGCAAAGGATACCAAAGAACTGCTAAAAAAAGTACGGAAGATTGAGATCAAAACCCGCGGGTTGAGCAATCACCTGTTTTCGGGCGAATACCACTCTGCCTTTAAGGGACGCGGTATGGCTTTTAGAGAGGTGCGCGAATACCAGATAGGCGATGAGATAAGGACTATCGACTGGAACGTTACCGCCCGCTTTAACCACCCTTACGTAAAGGTTTTTGATGAAGAGCGCGAGCTAACCGTAATGTTGTTGATGGATGTGAGTGGGTCTGAAAACTTTGGTACTATTAACCAGCAAAAGCAGGACCTGGCTACCGAGCTTTGCGCGGTGCTGGCATTTTCGGCCATACAGAATAATGATAAAGTGGGGGTGATATTTTTTAGCGATAAGATAGAAAAGTTTATTCCGCCTAAAAAGGGTCGCGGCCATATCCTGATGATAATCCGGGAGCTGATAGATTTTAAACCGGAGAATACGGGTACAGATCTGGGTGTTGCTCTAAAATACTTTACATCGGTGATCAAGAAAAAGTGTACCGCTTTTATTCTGTCAGATTTTATGAGCCCGGCGTTTGAGACCGAACTTAAAATAGCTAATAAAAAACATGATGTGATCGCACTACGGTTATATGACAAGCATGAGGAAGAGTTTCCGGATTTAGGACTGATCCCTGTTAAGGATGAAGAGACGGGCCTGCTAGCCTGGGTAAATACCGGCGATAAAAATGTGCGTACCGCTTTTAAGGCCGATGCTTTAAGGCGTACCGCCCAATTAAAAGATGTTTTTAGCAGGTCGGGCGTGGATGCAACTTCTATTGGCACACACGAAACCTATGTAAAGCCATTAATGACCCTATTTAAAAAACGCGAGCGAAAAAGGTAAGATGAAAAGACAGTTTTTTAATTATATACTTTTATTAATGCTGAGTGCCTGTGCCTCGTTAAGCGCAAACGCGCAAAGCATACAGGTAGAAGCCAAACTACAAGACTATACCATAAAAATAGGCGATCAAACCAAGCTCTTCCTGGTGGTGCATAAAGGGGTTAACCAGCAGGTTAACTTCCCTAAACTCACCGATACTATTACAGGTAAGGTACTAGTAGTTAGCGCTAATAAAGCCGATACCGTGTTTGACCAGAATGACAGAACCAAAGTAACCATTACCCAAAGTTATACCATAACCAGTTTTGATGCAGGGGCTTATACCATGCCGCCTTTTGAGTTTGGATCGACAAGCGGGGTTATTAAAACTAACGAGCTGTCATTACAAGTACAAACCGTAAAGGTTGATACCACTAAATCTATTTATGATATTAAACAACCGCTGATAGTAACCTATGGTTTTTTTGATTGGTTAAGGGATAATTGGATATTGGTATTGTTAGGATTTGTAGTTATAGGGTTAATTATAGGTTTGATCTATTATCTATGGAAACGCCCTAAAGGCCAACCTATAATCCAAATAACAAAGCCAAGTGTACCTATACATACCATCGCCATAAATAAATTGCAAGAATTACGCGGTAAAAAATTGTGGCAGCAAGATGAGGTTAAACAATATCATAGCGAGTTAACAGATATCATTCGCGAATACCTGGAGAAAAGATATCACATAATGGCCCAGGAAACAACCACTGATGAAATATTATGGGCGTTAAAACAACAGGATATAACTGACGAGTATCGTAACATACTGCAGCGATTGTTAGTAATGGCCGATCTTGTAAAGTTCGCTAAAGAAAAACCAACCCCTGCTGATAACGAACGAAGTATGGATGATGCCATTGAGTTTGTGCTAAAAACACAAGTGATAGACACGCCAAAACCTATAACTGACGGAGGCAGTACCGATGGATCTGTTTAAAAGTATTGAGTTTGTGCAACCCGGTTTCTTTTGGTTATTGATCATCGTACCGGCTATGATTGGCTGGTATATATGGCGCGGGCAAAAGCTATACGGGCATTTAAATGTATCGGCCATAAAAGGGTTTACTGTACCTAAAAGCAGTGTGGCCAACAAGCTGCGTCACTTGGGTATCGTGCTGCGGTCGTTAGCGGTAATACTTTTGGTTGCAGCACTTGCCCGCCCGCAAACCTCATTAAGCTGGCAAAACAGCACTACCGAGGGCATTGATATTGTTATCGCGTCGGATATTTCGGGCAGTATGCTGGCCGAAGATTTTCAGCCTAACCGGTTAGAAGCTGGCAAAAACATCGCCATAGATTTCATTAAGAACCGTCCCGATGACCGTATCGGTCTGGTAATATTCAGCGGCGAAAGCTTTACGCAATGCCCGTTAACTATCGACCATTCGGTATTAATAAACTTGTTTAAAGACATTAAAAACGGGATGATAGATGACGGTACCGCCATAGGTATGGGTTTAGCTACCGCCGTAAACCGTTTAAAAGATAGCGAGGCCAAAAGCAAGGTAATTATTTTATTGACAGATGGATCAAACAATACAGGTTCTATTCCACCCATTACCGCAGCCGAAATTGCCAAACAATTTAACATACGGGTATATACCGTAGGTATTGGTACGCACGGTTATGCACCTTATCCGGTACAAACACCAACGGGCATTCAATACCAGCGCATAGCGGTTGATGTTGACGAGCCTACCCTCACCAAAATTGCCGAAACAACCGGCGGTAAATACTTTAGGGCCACTGATAACGACCGGCTGAAAAGTATTTATGAGCAGATTGACAAGATGGAGAAGGCAAAAATTGATGTAACCCAGTACAATAAAAAAACCGAGCTGTTTTTACCGTTCGCCTTATTGGCGTTATTGTTTGTGGCCTTAGAGTTTGGATTTAAAAACACATTGTTAAAAGGAGCTTTAACCTAGTATGTTACGTTTTGCACATATAGAATATTTATGGGGATTGGCTGCTATCCCGGCTTTCGTGTTGCTTTTTATTTGGGTAGAGCGATGGAAATACAAAGCCATTAAATCATTGGGCGACAGAAGTGTTGTAGACAAGATGGTGCCCGATGTTTCGTTTACTACACCACGCCTAAAATTTGTTTTGTTTGTAGTAGCCTTTGCCTTTTTAATTTTAGGCATAGCCGATCCACAGATAGGATCAAAAATGGTTGAGGAAAAACACAAGGGTGCCGATTTGATGATCTTGCTGGATGTTTCAAACAGTATGCTATCAGGCGATATGGCCCCTAACCGTTTAGAAAACGCCAAGCGCGCCATTTCGCAATTAATAGATAATTTGCATGATGACCGTATAGGCATTGTTGTTTTTGCCGGGCAGGCGTATGTACAATTACCGGTAACTACCGACTACTCGGCAGCTAAGCTGTTCTTAAATACCATCAACACCAACATGGTGCCTACACAGGGTACGGCCATTGGTGCCGCTATTGATATGGGTATGCAATCTTTTGATTTTAAGGATGGCACGGGTAAAGCCATGATCATTATAACCGATGGCGAAAATCATGAGGATGATGCCGTCGCGGCAGCAAAAAACGCGGTTGATAAGGATGTAACTGTACATGTAATTGGTATAGGCTCGGTAGAGGGCGCGCCGATACCGGTTTACCAGGGCAACAAACAAGTGGGTTTCCATACCGATAGCGCCGGGCATACCGTTATTAGTAAGCTTAATGAGGATATGTGTAAAGAAATTGCCGCTGCCGGTAATGGGGCTTATGTAAGGGCCACCAACTCTAACAGTGGTTTAGGTATAATTAGGAGTGAGATTGATAAGATACAACGCAAAACCTATGATGCCAAAAGCTTTAAAGATTTCGAAGATAGGTTTCAATTCTTTATAGGGTTTGCATTAATGTGTTTGGTTGTTGAGTTCTTTATTACTAATCGAAAAAGTTTACGGTTAGGCAGGTTGAAATTATTTGAAGTAAAAAACACATGAAGCATTTAGTTATAATCCTGGTAGTTTTGTTGCAGGGCTTTACACTGTTTGCGCAACAAGAAAAGAGTTTTGTAAAAAAGGGCAATGACCTTTATAAACAGCAAAAATATAAAGAAGCCGAGGCTAGCTATCGCAAAGCTGTAGACAAGAAGAATCAAAATCTGGAGGGCAACTTTAATTTAGGCGATGCGCTGTACAAACAAAAACAGTTTGATAAAGCCAGCGAGCAGTTTAATAAAATAGCCGAATCTACCCCCAATAAAATGGTATCGGCAGGGGCCTATCATAATTTAGGCAATACTTTATTGGAGAACCAAAAACTGGAAGAAAGCATCGAGGCGTATAAAAAATCGTTGCTTAACAATCCTAAAGACGAAGAAACCCGTTATAACTTAGCCTACGCACAGGAAAAGCTGAAAAAACAGCAGCAACAAAACAAGGATAATAAAGACAATAAGGATAACAAGCAAGATCCGAACAAGAAGAATCAACAGGATAAGAACAAGCAGAACCAGGATAAAAATAAGCCGAAGGATCAGAATAAAAAAGATGAGAAGCCGCAACCTCAGCCTAATAAGCTATCAAAAGAGGACGCGCAACGTATGCTTGATGCTTTAAATAATAACGAAAAACAGACCCAGGAAAAACTAAAAAATAAAAAGTTGAAAGGCGAAAAAGTACAAATTTCAAAAGATTGGTAATTGGATAAATGAAGGCCAGGTATTACATATTAACTCTTATACTGTTTTGGGCAGGGCAGCTTTTTGCGCAGGATGCAAAGTTTACTGCGGCTGTAAGCAAAACCACCATTGGTACCGGCGAACAGTTTGAGCTAACTTTCTCTATAAGCGGCGATGGCGGCAATTTTACTGCTCCCGACCTGGGGATGTTTCAATTGTTAAGCGGCCCCAATGTGTCTAACAGTATGGAGTTTTTTAATGGTAAAGCCACCAACAACTCGTCTGTCAGTTATATTCTAGCGCCGATAAGGGAAGGGGTGGTTATTATTGGCCCGGCATCGGTTATAGTTAATGGGCGTAAGTTAAGTTCAAACCCAATAAAGTTAAACATTGTAAAAGGCAAACCTGTTGCTCAAAGAAATCAGGGCCGGGGCGAAGATGGTAATACTAAAGATCCTGTCT
>DHIR01000011.1:5243-34793 GCA_002403905.1 Mucilaginibacter sp. UBA4741
TGGTAATACTAAAGATCTGTCTAAATCATTGTTTTTAAGGGCCATTATTGATAAAGACAATGTGTACCAGGGGCAGCAGATCACGGTTACTTATCGCATATATACCAAGGTAGATATTCTGCAAAGCCAGGTTAATAAACTCCCGGATTTGACGGGGTTCTGGAACGAAGAGATCAAACCTACTCAGCCGGCCCAGTTTAGGGTCGAAAATTATAAAGGTGCAACCTATAATGTAGCCGATATAAAACAGATCATATTATTCCCGGAACATTCAGGTAGTATCACTATTGACCCGTTCGAGATGACCTTTTTAGCAAGGGTGCAATTGTCGGCCAGGGATTTTATGGACCAGTTTTTGGGTGGTAACGCGCAGGAAGTTAACTACAAAGCCAGGAGCCTGCCGGTTACTGTCCATGTAAAACCCTTGCCTGCCGCAGGTAAGCCCGATAGCTTTGCCGGGGCAGTAGGTAATTTTAATATTGAGGCAACGGTTGATAAGAATAGGCTTAAAGCAAACGAATCATTAAACTATAAAGTTAAGGTTACCGGCGCGGGCAATATCAAATTACTAAAAAACCTGAATACCGTTTTCCCTACTGACTTTGAAAAATACGATCCCAAGATCCAGGATACCGTTAACGAAAGGGTAAGCGGGGTTTCGGGAAGCCGGATTTACAATTATTTACTAATACCAAGGCATCATGGCGATTTTACCATCGACCCAATTAAGTTTTCTTACTTTAACCCAAACACGGGCAGGTATGTTAGCTTAACTACCCCGTCGTTCCCCATAAAAGTTGATAAGGGACTTAATGAAACTAACGTTACCGCCCTTACCGATGCTGACAAACAGGATGTCAATATCCAGAATAAAGATATCCGCTATATAAAAATCAGCGGTGCCGAATTAAGCAAAGACGGCGAGCTGTTTTATGGTTCGTTTACCTACTATCTGTTGCTTTTGTTAGGGCCTGTTTTATGCATAGCTGCATTGGTTTATCGCAACCAGGTTCGTAAAAATAACAGTGACCTGGTTATGGTAAAAAGCCGCCGCGCAGGTAAAGTGGCAGCCAAACATTTAGCCATCGCCCAAAAAGAATTACAAGCGCAAAACACCGCTGGCTTTTACGAAGCCGTATTTAAGGGGATGTATGGCTATTTAAGCGATAAGCTAAACATTAACTATGCCGATCTTGATAGAGTAACCATCGCGGCAGCGTTAAAAGCCAAATCATTAAACGAAGGTTTGGTTAGTCAGTTATTAGATACGCTTGATCTATGTGAAATGGCGCGCTATGCCCCGGTAACTCATATTTCTGCGCAGGAAGTTTTTGACAAAGCAAAAGGAATTATTAATGCTATTGAAAATGAGATCTGATCAAATTAAAATAACGTTATGCTTTTTTGCAATGTTGCTATTGCCGGTGTTGTGCTTTGCTGATAATACCAACTCGGCCAATAATTATTATGCAAAGGGCCAGTATAAAGAAGCTGCTGTAGGTTACCAAAAATTGGTAAACGAAGGTTATCAATCGGCAGAGGTTTATTATAATTTAGGTAATGCCTATTATAAATTGGGTAACATAGCCCCCGCGATACTTTACTATGAAAAGGCGCACCTGCTGTCGCCGGGCGATGATGATATTAACTTTAATATCCGTTTAGCAAATTCAAAAATTACGGATAAGGTTGACGAAGCTCCCGAATTTTTTATCTCTAAATGGTGGAACGGGTTTATTTTAAGTTTCTCTGTAAATGCGCTGAGCATAGCCAGTATATTATTTGTTTTACTGGCATCAGCTGCGCTGATATTGTATTTTTTCGCGTTTTCTGTCTCCCTAAAAAAAGCATCCTTTTACACAGCTGTACTATTATTTGTACTGGGCGTTGCAACCATTTTAATTGCTTTTAACCAAACCCGTTATTTTGACAATCATAAACAAGCCATTATTTTTACCAGCACGGTAAATATAAAAAGCGGTCCCAACGATAAACTGGCAACCTTATTTGTATTGCATGAAGGCACCAAAGTAAACGTACTGGATGCCAATAATGGCTGGGTAAAATTTAAGCTAGCCAATGGTAATGAAGGTTGGGTTAAACTATCGGATATTAAAGAGATATAGATTTAGGCCATAAGGCCGGATGCAATTCAAATTGTCGCTAAAGGCTTTTGGCTAAAGCCCTTAGTTTCTTATTTGTTCTTACCCACCTCATTTTGTTAAGCATGTTTTTTTGACCCATAGGGTCTACCTATTTGTAGCTAATGAAAAGAAAATGTATTGCCCCGTAGCGGGCTACCCTTTATCGCCATTTTCGGGGCAATACGGAATAATTGTTGCCAATCCATCGGCTGGGTAGCCTCTATGAGGCAATAAATATTGTTCGTTTTTTTTCTACAAAGAGGTAGAGCCTACGGCTCATGGGATTAAGTTAAAGGAATAATAATATTGAGCTTTAGCCAAAATGGCCACAATTTGATTTTGCACCCTACTGAACTTGAATTAACCCCCAGCCAGAAATCAATGTGTCTCAAAAGCATCATTTTCGGGATTAACGGCTGATACACTTACTTTACTAATTTGCTTCCCATTTTTAAATGTAGCCGATTTGATGATCGCCGGGGTTCTTGTTTCGAAAGGGGTTTTATAAACCGGCGATGTTAAAGCTGGTTCTGACGCATCGGTAGTATAGTGTATTTCGGGCCTGGAGCTGTTTGTTGTTAGGGTGATGGTGGCTTTCTTGTTCAAAGCATCTATCTTGATATTTTGCCAAACATTATAAGCGCTTTTTGAATAGTTAATACCCATCGCGTCATAGCGTTTATATTGGCCCTCCATTCGTTCTTTAAAACCTTCCCAGTTTTTTAAGCGAGGCTGTGTCCAGGCTACTTCAGCCATCGCGGCTACACGAGGAAATAGCATATATTCCACCTTTTCGGCCGAGTGTATAAACTCCGACCATACATTAGCTTGCACACCTTTAATATACACCGCTTCATCTGCCGAAAGCGCGGCGGGAACAGGCTCGTACGCGTACACTTTCTCCAGCGTTAACATGCCGCCTATAGCAATAGGTTCATGGTACGGTTCGCCCTGGTAATAATCAAAATACATAAAATTGCTGGGGGTCATTACTACATCATGGTGTTGTTTGGCCGCGGCAATCCCGCCCTCAATACCGCGCCATGACATTACCGTAGCGTTTGGTGCCAGGCCGCCTTCTAAAATTTCATCCCAACCAATAATCCGCTTGTTTTTTGTCAGCAAAAAGTTTTCAATTCTTTTAATAAAATAGCTTTGCAGCTCGTGCTCATCTTTTAAGCCTTCGGCCTTAATTCTCGCCTGGCATTTAGGGCAGGTTTTCCATCGATCCTTAGGGCATTCATCGCCGCCAATATGAATAATTGGGCTCGGGAATAGCGCTGCTACCTCGGTTAATACATCCTCCAAAAATTTAAAGGTTTGCTCATTCCCCGGGCAATAAACATCTTTTTGAATGCCCCACTGCAACGGCATTTTAAAAGGGCCGCCTGTACATGAAAGCTCCGGATAGGCAACCAGTGCCGCTAACGAATGCCCCGGCATTTCAATTTCTGGCACTACGGTTATATAACGATCCTGAGCATAAGCTACTATCTCGCGCACCTGGTCTTGTGTATAATATCCGCCGTGGGGGTTATTATCAACCTGGTTAGGCGATCTGTCGTATTGTGTCCCGGCACGCCAGGCACCTACCTGGGTAAGCTTTGGATATTTTTTTATTTCGATGCGCCAGCCGTGATCTTCCGTTAGGTGCCAGTGAAAAGTATTTAACTTATACATGGCCATATAATCCAAATACTTCTTAATAAAATCAACTGAATAAAAATACCTGCCAACGTCCAACATTGATCCGCGCCATTTAAAACGTGGTTTATCAATTATCTCGGTAAATGGTACGGCAACGGTTGATGCATTGCCCACCTTCGCTGGTAATAACTGTTTAAAAGTTTGCAACCCATAAAATATCCCCTGCGACTTATTGGCCCTGATAATGATACCACCGGAATGTACAGATAGCCGATACCCTTCCTCGCCAAGTGTGTCGGCAGTATGGTTTAGCGTTAAAACAATGCTGTTAGGCACATTACCGCCTTTATTTGTGCTAATAGCAATTGAATAACCTATAAGATCTTTAAGTGCGCCGGCCATTGTTTGGGCAATTTTTTGCAGGTCGGCATTGTTGGCGTCAACACGTATGATAGTATGCCTGGATACAATAAATTTTGGAGCAAACGCTTTAACACTTAAAGGGTAAGGCACAATGGAAAGCGGCTGACGCTCCCCGGTATTCTGTGCACTAAGTGAACTGATATTTATTAACAGGAATATAAATGCTAGCAGTTTTTTCATGGTATAAATTTAGTGGTTGGCCCGATATATAAAAACAGCCTAGTTGAAAAACGAAGTTAAACGAAATTTTAATTTATCTGATGGGATATATGGCCTATTGGTTTAAATTATAACTTGGACTGTTTTATTAAGAAAAGAATATAAATTAGATGCTGCGTAAAACGGCCAAAAACATGAAAAGTATTTTATCAAAGCTTGCTGTATTTGTATTGCTGATTGCTTCTTTACAAACAGCCAGCGCGCAATCTAAAGTAGCTATAGGCACCGGCAAAACCTGGATGTTAACCTACTTTAGACAGCGTTACCCTACACGTATAGAGATCAATGCTAAAGGCGAAACCGTTGAGGTGCCCCTGCCCGACCCGATGCTGATTGCGCAACTGCACATAGCTCTATCAAGCGATGGCCGCCATTGGACACCCATAAATGATAATAAACCTATCTGGGATCAGCGTATGCGCGATCAATTTATTCACCGTGGTCCTGATGGTTTATGGCGATTGGTAGCCACAGGCGGTGGCGGAAGAGGAGAGGGCAGACAATTTGGCCCGGCCTGTTTGTACGCCACCTCGCCCGATTTGATCCATTGGAAGTTTGAGCAGGCCTTACATTTGATGAAGGATGTAAAGGACGATACCGGCGCGATGGTGCGCAATATATGGGCGCCCGAGTATTTTTATGACGAGGTCACCAAAGAGTACACGTTGTTATGGTCGTCTACCTTTGAGGATGCGGGCTGGAAACATAGCCGCCTTTGGTACTGCAAAACAACCGACTGGAAAACCTTTACCCCGGCAAAAGTTTTGCTGGCACCCGGCTACTCCTGCATTGACGGCACTTTAATTAAACAGGGCGATACCTATTACCTGTTCCATAAAGAAGAGGAGTTTAGCCCCGCCACAGGCGAGCGCCGCGGCATCCGCCTGGCGACTGCAAAAAATATTGAGGGGCCTTATACCGTATATAATGGCCCGTTAAACAAAGGCCAGATAGCCCCCACAATAACCGAGGGGCCAAGCGTAATGAAGGACCCGATCAAAAACGGATGGTTGTTGTATTATGATTTCCCAATGGCAGACCATTACGGGATCTCCTCATCGCCCGACCTGTTTCACTGGACCATAGAAACAGACATTGCTATACCACCAGATGCCCGGCACGGCAGCGTTTCGCAACTAACCGCCGCTGAGGCAAAGGCATTGTTGGAAGCGTTTCCGAATAGTAAGTAAAGGTGTAGCGCTGTACTGTATCAGCACACATGGCAGATCTGATGCACCCTGATATAGTTGGGTGCATTCAGAATGTATATTTATAAATAGCTTAAACTGAGTTGCTTATGATGTTTATTCTTGTGAAATTGGTGAGCTGGTGTGCCAGTAAGACAGTACACTTTGGGAGTAGATTTGGCAAACGTCGGACGGTAGAGGGAATGGCGGAAAGGGAAGTTTATCAAAATAATTACTCCCATGCACCCCATATAAAACATCTAGTTTTCAATAAGTTAAATATTGTCGTTATATTTATTCATAATATTATAACATATGTCAACTAACCTACCTTACATTTCGACCCCCGGTGTTTTACCAAAAATTTTAAATAAAATTTGTGAAGCTACAGTTCCAGAGTCTTTCAATGCAGATTTTCTAGGAACAAAGCTAGGTTTTCCTGGAGGCAATCAACGAGCATTCATCTCTTGGGCTAAAAAATGCGCTTTCTTAAATAGTGATGGGACCCCTACTCAACTATATAAAGATTTTAGAAATCCGAATTATCGAGGTCATGCTATGGCAGAAGCCCTAAAAAAAGGGTATGCTGAAATTTACGTTCGTAACGAATATGCTCAAGATCTATCTAGAGTGGAATTGACAAAAGTTATTTCAGAGATTACGGGATCGCCGCATGACAACAGTACAGTTAAGGCAATTGTTGGGACGTATACTTTTGCGAAAGAGTTTGCGGATTTTGAATCAAAAAAAGAGGCTATTATTGATAAAGACGAAAAGCCAAAATCCGAAAAACCATATGATGATTCAAACAAATCAATAAAGAAATTAAATCTTGGTTTAAGCTATACTATTAATTTGGTTCTACCTAAGACCGATGACCCTGCAATTTATAATGCAATCTTCAAATCACTTAAAGAAAATTTATTAAATGACTGATGAAACTATAATTCCAAAAGTTAAATTGTTTTGTTTAGCAAATTCACTGGTTGAAAACAAACTTGATAAATTAGAAACTGAATTGGGTTTAGATCTGGGACGGGTAGACAAAACCGAAACTAAAAGAAAGATTTCTATTTGCAATTTGAAACAGAATTTCGAAATGAAGCCAAAATAATGGCAGAACATTATGAAGTGTTTTATTGCCTAGAAAAATCAATTAGGCGACAGGTTATGCTTTTAATGAAAGAGAAGTATGGAGAAAGTTGGTGGGTTGAAAAAATCGAAGAAGAAGTTAAGAAAAATGTAGAAAAAAACATCCAAAGAGAAGAAGACTCCGGCTTCACTATTAGATCAGAAGAAAAAATTGATTACACAACATTTGGTGAATTGACACAAATAGCAATTAAAAACTGGGAGGCCTTTGACAATTTATTTAAACGGGGACAGAGAGCCTTTCAAAAAATTATGACCAATTTAAATCAGTTAAGAGGCCCTATTGCGCATTGTTGTCCGTTAGCAGAAGATGAAGTGGTAAGACTTGAGTTAACTGTAAAAGATTGGTTTAGACTAATGGAATAATGAAAAGGAAAACTATAACTTCGTTTAGCAGTTTTTTAAACTATGTTGAGTCGTTAGAATTAACACGAATAGACATAATATTATTTCGGGGACAATCCGGTAACGATGCTTTATTACCCAGTATAGCTCGATCTAATTCCGGACTAAACACTACTGAAGTAGAAAAGGATATGTTAGCAGAATTTCGACGACGTTCTTATTTATTAATTAATAGAGAAATAAAAAGCGATTGGGATTTATTAGTTTATGCTCAACATTTTGGCTTAAAAACACGTTTGTTAGATTGGAGTAGCAATCCATTAGTCGCTTTATGGTTCGCATGTCAAAATGAGCATAAATTAGATAAAGATTCTTACGTTTATATTTTAGAAGGCGATAAATCCATGATGGTCGATATTGACAAGGATAAATCTCCATTTACAAATGATAAAACAAAAATTTTACGTCCTGTTCTTAATAGCGAACGCATCTTGGCTCAATCGGGATGGTTTACCGCTCATAGATATTCCAACAAAGCAAAAAAATTCGTTCAATTAGAATCTAATAAAGAACTAAAAACTGCAATTACACGATTAAAAATTCCTTCAAAAATTAAACTAGACGTTTTAAAAAAGCTTGCCATATTTGGAAACAACAATAGAACCATTTTCCCTGATATACATGGATTATGTGCACACATGAATTGGAACTATAGAGATGCTTTAAAATAAGAATTATTTCACCCCCAAGTTGAGGCGAGTATAGCGGGAACAGCTTGGCGTACTTTTGACTTTACGCGCTTATTTAACCTTCCGCAAACTCACCATCACCACCCCATGCTGGTTAACGTCTGCTTTAAATTCTCCATCGAAAGTGCCTAGATCTTTTTGTCGCCATAGGTCGCGTACTATGTATTTGCCGGTTAGTTGCAGGTCGGCCCAGTTTAATGTAACCTGCTGTTTTCCGTTATCGCCCAGGTTAAACAGCCCGGCGGCTATGGCGCCGTCTTCCATAGTTTTGGCCATTACACCATTGTCGCCCTGTTTGGATATAACTGTTGCCTGTTTGCCGGCGGCATCCTGGTTAACAGCTAAAACCTCATCGTTGGTTAATAAGCTCAATGTAAACTCATCCAGTTTGGTCAAATCACAACCCAACAATAACGGTACAGACATTAAGCACCAGGCACTAATATGGGTGTACTGTTCATCGGGTGTAAGGTTGGTTGGGTGTAGGTCCTTGCCCCAACCTAAGTAGCCCACAATCATCATGTCAGGGTCGTTCCAATGGCCGGGCTTTTCGTAGGGCGCCCATTTATCCTGCGTAAAGATCCTGCTTTTTAAACTTGGCCAGCTATCCCGGATATCGCCGCCTGTGCGCCACGCGTTAGATACGGTAGACAGATCACCAATACTGGCAAAAGGTGTGCTGTTTGATAAACTGTAAACAATATCGCGCCCGCTGTTGCGCAAAGCATCAAACATCTTTTTGGTTTCGGGCATTTCAATTGGGTTCCAGTCGTATTTCAGGTAATCTATGTCCCACGCGGCCCATTGCTTTACATCATTATCAACAAATTGATATTGGCCAATGGCATAAGGCATTAGCTTTTTATTACGCGGCACAACTACCGGGGTCTTAACAAAGGTGCCTTCGGGATTATTTGACGAGCCGCCCACATGGTGTGCGTACGATTCGGTCCAGGGGGTAGAATAGATCCCCATTTTTAAACCCATGCCATGAATTTGATCACTTGCTTTTTGCATATCAGGAAAAGTTACCTGATTGGGTTGTATGGCGTGAAACGGGCCGCCGCGTTCGCCCTGCCAAACATCGTCAATGTTCATATAGCTCCAGCCATGATCAATTAACCCCGATGTCATCATTGCTTTCGCGTTGGCCAGCAACAGGTCCTCGGTTATAGCTCCAGCATAAACATTCCAGCTATTCCAACCCATAGGTGGCGTTAAAGCAATTTCTTCGCCTACAACCAGCTTAAAATTACGCTTATCATTGCCTGCCGGATTTTTGGCTATCAACACCAAATTATAGATGCCTGCTTTGTTTACAGAACCTGATAATTGCCCGGTTGCCGCGTCTAATTTAACCCCGGCGGGTAAGCCCGTTGCCGAAAATTTTAATGGGCGGGTACCGGTTGCAGGCACAGTAAAAACAATGGGATGCCCCGGCCTTACGCCAAATATTTTAGGGCCGTTAATATGTGGCGATGGCCCGGCTTTAGGCGTTAAAATATAAGCCGAATAATCAGGCGGAGCCGTAACAGTATTTTGTGCCTTTACTGCAAGTATACTTAGTAAAATACCAGCGGTTAATTTTAATATCCTGAAGGTCATACGCTTAATTTAATTAATCTATAGATCCTGATTTAATTTTCCCTGTACTGCCGACACTAATTGGTCACATTACCTTTTACTTCAATTTTTATAACCGAAGCGATAGGGTCTGGCGCATTGGCAGGGACATTGATCTCTAACCCGTCATTACCTTGTTGCGATTTTAAAGAGGCTCCATTAGCTAATAGTTTTGCCGATAGTACCGCGTTCTTTAAACCCGGCACAACCAGTTTACCATTGGCCGGCCAATTAAATACCGACAAGTAAAGTATAGTTTTATCGCCTTCAACTTTTTTAGTACAGCGGCCCCAGGCCAGTGGCGCTAACGGGCTGGCAGTAGTGGCATAAATAGCTTCGCCGTTTAACTTCATCCAGGTGCCAACAGCCTTCAGGTCATCAATACTTCCCTGCGGGAATTGCCCCAACGCATCGGGCCCAACATTTAATAAATAATTACCACCTTTTGATGCAATATCAACCAGGTTATGGATCAGGGTTTCGGGGCTTTTCCATTTCGTATCATAACTTTTAAATCCCCAGGTACCATTCATGGTCATACAGGTTTCCCAATCTTTACCATTTAATTCGCTCAGGCTTGGTATTTTTTGTTCGGGTGTTTGGGTATCGCCCGGATAGTTGGGCCGTTTTAAACGGTCATTAGTAATAATATTAGGCTGCAGCGCCAATACAGCGTTTAATTTTTCGGCGTATTCGTCCGTCATTCCGGTTGGGGTGTCCCACCATAGTACAGCCACATCGCCATAGTTGGTTAATAGTTCTTTAACCTGCGGTACAGCAACACGATCAATATATTCGCCCATTGTCGCGGTTGTTTGGTATGGGTCCCAATGCCCTTTATTGGCTTTGGTATAAGCATCTATTTTAGCCGAATCCGGATTAGGCCAGCCACCACTCGCTTCCTTGCGAGAAACCGCGCCACCCGGATTATTCCAGTCTTGCGCCTGCGAATAATAAAACCCTAGCTTAATGCCATATTTTTTGCAGGCGGCGGCCAATGGCGTTAATACATCTTTGCCATAAGGGGTAGCATCGGCAATGTTCCATTTACTGGCGTTTGATTTAAACATGGCAAAGCCATCATGGTGCTTAGCCGTTATCACAATGTATTTCATCCCGGCATCCTTTGCTATACGTACCCATGCATCGGCATCATATTTTACCGGGTTAAAGGTTTTGGCTGCGGCCTGGTATTCGGCTACCGGTATTTTTCCGTGGTTCATTATCCACTCGCCGCCGTGGGCAACCGGCACACCATGGTACAAACCGGCCCATTGCGCATAATCGCCCCAATGTATAAACATACCGAAACGTGCTTCGCGCCACCATTTCATCCGCTCATCGCGGCTTAATTTTTTTTGTGCGGATACTGTCGTAGCAAATAAAGCAAAAACAGCAAATAGGGTTAATATTCGTTTCATCGCTATATATAGTTAAGAGTTGCCTTTTAAGGCTAATAATTGGTAATGCAATATAGCACGTTTAAATACATTTTTTGTTATCGCCTATATGCCAATGATTAAGCGATTTGAGCAGGGCAATAGTGGTTTAAGCCTTATTGATAAAGAGGTTCAACCCGAGGCCGAACAGTTAATTAAATGATTTTCCTTTCTTTTTACCTAACTATTTATCAACTTTAAAAACAATTAAATTTATAATCTGTATCATTACTTAACCAGTTGTTACTGGTTAAATTCAAATTTGCCGCTACCGGCTATCCTATGATTAAAAAAATAAATGATTTATGGTTTAGTTTAATAGGTAGCGGGCCCATTTTCTCTTTAGAAAGCAGGATATTCCATTAGCATCGGCTTAATTATCCTGGGTGTTGTTTATGTGCCTTATAATTTTTTTGCCGGGCTATATGTAGGAGCCATATCAGCTTTTTTAATTAGCGCTTTTTTTGCTTACCAATACTATAATTCGCGCTATCATGGTAAGGCGCATAGCAATACGGTGTTTGGTTTAACAGGCATCCTTATTTTCTCGATCAACTACTTTGCTAACTCAGGCATTAATGGCTCTACCGATTTGATATGGCCTGCTTACTTGTTGCTGGTATTTGCTATTTCGCCCTACCGGCAGCATATCGTGTGGTTAGGTATCTATATAGTAACCTTCTTAATCCTTCACGTTGTAGAGTATTACTATCCTATGTTGGTAAAACATCCTTTTGACCTGGGCAAGGGCGAGTTTATAGACCGGATCACAGCATTCCCTTTACCGGTGATAACAATTTATATCATCATTAAGTATATCAGGAAGAGCTATGATAAAGAACGAATAATGGTCGAAGAAAAGGCGATAGCTATTGCGGTCCGGAACAAACAAATTTTGTCGCAAAAGAATGAGCTGGAACAAAGCAATGCCGAAAAGAACAAGTTGATGTCTATTATATCGCATGATATGCGAGCTCCTCTTATTGACATACAAAACCTACTTGGAATTGCTTAATGACAATGAACTGGATAGCCTGCAACGCCCTGCTTTAGAAAAAGATTTGCTTACCGCCACCAATAACACCATGGAGATGCTATCAAACCTGCTGCATTGGTCTAAATCTCAAATGGAAGGCCCAACCGTCAATTTATTAACGATAGATCTGCTTTCGGCAATAAAAAGCACGTTAGAAATGGGTAAAATGCATGCTCACAAAAAAGACATCGCCTTAAACTATCATATAGAACCCCAAATAACGGTAGTTGCAGATACAGATATGTTGCAACTGGTAGTACGTAACCTTATTAGTAATGCTATTAAATTTACCCCGCCTGGTGGTATCATCAACATAAATGCCCAATTAGTAAATCACGAATGTAAAGTAACCGTTAGCGATAATGGCAAGGGTATGGACCGGCAAAAACAGGAAAAAATATTTTCCATTAATACCGAACCTGCCTTTGGCACCAACAACGAAAAAGGTGTTGGTTTGGGCCTACTACTATCAAAAGAATTTATTGAGCGCCAAGGAGGCAGAATAGGCTTCGAAAGTATTTTTGGCCAGGGTTCCAGCTTTTTTATTTTTATACCGGCTGTAGTTAATTAACGCAAGCGGCTGGTGTTATTTCTTTTTATCCTCCAATGATCTTACAATTTGCTGCGGCGTTTTAGTGGTTATGCCAAAGTAAAATTGCTCGCCAGGGTAATAATTTTCACGCAACTCAAAGTTTTCAAATGCAGGCCCGCCGGGTATATTAATGTAGTCGTTGGGGTTTTTGCTGGCACCGCTCCAGTATTTAGCCCTGCCGTTTACGCGGATCGAAAGCGATGGATCATACTTAGCACTTTCTTTACGCCAGTACTGGATAAATTTGACATTGGGTCTGTAACGCCAGTTCGATCGATCCAGATAAGCCTTCGGCCAGGAAGTTAAGCTGGCAAAATTTTCATCAGGTTCGGCAATTGCTATCAAGTCGCCATTATTATCCCGTAACATTTGCTGTGCCGGGTAACTTTGTTTTTCAACAAAATCAATCCCATCAAAGCCTTTATAAAGCTTTTTTGAATTTACAATCCTATCCTTTAAATATAAATTCCTCAATCGCGAATAATTGCCCATAGTAGCCGTAATGGCGCAACGCTGCATCTGCGCGCTTTCTTTATGGTTAAAAATTTCTATACCCAATTCTTCGGGGCGGTCGCTGCGGATTGACAGTTTCAAGTAAGGATGCGCTCCGTTAATAAAGCGTTCCATAAATATATAAACTGATAACTCTTCTACTTCCGGGTGTTTGCTATCGGGATGTGATATATTTCCACGGGTTTTGGCTCCGGGGAAATAATCTGTTTGGTTTTCGTTGTTGCCGGCCCACATCAATTTGCCCCAACGGTTATCTAGCTGCGATGGGGATATTTCGCTAAATTCCATCTTACCATCTACCACGGGCTCTACAGCCAGGTAATTGATGTGATATACAGTCCCCTTGTTTTCATAGCCTAATCTTATCAGCCCTCTGGGTCCGCCGGTATTTTCTTCGTTTGTGCCTTCAATCGGCGAGGGCCAAATACTAAACACAATACCATTTTTTATGCCCCAAACAGGCGCGCTCTTGCTATGCGCCGGCCTTATCCATAATTTGTCTGTAGCTTGAGCCTGTAGTTTATTGGTATGAAATAGTATTGTTAGCAGTACAGCAACAACTACGTAGGGTTTATTTATCATATAGTAGTGTGATCTTTTAGCCGGCGCTATCGCCGTATCGCTAAATTAAGAAACCTACAACAAAAAAAGCCGATCACCTTGTGGAAAATGGAATACGCGTGATTAGCTATAACCCCAAAAACTCCCTCTTATAATCCATGGGGCGCTTTAGCATCACATCTTTAAACTGCTTATTAAAATTTGATAAGGTTTTAAACCCCGATCTGTCAGAAACAACAGAAACACTTAGATCTGTTTCGGTCAATAGTTTACAGGCATGCTTGATACGCAACTCGGTAATAAATTTAGAGAACCCCTTGTTGGTAGCGGTAGTAAAGTAGCGACTAAAAGAAGTCGGTGTCATACAAACCAGCTCGGCCAGTTCATTTAGATGGATCTTTTTGCGGTAGTTTTTTAATATGTACTCATATACGCTGCTCATGCGGTCCGTCTCATCTTTTCTAAACGGATCAACATATTCGTTATGCGATATATAATGATACTCTTTAGTCGCGGCCAACTGGTTCAATATCTTTAATAACTGTATAACCGCCGCAAGGCCGTTTAACTCGGGTAACTCCTTCATCATGGCAATTACTTTCAATTTGGTTTCACCATAAAACTCCAGTCCGCGCGATGATCTTTTGAAAAGTTTTCTTAACTGCACCATCTCTTCTTTTTCCATAAGGTGCTCGCCAAGCAAACTTTCCTGCAGGTAAATTACTATGCCGCGGATCTTTAACGAACTGTTCTTTTCAAAGTAGACCTCGTCACTGCGCCATAAATGGGGCAGGTTTGATCCGGTTAGTACCAGCTCATTTGGATTAAAAGATTTGATACTGTCGCCGACAAACCGGGTGCCGGTTCCTTCCAGTGGTACAAATAATTGATATTCAGAATGCGAGTGCCAAACCGGGTCGAAATGCTGATCTTCCAGGTATTTGACCATAAATATCTGCGATTCGGGGATGGATGACTTGTGTATGGCCGCTTTCATAAGTTATTATTTGCATCAAAAAATGTAAAAATAGGCAAATAATGATAAAATACAGTCGGATTTAGACAAAAAACAAAAGGATTTGATGACCATATTTGTTTTATACCTAATTTATCAATTACGTATAAACCTATTTAGCTAATTTTCATGAAGAAGTACTTAGTCCTGGCTGTAATTTGTTTGGCGGCTGCAATTAATTTTAAAGGCACATTTATTAAAAACGATCCGCCGCATAGGTTGGAGATTTTATTTTTAGGCCATACGGCTACGCATCACTTGTCCGACAAACTGGCCGAGATAGTGCAGCAATCTTTTTTTAAAGACGGCATAAATATAACCTATACCACCAATCCAGATGACCTGAATGAAGCCACGCTATCAAAATATGATGGATTGATGCTTTATGCTAACTATGACACCATATCCAGATCGCAAGAGAAAGCGCTATTACAATTTGTAAAAGGCGGAAAGGGATTTATCCCGGTGCATTGCGCGTCTTACTGTTTTCGCAATTCGGACGAAGTTGTTAAAATGATAGGCGGCCAGTTCAGTACCCATAAAACTGATACTTTTAAAATGGTTATCGTCGACAAAAAGCACCCGATCATGAAAGGGGTAAATGCGTTTACCACCTGGGACGAAACTTACGTACACACAAAGATCAATAAGGATATCCATGTTATAACAGAGCGGGTTGAAGGCGATCATCACGAACCTTATACCTGGACAAACAACTACGGCAAAGGCCGTGTGTTTTACACTGCCTACGGGCATGACGAGCGCACCTGGAAAAAACCCGATTTTTTAAAGATGTTGGAGAATGGCGTAATATGGGCCGTTGGCAAAAAGGCAGAAAAACAATTGGATAAATTACCAAAGCCAAACCCGGCTTATACGGTTGCAGATATCCCAAATTATGAAAACCGTGACCCTGCACCAAAACTACAGGCACCATTATCGCCTGCCGAGTCGCAATTATTAACGCAAATACCTGTTGGCTTTAAAATGCAGCTATTCGCTGCCGAGCCTGACATCGAAAAACCCATTGCTATGGCTTGGGATGAGCGTGGCCGCTTATGGATCTTAGAAACTATTGATTACCCGAATACCGTTAGAGAAACTACCGGCGAGGGCAACGACAGAATAAAGATCTGCGAGGATACCGACGGAGATGGCAAAGCGGATAAGTTTACCATTTTTGCCGATAAGCTAAATATCCCTACCAGCATTGTTTTTGCTCGCGGCGGTGTAATTATAGCACAAGCACCGGATTTTCTATTTTTAAAAGATACTGATGGTGATGATAAAGCAGATGTAAGAGAAAAACTGGTTTCGGGCTGGGGCAAAAGCGATACCCACGCGGGACCATCCAATTTAAAATATGGCCTGGACAACAAGATCTGGGGCACAGTTGGCTACTCCGGATTTAACGGGACAGTTGGCGATCAGAAATTCAATTTTAACCAGGCGGTTTACCGTTTTACTCCTGATGGAAAAAAGCTGGAACACTTAGGCTCAACCAGTAATAATACCTGGGGCCTTGGTTTTTCTGAGAACTTTGATGTTTTTGTATCGACAGCCAATAATTCGCATAGCGATTACCTGGGTATCTCTTTGCCTTATCTTTCACGGCTGGCCATGCCGGGCATGGAGTCTGTTAAAAAGATAGAAGGTCATTATGGCATGCATGTAGTTACCAAAAACTTGCGCCAGGTTGATGTGCATGATGGTTTTACCGCCGCCGCGGGACATAATTTATATACCGCCCGCAATTTCCCCGAAGAGTACTGGAATAAAATTGGTTTTGTAAACGAGCCTACAGGCAGAGTTATCCATCGTGCTGTATTAGAACCTGATGGTTCCGGATTTAAAGAAAAAGATGGCTGGAACTTTTTAGCCAGTGCCGACGAATGGATGGCACCCGTACAATCAGAAGTTGGGCCGGATGGTGCGCTTTGGGTAAGCGATTGGTATAACTTCATTATCCAGCATAACCCTACGCCAAAAGGTTTTCAAAACGGCAAGGGCAATGCCTATATCAACCCACTGCGCGACCGTACGCATGGCCGTATTTACCGCATAATTTGGGACGGTTCCAAGCCATCGCCCATAAAAAAACTGGATAAAAACAAGCCTGACGAACTATTGGCAGGTTTGCAAAGCGATAATATGTTTTGGCGCATAACCGCCCAGCGCCTGATAGTGGAAGGTGGTTATAAACAACTTGCACCGCAGTTATTTGGGTTGATCCGCAATAAGTCTATTGATGCTATTGGCATTAACGCGCCGGCTATACATGCGTTGTGGACATTAAATGGCTTAGGCTTATTAAACGGATCAAACGCGGAAGCATTGACCATTGCCGAAGACGCATTAACTCATCCATCAGCCGGGGTGCGCAAAGCCGCTTTACAGGTTTTGCCATTAACTTCAAGATCAATGGCGGCAATTCAAAAAGCGGGGTTGCTGAATGATATCAATTTAAATACCCGCCTGGCTGCATTTTTAACTATTGCAGACATGCCGGCATCAGATGAAATGGGCAATGTTTTATTAGCCGCCCAAAAAGTCCCGCAAAACGCTAACGATTACTGGCTAAGCCGTGCCATACCAATTGCCATGGCTACACATGTAAAAGGGTTTGGCGAAGAAACTAAAGCCGCAAACCTGGCCGCTATTGAAAAAGCCAGCACTTCGCGGGCGAGGGTTGACCAAACAGTTAAAATAGCTGTAGTACAAAACGCAATGAAGTATGATATAAAAACATTTATCGTAAAAGCAGGCAGCATGGTTGAAGTTGACTTTTACAACCCCGATTTTATGCAGCATAATTTCCTGATACTGCAAAAAGGTAGTTTAGAAAAAGTAGGCGCAGCTGCTGATAAACTGGCACAGGATCTAAAAGGTATAGAACAAAACTATGTTCCCAAAATACCAGAGGTATTATTCTCCACCAAACTGATCAATCCTCAGGAAACATTTAAGTTAAAATTCCGGGTTCCAGCTGCTGAGGGTGATTATCCGTTTATCTGTTCGTTCCCCGGCCATTGGCGTATCATGAATGGCATAATGAAAGTTGTTAAATAACCTTTAAAACTAAAGACCCAAACTATGGCAGTACAACCAAAAAACATCCCTGCTGATGCTACATCAGCACCCGATATGAAGTTATTTTATGCTTGTTTTATTGCATTAGTTACTACCGCGTTCGGGTTTATTTTACGCGCGCTAATACTGCCGCAATGGGGGCATGATTTTAACTTGACCCAAACCCAATTGGGCGAAATTGCCGGTGTTGGCCTATGGCCCTTTGCCATAAGCATTGTGCTTTTTAGTTTGGTAATTGATAAGATAGGCTACAAAACGGCTATGATATTCGCGGTGATCTGCCATATCGCATCGGCTATACTCACCATTTTTGCCACTGGTTATTGGATGCTGTACATAGGCTCTTTTATTTGCGCTATTGGTAACGGGACGGTCGAGGCTGTAGCAAACCCGGTGGTTGCTACCATGTTCCCTAAACAAAAAATAAAATGGTTAAGCATGTTGCATGCCGGTTGGGCAGGCGGTTTAGTACTGGGTGGTGTTATGGCGTTGTTACTGGGTGTTACTACCCGTTGGGAATATAAGATTGCGTTAATACTGATTCCGACTTTGACCTACGCATTCATGATGATCTCGCGGAAGTTTCCGTTAAATGAACGTGTGCAAGCCGGTGTGTCCTACAAAGAAATGTTGCAGGAAGTTGGCGCAGGCGGGGCATTAATTATTGTGGCATTGATTATATTTCAATTAGGTGCAGTTTTTGGCTGGACAACCACTACCAATGTTATCATCACCCTATTAATAACCGCCGGATTTGGCTACTATACCCGCAGTTTCGGTCAGCCGTTGTTTATTGTTTTGCTGTTGATCATGATCCCACTGGCTACTACCGAATTGGGTACTGACAGTTGGATAACTGATTTGATGACCCCCGAAATGAACAAAATAGGATTCCAGGCAGGGTGGGTATTGGTTTACACATCGGCCATTATGTTTATCCTGCGCTTTTTTGCCGGGCCCATTTCGCATAAATTCTCATCGCCGGGGTTATTGGCCATCTGCTCGGCTATTGCAGGTATTGGTTTATACATCATGTCCTTCTCTGCCGGTACAATGATACTGGTAGCTGCAACCATTTACGGTTTAGGCAAATCATTTTTTTGGCCAACGATGCTGGGCATGGTGTCCGAGCGTTTTCCAAAAGGCGGCGCTTTAACATTAAACATCATTGGTGGTTTGGGTATGATAGCCGCCGGGGTTATCGGCGCGGGTATATTGGGTTTTATACAGGATAAGTCTGTCGATAAAAAGATAAGTTATTACGATACTGCTAATCATACCACAATCCACAACACTTATGTAACCGAACAAAAGACCAGTTTTTTTGGTGATTATAAAGCATTGGATCAAACCAAACTTGCTAAGGCCGATGCTACCCAACAAGTAACCGTAACCACCATCCGCGATGCGGCAAAAAAAGAAGCACTGCGTTATATTGTTATTTTCCCGCTGATAATGCTCATTAGTTTTTTACTGCTGATCGTCTATTTCCGGTCAAAGGGTGGGTACAAAGTTGTGTTATTAAATAAAGTAGAAGAGCCGGAATCTACCCCCTATTAAATAGAAAACATGTCATTACAAATAAATTTCGGTGTAAGCACGTGGCTATTTACGTCGCCATTTCAAACATCGTCAATAGAAGAACTATTCCCAAAAATTGCTGCCATGGGTTTTGACGCGGTTGAAATTGCTATTGAGGACCCGGCATTGATTGATGGCAACGCGGTTAAAAACGCGTTGGATAAATACAACCTTAAAGCCATTGTATGCGGCGCCTTTGGCCCCACCCGCGATCTGACAAATGAAGATCCGGCCATACACCAAAACTGCTTTAAATACATAACCGATTGCCTTGATCTATGCGCACTATGGGATACTAAGTTTTTTGCCGGGCCAATGTATTCGGCAGTGGGTAAGGCGCGTATGGTACCACCCGAGCAACGCAAAGCCGAATGGCAACTTGCCGTTAAAAACCTGCACAAGGTGTGCGATATGGCACAGGAACGAGGATTAGAAATAGCGTTGGAACCATTAAATCGTTTTGAATCAGACCTGATAAATACAGCCTGGGATGTATTGCGATTGGTAGATGAAATTGATCATCCGGCAGCAAAAGTGATACTGGATGGCTTCCACATGAACATTGAAGAACCCAATATTGAAGAGGCGATAAAACTGATAGGCAATAAGCTGATACACGTACAAGTGGCCGAAAATTATAGGGGCACGCCCGGCACGGGCCAAACCAATTGGGCCGCTTACCGCCGGGGGTTGGAGGCCATCCACTATAAAGGAACAGTATCAATAGAAAGCTTTACACCCGATAACAAGGAGTTGGCGCAAGCGGTTTGTATCTGGCATCCGCTGGCCCAAAGTCAGGATAAATTTGCGTCAGAAGGTTTAGCATTTTTAAAACAATGGGCAAAGTAGCCCACACAAATAATATGGAAAGTAAAAAAATTAATGTCGCCATAGTAGGCTTAGGTTTCGGGGCCGAGTTTATCCCTATTTATCAGCATCATCCAAATACAAATATGTATGCCATTTGCCAGCGCGATCATACCAAGCTGCACCAGGTAGGCGATGCCTTCGGGATAGAAAAACGCTATACCGATTATGATGAACTGCTACTTGACCCGGAAGTTGACGCGGTGCATATAAACACCCCCATACAAAGCCATGCCGAGCAATCTATAAAAGCATTACGCGCGGGCAAACATGTAGCTTGTACCGTGCCTATGGCAACAACTGTTGAAGAATGCCGCTTAATAGTTGAGGCCGTAAAAGAGACGGGCTTAACTTATATGATGATGGAAACCGTGATCTATAGCCGTGAGTTTTTGTTTGTGAAAGAGTTGTATGAAAATGGCGAGTTGGGCAAACTGCAATTTTTACGGGCGTCGCACCAACAGGAAATGGCCGGCTGGCCGGGCTATTGGGAAGGTTTACCGCCCATGCATTATGCAACCCATTGCGTAGGTCCTGTTTTGGCTTTAACTAAAGCGGATGCCGAGTATGTGTCATGCTTCGGCTCGGGTCGTATTGATGAAGAGTTGATCGGCAGATACGGCTCACCATTCGCGATAGAAAGCTGCCATATTAAATTTAAAGATTCGGACCTGGCTGCTGAGGTAACCCGTTCGTTATTTAATACCGCCAGGCAATACCGTGAAAGCTTTGATGTATACGGTTCAAAGAAAACATTTGAATGGACATTAGTTGAACACGAGCAATCTGTTATCCACACCGGCGAAACCCCGGAGAAAGTGACTATACCGGATTATGCGCACCTATTACCTAAAGAGATACAATCCTTTACCACCGGCGGCGTTTATGATGCTAATAGCAACCAGCACTTATCCTTTATACAAGGCTCGGGACACGGCGGCTCTCACCCGCATTTAGTGAATGAGTTTGTATCGGCATTGGTAAATAAGCGTCAGCCTTTCCCTAATGCAAGGCAATCGGCCAATATTACTTGCGTGGGTATTTTGGCGCATGAGTCGGCAATGGATGGCGGTAAAAAAATAAGCCTGCCTGATTTTACTTTAGCTGATTAGCCTTGGGAAGACAAACCGGCCAAGCTATAATTTTTCGACCTGAAAGGTAAATGTGAAATCAAAAGAAAAAGTTACTTGTAAGTCTACAGTTGTATGAGAAAACTAATTATAATCTGCCCCTTTATTTTATTGCTACCCCTAATTATGGCAACAGGAGTGCAGGCACAAAGGTTTGTACATCCAGGTGTTTTACACACACAAAAGGACTTTGATTATCTGTATAAAGTTGTTCAAAAGAAAATAGAACCGGCATACAGTAGTTACTTGTTATTAAAAGATAACCCATGTGCATCTGCGGATTATAAAATGAATGGTCCTTACAAAACCATTTCTCGCGATGGCGAATTTCGATGGACCAAAACTAAAATGGAAACCGATTTTAGCGCCGCTTATCTCAACGCCATTATGTGGATGGTGACCAAAGAACCGGCCCATGCAAGGCGGGCGGCTGAGATACTGCTGGCCTATGCCGATACTTTAACCACAATCCCCGCAACTAATGATGCCCCATTGCTTGCCGGCTTGGAGGGCTTTAAAATAGTTTATGCTGCCGAGGTGCTGAAATACACCTACAACGGAATTACTGCACAACAAGTGGCAAAAATTACAAAAATGATCACCGGAGTGTTTCTGCCGGTAATAGAAACTTTCTATGCAGCTAAGCCCTATACCAACGGTAACTGGGGTGGGATTGTTACTAAAACCTATATGGCCGCTGCAATCTATTTGGGCAACAGGGAGATGTATAAAAAGGCTATCGGCTTTTATCATAATGCTAACGACAATGGTAATATTAAAAATTATATCAGCGGAGAAACAGGACAAATTCAGGAAAGCGGACGCGACCAGGGGCACAGCCAATTGGGAATTGGCGCATTAGCTACTATCTGTGAGGAAGCCTGGAAACAAGGAGACGATTTGTATAGCGCTTTGGATAACCGGCTGATGAAAGGCGTCGAATACGTTGCCCGATATAATCTGGGCGACGATCATGTGCCATTCACAACATGGAAAGACATTACCGGCAAGTACGGGAAATGGGGAGTGATATCTACTCAGAGTCGTGGCAAGTTTATCCCGATATACGTGATGGTTTATCATCATTACGTACAACGGAAGGGCTTCCAGATGCCGTATACCAAGCAAATAATTGACAAGGTGGGACCGGAAGGTTTTGACCGGGACCAACCGGCTTTCGGGACGTTTTTATTTGCCGGGAAGTAGTGGCTAATCATTGAAATATGAAAACGACAAACAATTATAAAGTGGTAATTATGAAAAATGGTATTTTATTAATTATATGTTGGTGGAGTGTCGCTGGATCTCCCACGTTGCAAAACGTTGTAAGAAAAACAGATCTACTTTACTTTAGCTGATTAGCATTATGGAAAGAAGAACTGTAATAAAAGGAATGGCCGCTGGGCTATCGTCCCTTTACCTTTCAAAAAGTTATGCGGGCAGGTTATTAAAAGCGCCTTATGCCGCAGGGCCGTTTCAACCCAGCTGGGATTCGTTAACGCAATACCAGGTGCCGGAGTGGTTCCGCGATGCCAAGTTTGGCATGTGGGCGCATTGGGGGCCACAATGCCAGCCTGAGTATGGCGACTGGTACGCGCGCGGCATGTACCAGGAGGGCAGCTCGCAATACAAATACCATGTTCAAAAATATGGGCATCCGTCAAAATTTGGCTTTAAAGATGTCATCCACGAGTGGAAGGCAGAGAACTGGGACCCCGAAGAACTGATTGGCCTTTATAAAAAAGCCGGTGCCAAATATTTTATGGCGCTGGCTAATCACCACGATAATTTTGACTTGTATAACAGCAAATACCAACAATGGAACTCGACACGTATGGGTCCCAAAAAGGACCTGGTTGGTGGTTGGGCCAAAGCGGCCAAACACCACGACTTGCGTTTTGGGGTAAGCGTACATGCCGCCCATGCCTGGAGTTGGCTGGAAACCGCCCAGCGTGCCGATAAGAATGGCCCTTTAGTAGGCATACCCTACGATGGAAAAGTTACCAAAGCCGATGGCGCTGGTAAATGGTGGGATGGCGAAGATCCGCAGGAATTGTATGTGCAAAATCACCCGATGAGCGAAGGTAGTCTGAACGATGGTATGATCCATCGCCAATGGAACTGGGGTAACGGTGTAACGCCGCCATCAAAAGCCTATTGCAAAAAGTTTTATAACCGGACTATTGATCTGATTGATAAATATGGACCGGATGTAGTGTACTTTGACGATACCGCCCTGCCGTTATGGCCCGCAAGTGATGTCGGGCTACGCATTGCCGCCCACCTGTACAATGCCAGTATAAAAAAACACGGCAAGTTGGATGCTGTTATCTTTGGTAAAATACTGGACGAGCAGCAACGAAAATGCATGGTATGGGATATTGAGCGTGGCCAAAGCAATCAGATAGAACCCCTACCATGGCAAACCGATACCTGCATAGGTGGCTGGCATTACGACCGCCGCATTTATGACCGCAATCAATATAAAAGCGCCAAAACGGTAATACATACGCTAATTGACGTAGTAAGCAAAAACGGCAATCTAATGCTGAATATCCCCGTACGTGGTGATGGCACCATAGATGATAAAGAACGCTCCGTAGTTGAAGAGATAGCCGCCTGGATGCAAATTAACAGCGAAGGCATTTATGGCACACGCCCCTGGAAAGTTTACGGAGAAGGTCCGGCTATGGAATCAACCGCGCCGTTAAGCGCGCAGGGTTTTAACGAGGGCAAAGGCAAACCTTTCGGAGCAGAAGACATGCGCTTTGTTACCAAAGGAAAAACGCTTTATGCAACATTACTGGGCTGGCCTACCGACAAAATCGCGATTATAAAAACACTTAAAGCCGATACCATAGGTAAGGTAGAGAAGGTTAGTTTATTGGGCGGTGCCCAAACCTTAAATTTTGAGCAAACATCTGCCGGATTAAAAGTAAATTTACCCGACCAGGCACCCGGCAAAAACGCTTTTGTGTTAAAGATAGAAGGGTCAATTATATAACCAATATGCTAAATGTTAACCTGCCCAAAGTGATTTTTGGCACAAGTGGATTAGGGAATTTGTACGTTGCGCAACCTGACGAGGTTAAATTAAGCATCGTTAGCGCGTGCATAAAGCATTCGGGTAAGCCGGCTGTTTTTGACTCGGCGGGTAAATATGGTGCGGGACTGGCATTGGAAACATTAGGTAGCTGTTTGGGCCAACTGAATGTTAACCCTGCCGATGTGCTGATCAGCAATAAACTGGGCTGGCTACGTACCGAGCTAAAAACCGTCGAACCAACATTTGAGCCCGGCGTTTGGAAGGACCTAAAATTTGATGCCGTACAAAAAATAAGTTACAATGGCATATTAGAATGTTACGCGCAAGGCAACGAGTTATTAAATGGTTACGATGCGCAATTGGTATCGGTACATGACCCGGACGAATACCTGGCCGCTGCTGCAACTAATGCCGAAAAAGAACAACGTTATTTAGATATTCTTGACGCTTATCGCGCTTTGGCCGAATTAAAGAAAGACTGCAAAGTAAAATCCATAGGCGTGGGCGCTAAAGACTGGCGTATAATTGAACGAATAACCCGCGATGTAAAACTAGACTGGGTAATGATAGCTAATAGCATGACCGTACATAGTCATCCGCGCGAGCTAGTAGCTTTTATGCAGAAACTAGAGAAAGAAGGTGTGCCCATAATTAATTCGGCAGTGTTTAATGCAGGCTTTTTAACCGGGTCTGATTATTATAATTATCAATTGGTGAGCCGCAAAACTCATCCCGATCTTTATAAATGGCGGGATAGTTTTTATGCTATCTGCTCAAAACATAATTTAAAACCTGCCGAAGTTTGTACCAGCTTTGGGCTTAGCGCGCCGGGCGTTAAAAGTATTGCTTTAAATACTACTAACCCATTGCGGGTAGTGGATAATATCGCGTTAGCAAATATTAAAATACCTACTGGTTTTTGGGAAGATATGAAGGCCCAAAACCTAATTGACAACCAATACCATTTTTTAAAAAATCACATTCGAAATGAAAAGATACTATTTGGCGCTTGATCATGGATTATATATTTCAGCTTTAAAATGGATACGATGAAGGTGTTAGTTTGCAATAAACCGGGCGAACTGGCGTACACAACTAAGCCGATCCCACAAACTGAAAAGGACCATACCCTCCTTAAAGTAAAACGCATCGGCATTTGTGGTACTGATCTGCATGCTTTTGACGGTTCGCAGCCTTTCTTTAGTTACCCCCGCGTATTAGGTCATGAACTTGCTGCCGAGGTTGTAAGCAGTGACGGGGTGGGCGATTTTAAACCGGGAGATATAGTAACCCTTATCCCATACATTAATTGCGGTAGCTGTTTAGCCTGCCGTTCGGGTAAAACAAACTGTTGCACCAGTATACAGGTACTAGGCGTGCATACAGATGGCGGCATGGCCGAATATATACAAGTACCCACCCGCCTGCTCCTGCATGCCCAAGGTTTAAGTTTAGAAGAGCTGGCATTGGTTGAGCCATTGGCCATAGGTGCGCATGGCGTGCGCCGTGCCGCAGTAGACAAAGATGAATTTGTATTAGTGATAGGTGCCGGGCCCATTGGACTAGGCACTATGGAGTTTGCCCGCATTGCCGGTGGCAAAGTAATTGCTTTGGATATTAACCCCCAACGTTTGGCTTTTTGCAAAGAAAAACTAAAGGTAGCGCATACCATCAACGCCATTACAGATGACGTTATAGCGCGTTTGCAGGAAATTACCGGCGGAGATATGCCCACCGTTGTCATAGACGCTACAGGCAGCCAAAAGGCTATTAACAACGCGTTTCAATACATGGCGCATGGGGCAAGGTTTGTTTTGATCGGCCTGCAGAAAGGTGATATCAGCTTTAGTCATCCAGAATTTCATAAAAGAGAAGCTACATTAATGAGCAGCCGCAACGCTACCCGGGCCGATTTCGACCACGTAATATCAGCTATGAAAAACAAAATGGTTGATCCGGCAAATTATATTACACATCGCGTAAAATTTGACCGGGTAGCAACAGAATTTGAAAGCTGGTTAGATCCCGCTAACGGGGTTATCAAAGCAATTGTAGAAATGAATTGAAGCTAATTCAATTACTCTTTAGAATACTAGTGTCTGATATTTGCCCGAATTAAAACAAAACACCCTGTAAATTTCTCACTTACAGGGTATCTATTTGTTAAATGTAGCCCAAAGGCCGCTATTATCGAACATTTTTATGGAAGATGTCCTTAAAATTAGTGCCCTTATAAACTTATTGTGCATATAATGCATTGGTAAACCCCATGAGACAGATCGCTATCACCAGGGCTCTTTGCCTAATGGTATTTTTCATTTTAGTAGTGTTTTAAGCGATTAATTTTCAATAAGTACTTTCAATGCTTTTTCTTTGGCCGCATTGCCAAATGTGTCATAGGCTTCCAGCATTTGGTCAAGCTTAAAACGATGGGTTATTAGTTTTTTAGGCTCTATTTTTTTAGACTGAACTGTCTTTAATAGCATTGGAGTAGTAACGGTATCAACCAGGCGGGTGGTTATAGTAATGTTTCTATCCCATAAAGCTTCCAGGTGAAGGGTAACACTTTTGCCATGCACGCCTATGTTGGCTATATGGCCACCTGCCGATATAATTTCTTCGCATAATTCAAATGTGGCGGGTACGCCTACTGCTTCAATAGCGGTGTCAACTCCTTTGCCTTCGGTCAGTTCCATTACCTTTATCAGTGCGTTTTCGGTAGCGCTGTTAATGGTATGTGTGGCCCCAAAAGTTTTGGCAACTGCAAGGCGGTTATCATCCTGGTCTATCACAATAATTTCGGCAGGGGTATAAAACTGGGCGGTTAATAAAGCCGCCATACCAACCGGGCCGGCTCCTACAATAGCAATAGTGTCGCCAGGTTTAACCTGTCCGTTCAAGACACCACATTCAAAACCTGTTGGTAAAATGTCACTCAGCATTACCAGCGCTTCTTCATCAGAACCTGCCGGGATAGGATAAAGGCTGTTATCAGCATAAGGTACCCTTACGTATTCGGCTTGTGTACCGTCAATCATATAACCCAGTATCCAGCCACCTTTTTCGCAATGCGAATACATGCCTTTTTTGCAATAATCGCATTTGCCGCAAGATGTAACGCAGGATATGATAACATGGTCGCCTTTTTTAAAGTTGGTTACCGAGCTGCCTACCTCTTCAATTATGCCCACACCTTCGTGGCCCAATATCCTGCCGGATGCAACCTCGGGCATATCACCTTTCATAATGTGCAGATCGGTGCCGCAGATAGTTGTTTTTAATATTTTAACAACAGCATCTGTTGTTTCCTTAATAACTGGTTTTGCGTGTTTTTCCCATGATTTCTTGCCGGGGCCGTAGTACACTAGCGCTTTCATATTTTTTAATTTAAGTAGAAGTAAAAAGTATAGGTCAAAAGTAGCATGACCTACAGGTGATATGGGTGATAAACATCATAACGATAAATGATACCCATCATATAAAACTTTAATTTAAAGCGTATTATTCTTAAAACAGGCTTGCCGTTTCTTTGATATAAGAGCCGGGGAAAACAAGCAGCGGTTTAGTTGAGTGTGCTGCTAATTTCCGGGTCATGCTTCCATTAAATAGTTTTTTAAAAATTTTCGTTTGTGGTGGACGATCACTAACAGATCAATATTTATAATGACAACCATCAACCAATTTGGTAAAAAAGTGACGACCAGCATTTTTCAATTGAAACCAATTGCTTATTACCGCTTTAAATGGTTGATATTTGCCCCATGGAAAATGCGGCCCTGCTAATTGCTATTATTCAGAATGCTATTGATGGTATCATTACTATTGACGAGCGCGGTAAAATAGAATCCATTAATCCATCGGCCTGTAAGCTTTTTGATTATACCCCCGAAGAGGTCATCGGCAAAAATGTTTCTATGCTGATGCCACCACCGGACAAGGCACAACATGATGAATATTTAAATCGTTACCAGCATACCGGGCATGCGCATATTATAGGTGTAGGCCGCGAGGTAGTTGGCCTTAAAAAAGATGGGGCTATATTTCCGTTCAGACTTGGCATTAGCGAAGTGCAATATTCGGGGCGGAAAATATACACCGGCTTTATCCATGACTTGAGCCGCGAAAAAGAAGCAGAGAACCAATTGAAGGAATATGCTGCACATCTGGAAGAACTGGTGGAAGAAAGAACCCAATCATTAAAAGCTACGGTAGGGGCTTTGCAAACGGCTAAAGAAGAAGTAAGTTTATCGCTTGAAAAAGAAAAAGAATTAGGCTTATTAAAAAGTCGTTTTGTATCTATAGCTTCGCATGAATTTCGTACACCATTGACGTCCGTACAATTATCCGTATCCTTAATTGAAAAATATGCCGAGCCATTTAACAGCCCCAACATTGTTAAGCATGTGGATAAGATAAAAAGCGCGGTAGGAAATTTAACCTCAATACTGAATGATTTCCTTTCTTTAGAAAAACTGGAATCAGGTATGCAGCAACCAACTTATAATGATTTTGACCTAGTGCAGTTTGCAGAAGTTATTACCGAAGAAATGCAGGTGTTAGCCAAGCAAAACCAAAATATCATTTATCAGCATACCGGAACCAAAAGCACTGTATGGCTGGATCAAAACCTGCTAAAAAATTGCATTGTTAACCTAGTTAATAACGCGATCAAATATTCGGGCGAGAATACATTTATCGGTTTCACTACCGAGATCAATAAAAGGGAATGTATCATTACCGTTAGTGATAATGGCATTGGCATTCCTGAGGCTGATCAAAAACATTTGTTTGAAGCATTTTTCAGGGCGCATAATACGGGTACTATACCCGGTACGGGCCTTGGGCTAAACATTGTTGCCCGTTATACCAACCTTATGAACGGCAAAATTGATTTTAAGAGCGATGTAAACCAGGGCACACTATTTACTATAACCTTCCCCATATCATGAATAAGAAAGTACTGATCATTGAAGACAATAACGATATACGCGAAAATGTAATTGAGATATTAGAGCTTGCGGGCTATTCCGTTTCTTCGGCCAGCAATGGCAAGGAAGGCGTAGAGCAAGCTTTTAAAGACACTCCGGATATCATCCTATGCGATATCATGATGCCCGAATTGGATGGCCATGGTGTACTCTACCTGCTATCTAAGCGCCCGGAAACTATTTGTAGACGGAAAGAAGGAATA
>DHIR01000098.1 GCA_002403905.1 Mucilaginibacter sp. UBA4741
TATTATTGAATAAAATTTAAACAGGCTCTTAAACTATATATTATTTCTGCCGTCAGACAGAGCATAAATATCATACAATTAAACAAATTAAAACTCAAATCATGAAAAAACTTGGTTTAGTAGCCGTCGGAATGTTTTTCGCCGCTGCAACATTTGCCCAATCAACTACCCCAACAACCAGTACCCCAACCCGTACACCTGCTGAAAAAGCCCAAATGAAAGATCTGCGTAAGGATGTTCGCGCATATGATAAAGACAAAGCCGCGGCTAAAGCAGACATTAACAAAGGCGATCTGAATGCTGCCAAAACAGATATTGCTGCGGCTAAAACAGAGCGTAAAGACATTAAAACAGATGCAACCGCTTTAAAAGCCGAAGGCATAAACAAACCGGTAAAAATTGCAGATAAACAAGTAAAGGCAATTGACGAAAAAGCAGTTAAAACTGATGCCAAAACTTTGCATACCGATAAAGCTGATTTAAAAGCCGATGTTAAAAGCAACGACCTAAAAGACGCGAAAGCAGATAAAGCTGATTTAAAAGCCGATCGCAAAAGCCTGAAAGCAGATGTTAAGCAAGCACGCCGTGATGGTATCAAACACCCTATACGCCGCACAAAATAATTGCCTTACCAATGTTGAAAAATAAAAGAGGGTTCCGGATATTTAACCGGGACCCTTTTTTGCGAGTGTGCGGGGTTAAATTTTTATGATCCGTGTCTCTTTTTTAGGAGCCTCGTCTTTATGCGGTGCCAGCATTGGCAACAATTTAATAATGCCAATTAATGCGCCGCCTATCAACGCCATGGCTTTAATGCCGAAGTGTACAAAAGGTTTCATAACCTCCCAATTATGTTTCCAGGTATCGGCGGGGTTTTGTTTGGGATTATATTTTACAGAGTGATTTGTCATAACTTTAGTATTTGTAATATGATAGCTATAATTGGGCCAAACATTTCGTTTTGGAAGAGATTAATGGGGATGCATTTGATGACTTGTGATTCATCTTGCATGATTCATCCCATTTCGTCAAAAAGTTAAAAGAAAGATATAATCTACTTGTTTTCAATCGCTTAAATTAATTGATATGAAATCTTAGTACTGATTCAGGGTGATTCACTCTGTTTTTATAAAAAACTTATTTACAGAAACCTATAGGCAAAAAGTGATTCAGGTGATTCATAGTGATTCACTATTTATGAATCACTATGCTACTTTTTTCCTTAATGTTATAACTGTTATCTCGGGCCAGATACCCAACCTGCCAGAGAAAGCAAGGAAACCAAAGCCACGGTTTACATAAAGGTAGCGGTCCTTCTCGTTAACCAAACCCGCCCAATCCAAATAACGGTATTGTACCGGGCTCCACCTAAAGCCGGCTACCTCAACGCCAAACTGCGCGCCATGTGTATGGCCCGATAGGGTTAGGTGAATGTTTGCCGGGTTATAACGCACTTGCTCTTCCCAATGGCTGGGGTCATGCGAAAGAAGTATTTTAAACGCTTTTGGATCAACACCTTTTAATGCTTTACCCAGGTCGCCAATTTTAATAAAGCCATGTCCCCAGTTTTGTACACCGATAAGGGATATTTTTTGCCCGTCCTTTTCAATCTCTAAGTTTTCGTCTAACAGCAGGCGGTAGCCCAGATCTTTATGGTGCTGTTTTAATTTATCCAGATTAGCTGCCTTTTCGGCCTCGCTATCCCATTGGATGTAGCCGCCATAGTCATGGTTGCCTAAAATGGAGAACTGCCCGTACGGCGCCCTTAATTGGCTAAAATTGGGTATGTATTGTTCTATCTCCCAGGCGGCGTTGTTAACCAGGTCGCCGGTGAAAACAAAGAGATCGCTTTTTTGGCTTTGCGCCAGGTCGATACCCCGCTGCATAGCGGCCACATTATCAAAACTGCCCGAGTGGATATCAGATAACTGTGTAATGGTAAAGCCATCAAAAGCATCGGGCAGGTCATCATAGTAAATTGTTTGGCGATGCACCTTATAATCATACTTGCCCCTGAACATGGCATAGAAAAACCCAAAGAATGGAAATGCCGCCAGCAGTATAGCCAGCTCGCTTATAAACTTACGCCTCGCCGGGAAATAGGTATGACTAACAGAATCTTTATGTTTGGCTACGGTGTTAAATATACCAACCGCACTGCGTCCGACATCGCCCAAAAACAAAATGAGTACGAAAATCAACTTGGTAAAAAAAAAGGTAAGAAACAGGCTCAGCATCCACTCATGGAAAGGTGTCATGCCCTTTGCGGTGCTATAACTGCCAAATCCTAGTAAAAATGCCGCAGTTACACCAACAGAGATCACCAGAAATCCCCAGGGTACAACTTGCCGTGAGCGCCGCGATTGCCAATCGCTGGTAAAGGTTTTAAGTCCGTTAAAAACATACCAGTCAAACAACAGGCTTATGGCCGCAATTATTAAGAAAATATTTAAGAAACCACCCCTGTGCATTAATCCTATATATAAGCCTGCAATTTAAAAAAGTAAAGGTAATTAGATGGTAAAATTTAAAGGCTGTATAAAAACAAACCCCGTTAAATATAGAGGTCACTGAAAAAGTCCCCTCAATATTTGAGGCTGAAAAAGAGCAGTAAAAAATTCAATTTGACGCTCTGAGAATCGTTTATACGAATCAGAGATATGTCGTTCCCTCCTGTAGGGTAAGGAAAAGGGGTTGTTCATGATTTATGACACAACCCCTTTTTTTTCTCCGATTTAACGGGACTTTTTCAGTGCCCTCTTAAATATAACAGGGTTTGTTTTTATTAGTTACGGCGATTATCATCGCGATGGTCATCTCGATGATCGCGGTCATGGCCATTAGGATTATGCCAGTTTGGATCATTTCTGTGCATACGCTGTTGACGGTATTCCAGGGAACAGCTTGAGATGGCTACTGACGTAAGCAACATCAATGCAACCATTTTTATAACATACTTTTTCATAGCATTTAAGTTTTATAAACTAGTATGGTATAAAGACCGTGCCAATAACGGCCATTTACGTTTTTTTAGTTAATCGGCTTATACCAATAAAAAGCAAACCAACGCTTAAAAATGCAAACAGTAAAAACGCGCAGTTTGTAAATATTTGCTCATAACTTAGCTTGTTGCCATCTATAAAACTATAAGGGTAATAGTTTGATATTGCACCGCGTATTAAAACGTAAAAGCAGTATAACAAAGGATAAAGTAGCCAGGTAATGGCTTTTGTCCACGGTAATTTAGTTTTAGGTATAAATATTAACCAAAACAAAACAAACATTGCCGGGTCGAGCGAATGTAGCAGTTCATCGGCCAATTTAAACAGGCCAACAGGTGTGTGCTGCGGCCGTAAAATAATTTGGTAAACCAGGCATACAATAGTAATGTAAACTGTAATTGCCGTTATAACTGATGACCTTGAAAAGAACTTACCCCATGCCGATGAAGGGGCTAATAAAAGTAAGGTTAATGACAATGCCACCAGTATATTATTCTGTATGGTATAATAACTTAATAAATGAACTATTGCCCCACCCAGTGTACGCCCGGTAGACAAGAATTTTTCTATAGAAATATAAAACTGAAGGCATAAAGCAAACCAGGCTATTATTGCCAGCGTAGCCATATAAACTATCTTGATCTTGTTTTTCATTATGTGATATATCAGTTATTGGCTTAAAGAGATTAGTGAATTTACAATAAATAAATTAAACTGAATTAGCACCCAATGGGTTACACTTAAAATGGGCAGAAAATGTATATTTGTTTTGATTATAAACCAGCCCTTCGCTTGTGTCGCTTTAAATTAACAGTAATTACCGGGCATGCCTTATAAAAAGCATCTTACGATATTTATAATAGCTTTAATAGCATTATTAATGCCGCATGCGCTTTTTGCCCAGGTGCAGCCGCCTGTAATAAGTTATAATCCGGTATCCTCTGTCTTTAGCTTAAATGTACCTATTGCCCCGTTAATGCCAATTAATGGAGGTGGGCCGGTACCGGCTGCTATTTATGGGCAGGTTACTATAGTTGCCGGCAGCTCATTGGGTTTTGCTAACGGGGTTGGCACCATCGCTAAATTTAATAAACCTATTGATATTACTTTCGATAAGTCTTCGGGTGTTTTTTATGTGGCTGATAATGGCAATCAGGCCATTCGAAGAATGACTGCCGGTGGTGTTGTATCCACCTATGCCGGCGGCAGCCTGGGGTATGCTGATGGTAGTGGGTTGACAGCCAAATTTAATAACCTGGCCAGTATAGGAACAGACGTATTAGGAAATGTATGGGTGAGCGAAAATGGCAATCAACTGATAAGAAAAATAGACCTGGTGAGTACAGTAAGTACTGTTGCAGGTACGCAGGGAATGACTGGTACTATAGACGGTACCGGAACTGGGGCCAAATTCAGTTCTCCAGGAGGCTTAGTGTTTGATGCTGCGGGCATTTTGTATGAATGCGATTATGGCGGTGGATTGATAAGAAGTATTAACACCACTACAGGAGAGGTTAAAACATTTGCCGGTAATGCCTTGAGCGCCACAACCGATGGAGTAGGCACAGCTGCCAGCTTTTATAGCCCAAGGGACCTGGCGTTTGACAAGCAAGGAAATTTATTTGTGGCGGATGTTAATGGCAATACAATAAGGAAGATAGATATGACAACCTTCCAGGTAACAACAGTTAATACCGGTGCCTATCCTTACAGCATAGCTATAGGTGCAAGCGGTAATATATATATATCAGACCGGGTAGATAATGTAATTAAAGAACTTTCACCAAGTGGTAGAATAACTGTTCTTGCCGGCAGCTCAAACCTGACGGGGTTTGCAGACGGAGTAGGTTCAGCCGCATTGTTTAATAACCCATACGGTATAACGTTGGATGACCAAAGTAATCTGTACGTGGCCGATTATGGTAACAACCTTATCCGGAAAATAAATTTAAGCGGTTACACCATAGATAAAGCCCTGCCGACCGGCCTCAGCTTTGATAAAAAAACAGGTATTATAAGTGGTACACCTACTACTGTATGGCCGTTAACGGCTTATATCATTACGGGCTATAACACGGGCGGCAGCAATGAAACTGTAATAAACTTGGAAGTAAATTCCCCAAGCTCAATTACGTTTAACCCCATACCCGCAAAGACTATTTGCGATGTTGATTTTGATCCCGGAGCTACCAGCATACAACCTATAACATATACCAGCAGTAATACTGCTGTAGCCACTATAGCTTCCAATAAGATCCATATTACCGGGCCGGGCACATCAATCATTACGGCAGATAATGGGGGTACACCTGTTACACAGGTTTTAACCGTTACTGCACCTGTTGTACCATATGTAACTATAACTGCAGAAATCACAACTGCCGTATGCGCAGGCAGGATATTAGGTTTTACCGCCGCTGCAACCAATGCAGGTAATAACCCAACCTACCAGTGGAAAGTAAATGGCACAAACAGCGGTACAAATAGTGTCGCCTATTACAGCAGTACGCTTAGCAATAATGATGTCATTACCTGTACAGTAACTAATAACGATTATTGTATAGCTGTCGCCTCGCCTCCATCTAACCCGTTAACCGTACAGATAAATCCGCTGGTTACAGTTTCGGTAAATATTAGCGCTACTGCAAGTACGGTATATGAAGGTACACCTATAACTTTTACCGCTACGCCGCAAAATGCGCCGTCTATAATATCTTACCAATGGTATATAAATACAACAGTTGCTGGTACAAGCAGCTCCACTTTTACAAGCAGTAAGTTAATTGATGGCGATGTTATTACCTGCACCATAGTAAGCGGTGGCTGCGCGGTGGATAGCATTGTAACTTCAAATGCAATAAGTGTAACTATAAAACCCAACATTACTATTGTAGTGCCTAATACCTTTACGCCCAACGGCGATGGTATAAACGATCTATGGAACATATCACAATTAGTGGGTTTCCCTAACTCCATAGTAAATGTATACAACAGATATGGTGCTTTGGTATATCATTCTATAGGATACGCCAAATCATGGAATGGTATGTCAAATAACAGCGCATTGCCTGTGGGCACTTATTATTACGTTATAGATCCAAAAAATGATCGGCAAAAAATAGTAAAAGGCTGGGTATCCATTTTGCGATAGCACTATTTGGATGACGGTTTCCTGATCGGTTTTATATCCATTACAGCTTGCCATGCAGTAGTTAAAGCATCTAGCAGCATATCCTCGCGCACCTCTTTTAACTCAAAGAAAGTACAGCCCTGTAATCCCCATTTGTTAGGCACGGGATAAATTACAGCTGGATTAAATGCTGAAAATACAGACTGATCAATTAACGATAACTTTACCATCATCCTTTGTTCAGGCTCCCACAAAGTAGCAAATATTCTACCATTGGCCCTGAAAGCTTGTTTATCAAAATGAGCATACTCATCAGTTCCTGGTAATGATAAGGCAAGTAGGCGGACGTTTTCTATAGTGACCATATAATTGATGATGAGCTAAATTATTAAAAATTGCCCTAAAAAATTGCAGGTGCGTTAAATAGTCCTGATATTGTTTAAATCTACATTATTACTATAACCCATGCCCGATAACCCAAACGGAAATATAACCCTTGCTTATACTGTTGATGGTATTGCTACTATCAGCTTTTATCATCCTGCGCAAAACTCATTACCAGCCGCGTTGCTTGATCTGTTAACAGCCAAGATCAACCAGGCCGGCGAGAATGATCAAACACGTATTATCATCCTGAAAAGCGAGGGCGACCGCACCTTTTGCTCCGGTGCCAGCTTTGATGAACTATTGCAGATAAAAGATAAAGAGGCAGGCGCGGTATTTTTTGCAGGATTTGCAAGAGTAATCAATGCCATACGCAAATCGCCCAAAATTGTTATTGCCAGGGTGCAGGGTAAATCCGTAGGTGGTGGAGTGGGCCTTGCCGCAGCTGCCGATTATTGCTTTGCTACCGAAGCCGCGGCCATTAAATTAAGCGAATTGGCTATAGGTATTGGCCCATTTGTTATATCCCCCGCAGTGATACGTAAAATTGGCTTACCTGCATTTTCGCAATTAACTATTCGTGCGGTTGATTTCCAAACGGCACAATGGGCAAAGGAAAAAGGACTATATAATGAAGTGTATGGTACCATTGCTGATATGGATACTGCCTTAAATGAGCTTACCCAAAAACTGGCATCATATCACCCGGAAGCATTAAACGGACTAAAACAAATATTATGGGAAGGCACCCATGATTGGGATGAATTGCTTGATGAGCGCGCAGCTATAAGCGGCGAGTTGGTGCTATCAGAGTTTACGCAACAGGCGTTGCAGCGTTTTTTAGGAAAAAAATAAAAACTGTTATTTTGAGCGATAGCGAAGAATGACAAACATAAAAAAAGCCCCCGATTTTATCGGAGGCTTTCTATTTACCTGTGCCTTCTTTCAAAATGTTCGTGGCCGAAATGGTTGCCGTGTCCATACATCTGCCTTCTGTAATAAGTATGTCTATAATATACTTCGCGTCCCGGGGCTGGTTCATAATATTCTTCACGTACCGGGGTGGGTTCATAATATACCTCACGGCGAACCGGATATCTTTCAATTACTTCTTCATGATAATAAGGATATGGTCTGTATGGCTCAACATACACCCTGCGTAATGGTGTACCGAAACTTACACCCAAACTTATTTGGGCGTTTGCTGCCTGGAAAGTACAGGCTAATATTACTGCTGCTATTGTTATTTTTAAAGTTTTCATAATCGTAATATTTATACAACAACTTACATCGTTGTTGTTATAGATAAGACAATAGCTGTGCCAGTAGGTTTAAAAGAAAAGGTGCTGTTTTATACGAAAACATGTCAGCGTAAAGAAAATCAAGTAGTTATAAAGCGTAATAATTTAGCAAAAAAGCCTTACGAAGTTTTTAAAACCTGGTAAGGCTAAGAAGAAAATGTGTCTTATTTATAGTCCATTATTGCCACAACAGGGTAATGGTCTGACGGTAATTTACCCCAATAGGTGTTGGTTAAGATAGCATAGCGCTTAACGTCAAAATCTTTGGTCACAAAGATATGATCTATCCGCGCATCACCCGGCCCATCAGTTTTAAAAGCGTTAAATGAATTACTGTTAGCCAATTTTATAGGAGCAAGGTTAAAGCAATCTCTTAAAACCCCGGTGCTCAATACTTCGGCATAGCTTTCATTGTGTTGGTCAACATTAAAATCGCCGGTAAATATAGTTGGCTGACCGCTTGCCATTTCTTTGATCTTACTCAATACCAAAGTTGCGCTGTTTTTGCGGGCCAATACACCAATATGGTCCATATGGATATTAAAGAAATAAAACTTAAAGCCAGTTTTTATATCCTGGAACTGCGCCCAGGTGCAAATGCGTGGTAAAGCGGCATCCCAGCCTTTATTCGGTCTGTCGGTAATGGTTGATAACCAGAAATTGCCCTGTTTTACTATTTTAAAGCGTGTTTCTTTATAAAATATGGCCGAGTATTCGCCTTTTTTAACACCGTCATCGCGGCCAATACCTATCCATTTATAGCCCGGCATAGCACCCGTTAAATCGTTAAGCATATTGTATTTACCTTCCTGCGTACCAAAAATATCTAGGTCATTAAACTGAATGATCTGGGCCATTACCGGGAAACGGTGCCCCCATCCATTACCTTGTAAAGAGTCTTCCCTATTGTCGTTACGCAGGTTATAAGTACCTATGTTTAATTGCTGGCTAAAAGCCAGTCCGCTTAAAATTAAGCAGGCAAATGTAGTAAGTAGAAGTTTTTTCATGTGTTTAAATTGGTTGGTCAAATATATAAAAGTCTGTGTTATTAAGTGCCGGATATGGGGAAATTTAACATAGAATTAATATACATGAATATATAAGTGGGTGACACCATTAGGCACTCGAAGGGTGAGTGCAAAGGCCGACCCGCATGCTTCGAGTGCCTCAGCATGGCACCCGACACACAAAGGATATTTGGTTACTATTCGTACGCTTTCAAACTATTCTTCAAGAGCCGCATTTCTTCCTGTGTATCTTCAATGCGCTTCAGTAAATGCGTAATAGCCTCAATGCCTGCTATGTTAATGTCCAGCTCATTATGCAGGCGTATCATTCGTTCCAGCTTGTGTAATTCGCTTTCGGGGATGTGTGGCGTATTGTTAACTATGGTGATCTGTAACAGGCCAGCTTCCTGCAGGCCGGTAATAAAGGTGTGTTCCAGTTGGTGGTACACACAAAAATCGGTAGTTGCTATTAAATGCTTTGCGCTCATAACAATTTAATTTATGCTGATGATTTAGCCAGTTCTTCAAATAGTTGTTTTTGCTTGTCGGTAAGTTTGGTGGGCAGCTGTAAGTCGTAGGTAATGTACAGATCGCCAAACTCTCCCTCTTTTTTATAAACCGGCAGGCCTTTGCCTTTTAACTTAACCTTGGTACTGTTTTGTGTTCCGGGCGCTACTTTAACTTTTACTTTGCCGGTCATGGTTTCGGCAGTTATTTCGCCGCCAAGTATGGCTGTGTAAATGTCGAGTTTTGCCGTACTGTACAGATCTGCACCCTTGCGTTTAAACCGCTGATCATCGGAAACTAAAATTTTAATATACAGATCGCCGCCAGGCCCGCCGTTGGCACCCGGTCCACCATGCCCTGCAATTTTCAGGGTTTGACCGTTCTCAACCCCGGCAGGTATGGTAATGCGTATATTTTTGCCGTTAACAGTAAGTGTTTGTTTATGGCTTTCGGTAATGTCTTTTAAGCTGAGTTGTAATTCGGCATTATAATCCTGCCCGCGATATTTGGCCTGGCGCCGTTGCCCACCACCACCTGCCGCACCACCAAACATCGATTGGAAAAAATCAGAGAAGTCATCTCCGCCACCACCACCAAAACCTCCAGAATCAAATGCCTGCCCGCCACCGCCATAACTGCGCTGCTGCCGGCTTTGTTGTTGCTGTGCTTGTTCGTATTGCTCGCCATGCTGCCAGTTTTCGCCGTATTGATCATACTTCTTGCGTTTCTCTGCATCGCTTAAAACTTCGTTAGCCTCATTTAGCTGCTGAAACTTTTTGTTGGCTTCCTGGTCGTTAGGGTTTAGATCGGGGTGATATTTACGCGCAAGTTTGCGGTAAGCAGATTTTATGTCTTTATCGGTAGCTGTTTTGGTAACGCCTAATATTTGGTAATAATCAATAAATGCCATAATGGTGTTGTAGAGACGCAATACTTTGCGTCTTTAATAAACTATGAAAGTAGTGGATTAGTTTTAATAAACAAATGACTTGTGTCATTAAGGCTTGTTAATCAAAAATCAGTACTGCGTGTATGCCGGCGCTTAATATAATTACGAAAATCCAACACAATCCCCGCAAAAAAGTAAACTATCAACGGGAAACCAACAGAAAGAAAAGAAGTATAAATAAAGAAAAGCCTTATTTTAGATATAGAAATATTAAAACGCTCGCCCAAATAGGTACAAACCCCGAAGGAGTAACGTTCAAAAAAGGTGAGTATTCGCTGTAACATAATAATCAGGCTAACTTTAGTATCTTATTACCAACGCTGCATTGCAGGCATTTCTTATAATTACAATAATAGTTTTTTAATTCCAATAATGCCTGCGATTCGAACGCCGAATTTGCTTTTACGCCCAGACTATCAAAATCGGCTATGATATTATTTTTCTCGCCGGGCAAACTTTCCAGCAATTTTAAGCTACGATTAATATAATATTCCTGCTGATTATGCTTACCATAACTAAACAAAAACAAAGCCAATGTATTTAACAATAAAAGATCAGCTGATGTTTGCCCCATATTTTTTGATACCGGTTTTGATGGCTTATCAAACTGGTAATGATCGTCCCAATAAGCATTCACCTTAATATCGGTAAATAACTTTTGTAGGCTCTTTATATCTTTTATGTCCAGCACTTTCGAGAACAGGTGATTGGAGTTAACTACCAATGCGGCAAACTGCGCCAATCTAACAGTAGGGAAATTTAAAGGACGCATCCGCATAAATTTCCAGAGATGGTTATCAACAGGCGTAAGGGTGAACTTCTTTCTCAAAAATTCGTATTCAATTTTTAATTTCTGGGGATATTCATCTTGCAGGTCACCGTTTAAAAATCCCGCCTGTCCAAATATCAACGCCTCTATTTGCAACGGGTTGTTTTTATGCTTCGCGAGGATATTTTGTGGCAGTGATTTCGCCAGCAACTCAAACGGAACGGCATTTGTTTTAAACCCAAAGTTAGCCGCTAAAAACTGGTAAAATGTTTCTTCCCAATCGCCACGGTTAACATCAAGCGCTTTAATAACAGCTTCCGATTTTTTCTCCAGTCGTTCTATTAATATCCGGGTGAACCAGGTTTTTAAAGTAAAATCATCCAGTTTGCCAATACTGGCTTCGCAAGGGATAATGGTTTGTGTGCCGTAAACCAGGTTATGGTAGCGGTTAAACAGATCGTCAGGTATGCGGTCTTTTAGTTCGAGGGTTGGTATCTGGCGGCCGTTGGGTAATATCACCGGGTCATCATCCCGGTACACTACGTGCAAGATCACAATGTTATAAGCGTTGTCGGCAGTATGATTATGCTTCTTCCAATCGGAAGATGATAGGTGCAACTCTACATTTCCCGCCCATAGGGTATCGCCAATTTTTATACGGGCATTACCAAAGTCCGGCCCCGAATCGGTATTGTGCATCCCTGCCGAAAAGATCTCGATCGCTTCACCGGTTGTAGTTTGTAAATTACCACGTTCAAACAGTCGGAATTTCCAGATGTAGTGTAAAAAGTCTTCGGTGAAAAGCATTAACTAATGTAGGGAGATAATTTTATATTTATACATATTATGCCAAACAAAACTATCCCACCAATAACCACCGCCCACCGCATCAAATCCATCATCGGCGGCTCGTTAGGTAATTTGGTGGAGTGGTACGACTGGTATGTTTACACCGCGTTTTCGCTTTATTTTTCGGCGGCGTTTTTTCCTAAGAGCAGTGAGTTAGTACAGTTGTTAAACACCTCGGGCATATTTGCCATAGGCTTTTTA
>DHIR01000111.1:0-7474 GCA_002403905.1 Mucilaginibacter sp. UBA4741
AGAGACAGGATATACACTATACTGTCGCCAACTATTGAAGACGAAAAGCAACTTTTTTGGGCGTTAACCACGCCTACGCGTTCTAAAGTCGTTTTTAGTACTGATGCTTTTTCTGATTTGGTTAAACAACAAACGAAAAGAAAAAAATCTGAACGTATTACCGATAAAGACTTTAAACAATTGCAGCTAAACTTTGCTTACAGACTGATACTGCAACGACTATATAATTTCCCTGCCGAGCTGCATAATGATTCGGTATATGCGTTGCCAGATACCAAAACAAAGCTAACTAAATACTATAGTGTACATGCCGATACCCGGTTTATTGATATAACGTATAACAAACCCCTACCCGAAATAAGCCCCGAGATAATTGAGCCTTTTATATACGAAGGTGCAGACACCACTTTGTTAAAAGACATCATCCCGCTGGATATGTTTGGTATGCAAGGTTTCTCCATAATTACTATGGAGGATGTAACCGCCGAGCATGCTATAGAAATGATACGGCTGGCATTAATAAACGCCGGGCATAATGATCTTTATAAAGATGTTATTAATGCCTTACAAACACTAGCAGGCAATGCCGCTATTAATTTTGGCCTGCTGCCTTTTTTAAGAATAAACGGCAGGCTGATATTTGACACTATAGAATGCGGCAATAGTTTATTGGTAAAAAAATTTAAAGATAATGAAAAGGCGAGCGACGACTTTAACACCTTTATAAACGCCTATATTGAAAACCCTGAGGCTATGTTTTTCAACGCTCTATCGTCCAAAAAAATCACGCAATATCCTTTTCTAAAAACCCTTAAAGAGGCGGGAATAACATCATACGCTATGCTGCCCGTTTTTTACAATAAGCACCTTGCTGGTATACTAGAAATACACTCAACCCAAAAGGTAGTATTTTACGAAAAGCTGCTATCGCAGATACAAACGGCCATACCATTAATATCTCAATTATTACACAATACCGCCGAGCAATTAAATGAAAAACTTGAAGAAGTTATAAAAACCAAATTCACTACGTTGCAGCCATCGGTACAATGGAAGTTTAATGAAGCTGCCTGGAAATATCTTTTAGAGGAACAGGAAACAGAAAAGCCAGACATGCAGGTGGTGTCTTTTCACAATGTGTACCCGCTCTACGGAGCTATAGATATCAGGGACTCTACAATCTATCACAACCAGGCATTAAAGCAAGACACCGATACTCTTCTGAGTATTTTAACCTCGCTTGTGCATGATGTTAAAGTTCACGTTTCGAACAAGCAATTAGCTACTACCTTATCTAATAAATATACCGCATGGGCAAAAAAAATAAAGGAGTTTGAAAAGGCTAATGACGAAACTATGCTCAAAGATTATCTGCGGCATACAGTTACGCCTTACTTATCAGCATTAAAAAACAAGTATCCGGTTATCGAAAATTTAGTCAACGTATATGATAAAGCAGTTGACGAAGGAGGCGAGACTTATAAACAACGCCGCGATCTTGAATTATCTGTTAAGCTAATTAACCGCACACTAAGTAATTACTTTGACCAGGCGCATGGTCGGCTTCAAAGAATATATCCTTGCTATTTTGAAAAATTCAGATCAGATGGTATTGAATACGATATTTATACCGGACAGGATATTGCTCCGGCAGTTCCATTTAATAGCGGGCACCTTAAAGATTTTAGGTATTGGCAATTAAAGGCTATGATTGATGTTGCCGGGCTTACTTATGTTTTACAAAAAAAAATGCCGGTTCTATTGCAAACCGCATCGCTGATATTTGTCCATTCGAGCCGGATAGACATTTGTTTTAGAAATGACGAACGGCGATTTGACGTTGAAGGGTATTACAATATCAGGTATGAAGTAATAAAAAAACGCATTGATAAAGTACGCATAAAAGACACCAAAGAACGGCTTACCCAACCCGGTAAAATAGCCATGGTATATTTTAATGATGCCGAAGCCGAAGAATATATAACGCTAATTAAGCAGTTTCAAAAAGATAAGGTCCTTAAAAAGGATATGGAATTTATCGCTCTTGAAAACTTACAAGGTGTTACCGGTTTAAAAGCATTAAGAGTTAGCATTAACTACCAACAACCAGCCTGCTAACAAATTTCACTTTACGGTGTTATGCTTTAGTATTTTTAAGATAACCCCATGTGTAATAACTTTACCTATAAAACAAGATTGTTCATTTTAATATTTGGCTGCTTTTCAACAACCGCCACATTGGCTCAAAACAGTCCCGACAGCATAAAGGTAACTCCCCACTCAAAATATGATCATGTTACACCGCAACGCAGGCTCTTTTTTGGCGACAATTATCGCAAGCTTTGGGCATTGCCGGTAAATATAAAAGTGCTTCACCTTTCAACGGAAAAGGGAGGGTTAACGGTAACCGAGTTAGGCGGTGGTAACCAAACACGCTCTCTGCATTTGCAGGATACCGCCGGAAATAAATATGCATTGCGATCTGTACAGAAATACCCGGAACGCGCTTTGCCCGATGATGAAAAACACACTGTTAAAAAGGATATTTTACAGGATGAGGTGTCTACCTCAAATCCATACTCGGCGTTAATTGTACCACCACTGGCTGACGCGCTTGACATACCACATAGCAATCCACAAATAGTATATGTGGGTGATGATGAAGCCCTGGGCAAATACCGTAAAGAGTTTGCTAACCAGGTTTATTTGTTTGAAGAGACTGAAGCTGTGGATAAAAAGGTTATAAAAACCGGGAAGGTACAGGACAAGCTACAGGAAGATAACGATAATCGAGCCGACCAAAAGTTGCTATTGCGCGCCAGATTGTTAGACATGATAATGGGTGATTGGGACCGCCACGGTGATCAATGGCGTTGGCAAAAAGAAGACCTTGAAAAAGGCAATTTGTATAAGCCTGTACCACAAGACAGAGATAAAGTATTTTATTCAACATCCGGCATTTTCCCTTGGTTCGCGGCAAGTAAAAATGCGCAGCTACAACCTTATCGCGATAAGATAAAAAGCGTTGGTAAATGGAATTACAATAACCGTTATTTTGATCCGTATTTTCTTAATCAGCTAAGTCAGGCCGACTGGGAAGAGCAGATTACCTATGTACAAAGTAAGCTAACAGACGAGTTATTGACCAATGCTGTAAAATTAATGCCAACAGATATTTATGCAATCACCGGTAAAAAAACTATCAAAACGTTAATTGCAAGGCGCAATAATATAAAAGAAGACGCTCTGGCTTATTACCGTTTCTTGTCCAAAAACGTTGACATTCCGGCATCTGATAAACCTGATGAATTTGTTATTGAAAAACAGCAAAACGGGTTTATAAATGTCACTATTTATAAAATAAAAAAGGACGATACCAGGGGCGATGCTTTTTATCAGCGCACATTTGATCCGGGGGTTACAGAAGAGATAAGACTTTATGGAATGGGCGGCAAGGATAAATTTAATGTAGACGGCGCCGCATCGTCACCCATAAAAGTAAGATTAATTGGCGGGGATGATGAAGACACTTTCACGACTAACAGCACAGTAACTGATAAAAATAAACTGTTTATTTATGACCGATCGGACGAGCAAAACAACCTACCCTCCTCTAAATATGCGCGCATAGAAACCTCTACAGATACCGATGTAAATAAATTTGACAAAGAAAACTTCAAATATGACCGTTCATCGCCAAAATTTGGTTTAGGTTATAATACCGAGGATGGTGTTAGGCTACAGGTGGGCTATGTGATAGAAAAGCACGGTTTCCGTGATGACCCTTATGTTTATAAGCAAGATTTCTCTGCCGGGTACACTTTATCAAAAGGGTCTTTTATATTTACCTATTTAGGCGATTTTAAAAACGTTATCGGTAAAAACGGATTGCTGGTAAATATCATAGCACGTGGCCCGCATAATGTAAATAGCTTTTTTGGTTACGGCAATGAGTCGGGGTTTCCTAACGCGGGCTCAAAAACGTTTAACTATTATCGTAATAGGTATGATTATACCATAGCCGATGTCCGTCTTTATCAACAACATGATAATTGGCGAATAAGTGAAGGTTTGGTAGGCGAATATTACACAAGCAAAGCCGCCAACAACACCAATGTTTTTTTTAACGAATATAATTTAGCACACCCGGCCGAGAATTTATTTGCAACCAAAGCCTATGGCGGGGTTGTGCTTGGAGCCGCGTATGATACGCGCAACAGTGCTGCTTATCCAACAAAAGGCGTTTTATTTAGCACCCGGTTTATAGGTCTGTCAGGCATCAATTTATCGGGTCATACCAACGGACAATTATTTTCGACCTTTAGCTTCTATTTAAATCCGGGTAACGACTCCACCTTTGTAATTGCCGATAAAATAGGTGGTGGTGTATTTACCGGCAACGGCGAGTTTTTCCAGATGATGAACCTGGGCGGCCCGTTTAGTTTACAAGGTTTCCATACCAGCAGGTTTATTGGCAAGCAAATGGTGTTTAATGATCTTGAGCTGCGATTAAAATTATTTAAATTCAATAATTATTTCTTCCCCGGCATTTTGGGTTTAATAGCCTATAATGATGCGGGCCGTGTTTGGTTACCGGGCGAAACATCAAACACTATACATGACACCTATGGCGGTGGGATATTTATAACGCCTTACAGTAAGTTCATTTTATCGGCTGTGTTGGGCCACGCCCCGGCACCTGATGGCAACCTGTTATATTTAGCTGCGGGATTTAGATTTTAAAAGCGCTCTAAATACCAATCCTACTTTGCAATCGTATTAGTGTGCTATTTATATTAACATAAATTCGCTCTTCGGCGCATCGCACACAGGGCATGCATAATCGTCAAGCGATTCAAAATCAATACCCTTTTCGACATCATTTTCCGGGTCGCCGTATTGTTTATCATAGCGGGTAAAGCAGCAATTGCATTGGTAAATGGCTGTTTCCTGTTGCGAACGATCTTCTTCGGCCAAGGCTATCGTTGAAGATAAAATGGGGTCGCTTTGCTGATCGTAAAACTCATTACATAGGGCAATTAGTTTTTTACTGAGCGCGTGCGGTTTTATGCGCCGGGCATAGATTACCTCGTCTTTCGAGTTAAGGTTAAAATCGCGGGTATGTAATATATCATAAAGCCCTTGGGTATCTTTCCTCAAGATAATGGACCCCTGCAAACCCGTTTTGGGTTGGGTTTTAATAGCAAAGCTAAGTTGGTAGGTGCGCGCATCGGCCTCCTCAAATTGCCTTACCAGTTGTTGTTTCAGATCAAGGCCTTCCTTACACATATCTTCAATTTGCCAGTTCAACTCGTTAGCGGCATGGCGCACGTTAAGATGGTATTTGCTTAATATCAGTCCCCATTGGTTTCTGTCGGCCTGTTCAATACCTTTTATGATAATGGATTTCCAGGGGCTGGTATAAATTTGACCAATACGTGTTTTAAGGCATAGCAAACAAACGTCCTTTAAAAAATCAAGTTTAAAAAGTTCATTACGGCGGTATATACCCAACCAATATTTATTGCTGTATTTGTTAAACCCCTCGTAGTAGGGCAGGTAAAAATCGGGTAGTTTAAGCGGCTCGGTAACTGGCCTTATGGCCACCGCCAGCTTTTTAACTAACGTTTTATAAAATAACTCTTCATCAATATCAGCCTGGTTATAAAACAGGTCTTTCTTTTGCAGGATAATTTCCTCAGCCACCTTGGCTAAAGCAGGAATATCTTCTGAATACACTAGCGATGGAAAACAACATAACTTATCCGTTTTAGGAAACCTGATATAAGTAAACCAATAATTGTTAATGTTTGACGCGATGAAATTAATATTGCCACTAAAAAACGGCACAAAGGTTTGATAGTTATCAACCAGATTTACCTTTAATGTAGGCTGATGATCGAATCTGTCGAAAATATCTTTATACACTCCCTCTCGCAGCCAACCATCCTGGTGGTTAAATATGGTATCGGCAACATACGAGCTCATGATATTAGGATACACATCCTCATCGATCTCAAAATTGATCTCTGATTTCAGCATATCAAGCTCCATGTCTTCCAATCTATCGGCCTTAACAGTAAAATACAGTTGTTGCCTATTACCAAAACGAATATCAGTTGCGCCGGCACTCTCTGCAATCAACAAGATCTCGTACAAATCACCGGCTGATATAAAGCCGCCGGGTAAGTTTATTTTGATAAGGTGTTCCATATTAAACCGCTTTAGCTAATAACATGCTTTGCAAGGCTTCGTCCAGCAACCGCTTCACCTCCGGCCGACATGACCCGCAGCCCGTGCCCGCTCCTGTTTGGGCGCATACCTCTTTTAGTGTATGACAGCCTTCATCAATTTTTTTGCGGATATTCTCGCTACCCACATTATTACAACTGCAAACCAGCTTACCCAGTACCGGGTCGGCTTTGTTCCCGCTGCGCAGCAATTGCAGGCGTTTTTCACTCAGTTCTGTTTTGTTGGCTATCAAATCCCTAAACTCCAGGAACTCGCTTTTATCGCCTATTAAAATAGCCCCTACCAACCTATCCTGATGGATGATGCATTTTTTATAATAACGTTTGGCTTTGTCTGTAAATACTACCTCTTCATAATTAATATCATCCGGGCATTCGGGCAGGCCAATACTGCATAAGTCAAACCCATGTATTTTAATGATATTCATAAACAAGCTGCCTTTATAATAGCTGGCAATATCACCATTCATGTAGGAGGCAACTACCTGCGCCTGCTGCTCGGCCGCGGCAGTTATGCCGTATAGTGTGCCGTTAAATTCGGCTATTTCGCCAATGGCATAAACATCCGGGTCACTGGTTTGCAGGCGCTCATTTACTATAACACCACGGCGGCACTCCAACCCACACTCCTTAGCTATTTCAAAATTTGGGGTTGTGCCAATGGCCAGTATCATGGCATCGCAATTAATTTTGCGGCCACTTTTTAAGCCGATACCGGTAAGTTTTGACCGGCCATAAAACAACTGTATCTCATCATCATAATAAATATCACAACCCTGGTCGGCCATTTCTTCGTGCAAAAGCTGACTGCCTAATGCATCCAACTGACGGTTTAAAAACCGGGAGGTACGCTGTATGATAGTTATTTTAATGCCGATCTCTCTTAATGATGCCGCCATTTCTAATCCCAATAAACCACCGCCAACAATAACCACATGTCCGTTTTGTGGAACATGTTTTTTAAAGCTATCAGCATCGTTACGATTACGCATAGTGAAAATGCCAGGGAGCGAGGGCACGTTTCTGGGTACCGCAGCCCTGCTGCCCGTGGCAATCAACAAAACATCATAGCTGGTTTTTACACCTCTGGAGTCAACTACAATTTTATTAGCGCGGTCTATTCGCTCAATGCTAACACCGCGCAATAGGTTTATTTTATATTCGGGTTCTTCCTCATCCTTCATTTTTATCAGTTGCTCCCATTGCTGTTCGCCGCTGATGTA
>DHIR01000111.1:7656-8122 GCA_002403905.1 Mucilaginibacter sp. UBA4741
CATAACCCGGTTATAAAAGGGGTAATTTTCTTTACTGAAGATGGTGATCTGGTCGTCTTTATTTAACTCACGATATGATTTTACGAAACCATAAGCTCCTGCACCAGCACCGATCACCACAATGCGCTGAAAAGGTTTTTTAAATTTAGCCACACTTACGGCACAATATTTAAAATCGGGTTCTTTTGATATGGGGTCTATCCTATCGCTGGTTATATTGTTGGCGCGATTTAGATCATTGCCCAGAATCTTACCCCAATGCATTGGTAAAAACACAACCCCTTGTTTAATTTGAGTTGCTATTTTGGCTTTAACCTGCACTGTACCGCGTTTGGAGGTTATTACGGTAACATCACCCTCATTTATTTTTAGCTGTTCGGCATCAAAAGGGTGTATCTCCAGGAACGATTGCGGGTAATGCTGATTAAGCTTATTTACCTTGCCGGTTTTACTCATGGTATGCCAT
>DHIR01000111.1:8331-8531 GCA_002403905.1 Mucilaginibacter sp. UBA4741
GGTTTTACTCATGGTATGCCATTGGTCGCGGATACGGCCCGTGGTTAGGATGAATGGAAAATCCGCATCAGGTTTTTCGCTGGTCAACGTATCGGCCACCGGGTGAATAATAGCTTTTTGCGATGGGGTATAAAATTTCTTATCAACAAATAAACGCGGCGTACCTTGTCCAGCATTTTTCTTTTTATAGGGCCATTGTA
>DHIR01000111.1:8775-9045 GCA_002403905.1 Mucilaginibacter sp. UBA4741
TTTCTTTTTATAGGGCCATTGTACTGTTTTACGCTCTTTTAATATCTCATAGCTCAAGCCACTTATATCGATATTGGTTTTGGCGGTTAGTTTGGCATGTTCTGCATAAATAGCTGCCGGGTTTTCAAAATCAAAACCTTTATACCCCATCTTTCGTGCAAAGCGACAAATTATCTCGGCATCAGGCAAAGCCTCGCCGGGGGCATCAAGTATTTTATTGAGGTAGCTTATACGGCGCTCCGAGTTGGTCATGGTGCCTTCCTTTTCGGC
>DHIR01000107.1 GCA_002403905.1 Mucilaginibacter sp. UBA4741
CATACATGCCCCATATCCAAAGGACTTTGAAACGTTGTTGAAGTTGTTGGAGAAATTCGACTCGTAGTTTGCAGTTTTTAGTTGGTGGTTTGCAGTAATAACTAAGATGAAATTGGCCGACTGCCAACTCAAAACTGCAAACTTATTTTATCATTACCCCCGGTTTATTAACCACGGGCAGCTTAATAAAATTAGAGTCGATTATACTTTCGGGCAGGAAGATAAATTTCTTATCGTAGATCTGGGTACCTATGTAGTAGCTTACCCAGTACTCATTATTCAGGCCAAAGGTTTGCTCATCGATCATCTCGATCTGTTTGTAGCTGCCATTAGGTACAATCGGGAACATGTGGCGCAGGGTAGAGGTTTTAACCTGCTTGCCATTCTTTTCGCCATAACCTTTAGAGGTTATCAGTACATTTTCAATCGGTTCGCTTTTTAGATTAATAAGATATACGTGCCAGATCTTGCTTTCGGCAGTTTCGCTTTCCAGCGCCACAGCTACAGCAATATCAGTTACATTATTTTCGGGGAGATCTTTGATCATTACCTAAGTCATTTTTGGCAAGGATAACAAAAAACCTGTTGTTATTAATACTATTTAAGTAAAAATAACGCGCCAAAACTAATTGCTTTGCAGGCAAGCAATTTGTTCCTGAAGAAATTTTGGATTGTTTACCGGGATTACACACGCGTTGCTTTTAATTGAAATTGCTATCTCTTTCAGCTCATTGTGTTGCAGATCAGCCAGGTTGGCATCATTTAAATCAATTTCATAAATACTTGTGTTTGATTTTTTGTCGTCAGTTTTCTGGACCTTAATAAATTTAAGTTTAGCCGAAACGTCTATGTTATTAGCTAATTTAAATATCAGGCGGCCCGAACTAAATTTTGATGATGGGCTGGTATACTTTATGGTGCTATAAAATTTATTGCCGTTTGCTTTTTTTACAATCACGGTTTTAAACGAAATGCCGAAATACTGTTTGCCCGACCTTAGGTATTGGTAATTTTCGGCGCTTTCAAATTTTAACGGCTGGCCTTTTTTACTAATTTGAGTGGCGCATTGCGCAAATAAGCTTAAGGGCAAACAAGCTGATACAACTAATGTGATTGTTGCTTTAAGTAATGATTTTAAAATCGCGGGCATAATGATGATGAATTACTATTTGATCTATGCTTAAAAATTAATGAAAACTCAAAAGTAGCAGGGTGGTAGCTATTTACCGATAAGGCCGATAGGCTATAATTAACACCGGCGCTAAAATTATTGAAGTCTATCCCAATATACGGGATATAAGATTCATTTACCCTATACCAGGCCCCTAAATATATCTTGGTATAGTCAAAGTCATTATCTAACTTAAAAGCATAAGCGGCCCCTATAAGGTTGTCGTAAATTCCCCCTTGGTTCATATATACGCCGCTAAATAATACCGATGATAAGCTGTTAATATTGATTTCGCCGCCGCTGTGTGCGGTTATCCGGAAAGGGACTTTATAACCTGCCGGGTCATAGATCCTTTCTATCGGCCTGTTTATATGATATAATGAAGTGCCGAGGTAATAATTGTCTTTATTAATATGAAGTGTATACAATAGTCCTGCATTTATTTCAAGGTATTTGGTATCATTATAACTGTTGCCAATGTTTACCGGCAGGCTTGGATCAAAAAAATCAACGTTAAACTGTGATGCAAAGGATAGTTTGCTAAAATCAATAAACCTATCAGCGAAAGTAGCCTGTATCCCAAGTGCTAACGTCTGCTTTCCTTCATCAGCCAAACTTTTATGATAAGCAACTGATGCTGATAAATAATTACTGTATAATGCACCATTTAACGATTTATCGAATATGCCGCTAAAGCCTACACCAAAAGTATCAAACTGCGGAATCTGTTCTGATAAGATTTTAAAATCTGCTGACAAGCTGGTGGTATTATAGCTGGCACCAATATTCCACCATTGTTGCCGTTCATTCAAAGCAATCCGGTAGTCTCCATCAAAAAAACCGGTAGTGGCAGGATTTAAGGTTAAGGGCGATGAAAAATATTGAGAGAAATGCGGATCCTGCGCTTTGCAAGTTATACATGACGCAATTAGCAACACCAATGAAATTCCTATAACCCTCATGTGCAAATTATTTTAACAAAATAGTATTGCCTGTTTTATGCACTATTTTATCTACATAATCATATCCTTCTGCATACCACGTAAACGTGTCTAAAAATTGGATTTTCCCCTTATAAACACCATCCCATCCATTTTTTGGATCAGCACTATCTGTTTGAAACACCAATTGCCCCCAGCGGTTAAATACCTTAAATGTCACCAGTTTTTTAACGCCGATAAGAAAAGGGTATAGTGTTTTGTTATCAATCCCGGTAGGTGTAAAGGCTTTTGGTACCAATATCTCCGGGATTATAGTAACCGTTACTTCTACAGGTTTAATATCATAGCAATAAGTATTGTTGCCTTTTATATAGTAAGTGCCTGTTTTGGTTACAGCTTTGGGGTCAAGTACAGGGTCGGTAGCCTCTACATTATTCCAATAAGTATAAGTTAGGTTTGGTGTACTTCCTGCAACAAGTTCTTTTGCAGTAATATCAACAGTGGCTGGTACATATACCTTAGTCGGGTTTTTTATAACAACCAAAGGTGTTGTATGGATATTTACCAGCACCGGTTCAATAGTTTCGCAACCAAACGGGCTGGTAGCTTTAATATAATAAGTACCGCTATCGGTAACCGTTTTAGGCGTAGCAAGCACGATAGTGGCGTTTTTATCAGCCCAATAAGTTAATGTAGCAATATTGGTGCTACCCGCGGTAACATTTGCTGCGGTTATATCTATTTTAACAGGCGCACACATCTCTGTAGGTGGTGTAATTATCAGTTCAGGTAACGGGTTGATGGTAACAGTTACCTGTCCAATTTTTTCGCAACCATTTGTATTGGTAGCTTTTATATAATAAACTCCGCTTTGTGCAATTTTGCTTGGTGTGGTTATTGCAACTGTAGCTGCAGCGTCTGCCCAATATGTAAAAGTAAGGTTAGCATCGCTGCCGCTGGTTACGGCAGTCGTGGTTATATCAATTGTCCCCGGGAAACAAACGGCGGGAGGAGCGTTTGTTACTATTATCGGCAATGGGTTAAAAGTTACTTTAACAGGTTTTATAATTGAGCACGCATTTGGATTGACAGCCTGTATATAATAAGTACCGGCAACTGTTAATGTTGATGGCGTAGTTAGCTGTTGTGTTGCCAACGCATCGAGCCAATAGGTGTAAGTTAATCCTGACGAACTGCCGGTAGTGACCGCTGCGGCAGTTATATCAACCGGCGTGTTTATACAAAGCGTTGGCGGGTTGGTTATCAGTAAATTAGGCAAGGCATTTATAACAACATTTATAGGTTTGATATCCAAACAACCTGATGGGGCTGTTGCCATGATGTAATAGGTGCCCGAAGTAGCGATAAATTTAGGTTGTGGTATCGGAATAGTCGCGGCGTTATCCTTCCAATAGGTGTAAGTTAAATTTGCATCACTTCCAGCTGTTATTGCAGACGTAGTTATATCAATCATTGTCGGGAAGCAAACCGCAACAGGATCTTTAATAGTAAAGCTTATTACCGGGTACGCGTGTACTATAGCACTTGTTGTATAATTACAGCCAAACCCAACAAACGGGATAAGATCAAGCAATACAGTTGTCCCATCGGCATTTGCGGTTGGTTGGGTAAGGTTTACGCCCGTACCTAATAATGTCGATCTATCGGCTGTATACCATTTATATTGATCAAATCCTGCCGGACCTTTTAGCGTAAACGTCGGTTCTGATGGGCAAAAGTCAGTACCCTTAATTAATTGGGAACAACTATTGTTAACATCAACATAAGCATAGCCAAAATGACCACCTCTTGTACAATCAGCTGTGGTAAATTCAAGCCGAAGCTGGTGCCCCTGGTATCCATATAAATTTATACTGACAGGTGTCCAGTCTTTATATATAACCTGGTTGACGCCGAAATTCGCGGCCTTTTTAAATCCAGGCAACGCAGCTGTTGCAACGTAATCAAATGATCCGCACGAGATATAGCTGTTAGCTGTGATATCAAATACTTTTGCTGTAAACCTTGGTTGCTCGGCCGCCAAATGCCCGGGATCTTGTAAAACAACAGCATATTGATAGGTTATGATAAAGTCGGCCTGGTTTGACGGTACGTTAAATAAATAACTTATCCGCTCGGCTTGTGCATTAGTGCCGTCATTGCCCAATTTTACAGCATACCCGCTGCCATCGGCAGGCGAAATTGAAAAACCGCCATAAGGGTCTACGTTGTTTCCTTTCGACACGATCTCATGAATATTAACAGTAGGAGGGGATGGATTAACGGTTATAACATTTGCATTGTTTACAATAGCCACACGACCTGTAAAACACTGCCAATTTGTAAAATTGCCAAGTTCAAAATCAATGTTTAATGGGCAAGCCCCCGTTGTTTGGGCAACAACAGTACTACAAAAAAAATTTACTGAAATTATTAATGTAAATAAGAACTTTAAACTTATTTTTTTACTTAAGGCAGGCATTGTTATCGTGATAAAAAGTACTTATATAGCTAAGAATGGCTATACAAATAGTCCCATTATCAACTTAGTTAATATAGGTATAGGGCATCGAAAATACAGAATATAGAATAAGGCGTTTAATAACA
>DHIR01000019.1:0-7622 GCA_002403905.1 Mucilaginibacter sp. UBA4741
CTTATTACATGGTTATTTTCAATGATCCCGCAGTAGCTATCGTTAAAACCAAAGCGGCCTGCCGAATAACGCATCGTATTATTACGTACCACAAAGTTGGTGGCTCCGTTGCAATGCCATTGCCATGGCCAGGTATTAACCGCGTGCGATTCAAACTCACAATCTGTTATCATAAAACGGTCAACATGTCCCCAGCTCAGTCCCCAGGCTACTGCCAAATCAAAGCGGCAGTTCGATACAAAGAACTTTGATCCTCCCGCGCCCGGTTTCTCTTCCGGTGCTGGCATATTCTTCATACTGTGTTTCCAGAGTCCGCTCGTGTTTACGTTTTGCACTTGCAGATTATATAAGCCGGTTAAAGTGGTACCTAAGGGCCATAAAATAGCTACACCATTGGTGGTGGTATCAGGCCAGCCGCCCTTGCCTATCGGGTTATCATATGGCGGCGGGGTGCCAAAGCCGTATTGTATATTGGTTTTTTTATAGCCATCGCCCGACAGTACCACTTTTGACCGCATGATCAAACCACTGCCTGATGCGAATTCAAGCTTATAGGTACCTGCAGGCAGATAGACTACGCCGCCTCCACTTTTTCCGGCAAGGTCTATCGCTTTTTGAATAGCGGCCCGGTCATTGGCATGCCCGTCACCTTTGGCTTTCAAGCTCAGGCGTTTGTCGGTTTGTACGTTGTAAATATTTTTATAAAAGGTAAAATCTGTTCCCCAGGCTACCTTTAACTTAAACGGATCGATTGCCGAAGGCCGTGCCAGCATGGTTGCCAGGGCTGTGTTCGCCCCCCATTTGGAACCCACGCCATTACTTATCGTTATTTTGTAATGCAGGCCGGGTTTAATGTCATTCGGCGCGATCAGGTTGATGATATAGGGCTCGCCGGTAACGTAGGTTGCCGCTATCAGCTTTTGGCCGGCGGCCTCGAACATAACAACCGGTGTAGCGCCCACTACTTTTAAATTGCGCCCAAATATGCGGAAAGGCTGCCCGGGCATAATCTCGTCAAACTCCAGGCTCATGGCGCGCGCACGGTTTAAAAAAACAGGCTTGCTTAACGAGGAGCCGTTTTTTACCCAAACGGCTATTAACGTGCTGCGCCGGATATTGCTATCTGCAGGCAGCAATGCTGAAATATTAATGTCTGATCGGCTCAGCGTCGCAAGTTTGCGCTCGGGTTTTAAGGCCGTTTCGTTTCCTTTAACCAGACTTATCCATATTTCGGGGTTTTGACCGAAGCCGTAGCCCTGCAAGCCAAAGGCTTCGCCCGCTGCGGCGGTTTCATTACTGTTAAATATTACTGGTGCATCCTGGCGGGTAACTTTATGTGTAGTAACTAAAGGTCTGCTTTGCACTGGATAAGGCAGTATTACTGCCATAGCGAAAGCCACACCTTTAAGTAGGGTGCTTAGTCTATTCGGTTTAAGGTATATATGTCCGGTCATCACTGTTGCTTTATTTAATTCGTTGTATCAGGCTTGATACAGAGGTACTATCTTGTCCTAATTCTGGGTGTATATCTGTTATAATGGCAAATAGATCAGTGGTTCCTTTTGCTGCTGATGCCGGTATGGTAGCGGTATATCCTTTTGCACCGGGTACCGCTGCTACAAACGACCAATGGCGCTCGGTCCAAACAGGTTGTTCATCAGGATAGGTGTAATACACTTTGGCATCTACCGGTTTTACGGCATTCGCTACGCTGTATTGTACCTGCACACTGCCATCATCTAACTTTTTAGTTTTTGTTATACTGATCTTTGGCATTGGTGGGCCGCCTTTTAAATACTGGTTAAAAAACGGGATCATTTCGCTGCCACCCGGATACTTGATCATGTGGTTGGTATTAGGCGAATACATTTGATTAACCGGCCCTTTCATAGCGCCCAATGTAGCTTGTACCGCCATCCATGACCAGTGTCTATCGTTAGATGCTGTAGCAATAAAAAACGGCTTGGTTATATTACCGGCCCTGCTGCCGGGATCAAGATATTTTATAAATTCTGCACGCTCAGCGTCAGGTAGTCTTGCAACATTTGGTTTTTCGTTAGCGCCTTCCATAAAGCTCCCTGATCCAAAAACAGACCAGCTTGCAGCCAAATCTTTATTTAAGATAGAGGCAACCATAGTTGATGTATAACCACCCCATGAAGCACCTGCTACCCCCATTTTGTTAATATCCACGTCAGGCTGTGATCTCAGCATATAAAATGCTTGTATAGAGCCTAATACGGCATCAAACAAACCACTATGGGTAGGATCAGGCTTGGCTGTTATTTTGGGCATTTTATCCCAGGGGCCAACTGATTTAGGGCTTTTGCCCGGTGCGCCAGCAATGCCGGGTATATCAAGCACAATGCATACATATCCTAACTTGGCCGAGCCTACAGCTGAGTTTATGTCAGCAGAGCCACCGCCGCCATGAAGCCTCATAATAGCAGGGTGCTTGCTCGCTATTGCCGGATGGGCAATAGCGGCAAACACCATAGATGGCATAGGTCCTGTTGGAGTTTCAATAACCCTCGATTTGAATACAAAGCGGTGTACCTTGATTCCATCAGGCCGCGTTTCAGTGCCCAGATCCTCTGCAATAACCGGCGGCTTACCTGTTAGATAAGGCAAAAACGGATCGCCTGAAGAAGCGGGGCTCGAAGCAGGCTGGTTTTGCCCGAATGAAGCATTGGAACTTAAAACTATAGTAGCTAAAACGAGTATTTTTTTCATAGATATATTAATATGCATTACCCTGTAATGCTGATCTTTTAATTGATATTAATGATGTTTATAAATTGATATTTTATTATTAATTAGTTGGGTTTTGAACGATAGCAGGATCTGCCTTTATTTCAGCATCCGGGAATTGAAATAACAAATTGTTACTATTCCATTGCAGCGGTGCTACACCGGTACGGTCGCCAGGGCCTACTACTGCTTGCGTGCGGCGCAAATCGTGTAAACGGTCGCCTTCAAAACACAGCTCGCGTAAACGCTCCCTGCGTACTTCAGATAAAATAGTAGTTGCCGGAGTAACTGTAGCGAGATTATATCCTGGAATTGCCCTGTCGCGAACTAAATTCAAATCTTTGTTAGCATCGCTCAAAGCCTGAGCACTTGAACCTGCATTAAGGGCATTAATTTCGGCCCTGTCAAGCAAAAGCTCTGATGAGCGGATCACCGGTACATTCATAAGTGCCTTATCAAACTTATGCGAATAAGTTACACTACCAATTGTAACCATCAGGTTAACCCTGCGTGCATCATTAGTAGCAAAGGCAGCATTGGTTAACAAGGTGTTGCTTACCGCCAAATGCGGTTGCGTAGTAACAACATTACCGGTACCTGTGGTTACAATATATTTACGGCTAATAACACCATTAATCGCATCACCTGTAGCACTTACCAAATCAAATATATTTTCGCTGGCTGCTGGCCCTACCAATGAAGTATTGAACGCAGCTAAAACATTGGCTGATGCCGTGGCAGCAGTAACTGCGCCGGTAACCGGGCTACGTGCCAAAATAAATTGAGTGGTAATAATACCAGGAGTGCTTCCTAACAATTCATTAATTTGGGTTAACGCGTTTGCATAATCATTTTGTTGAAAATAGACCTTAGCCAGGTAGCCAGCGGCGGCATATGATGTGCCACGCCCACGTCTTATCGGTACCGGAGGCATTAAAAGTTCAGCCTGCTTCAAATCGCTTATAACTTGTGTATAAACTTCAGCTACCGTTGCGCGGGGCTGCGTAGTAAAAGCTGCTGTGCTCGTTACATTCATGGTAGGCGTTGTTCTTAATACTAAACCACTATTGGCGGTTGTTGAATTATAACCATATTGCTGGCCATATAACCTAACCATTTCAAAATAACACACAGCACGTAAAAATAAAGCCTCGCCCCTGATCCTGTCGCGGGTAGCGTTTGTTAAGGTAGGATCTGTAGCATTTGTTATCAGGCCCTTATCAATAGCATTCAACACCGTATTGGCGTTTTGGATGACTACGTATCCCAGACTGTAACTGTTAGCGTATTGAGCTACTGCCATATTCCTGTTATACAAGTCGGGATAAGGATCAGTTGGCAATACCTCAACAGCATTTATTACTACTTCATCTGACATTACTTCCGGAAAAATCTTCCAGTTACCTGCCAGGGTGGTGCCATTGGCAAGAGCACCGTACGCTCCGTACAACACGTTATCTAAATCTTTGGATGATCTCAATAATGAACTTGAGGTTATTACCGTACTATCAGGACTATCAATATATTTTTTACACCCGGTAATTGAAATTACGGAGAGTGCCATTAATAAGAATTTCTTTTTCATCTCGTTTTTATTAATTAAAATTTCAAACTCATGCCTGCTGAAAATGTGCGAATCTGCGGCACATCCAAATAAGTTATACCCTGGTTAAGGCTTCTGTCTACATTGGTAAAGTTGTTACCAACTACCTCAGGATCCCATCCCGGGAATTTGGTTACTGTAAACATGTTCTCCGCGGTAATATAGAAGCGGGCGTTATTCAGGAAGGCAACATTTTTGATTAACTTTTTCAAGTTGTATCCCAATGTAATATTCTTACCCCTCAGGTATGATGCATCGTGTAAAAATCTGGTAGTGTTGCTGTTTGATATAGGATCATTATAAACCAGTTTCGGGAAATCTGCATTTTGATTTTGCGGTGTCCAGGCATTTATTGCTGTTTCCCGTAAATTATTATTTCCACGAACATAGCTTAGCTGGCGTTCACCTTCATCAAGCACATAATTTCCGTATGAGAATGATAACAAAATGTTCAGATCAAAGTCTTTATATCTAAAAACGTTGCTTAAGCCACCAAATAATTTTGGTGCCGATGGTTTATCATATTGAGGTGCGCGGGCCGCATCAATCTGGGCAGCACTTGTTGCAGCAACTTTATTATGGCTGGCATCATATATCATCTCTGCGCCTGTAGCCGGGTTAACACCGGCATAAGTTGCCAGGTAGAAAGTACCTACTGGATGACCAACAAAAGTGGCGATATTTTTGTCGGAGCCGCTAACAGCGGTTGGATCAAGGCCTACAAGACTTAACACCTCGTTAGTATTATGCGTAAGCGTTAAACTTGTGTTCCAGGTAAATTGGCCAACAAGATTTTGTGATGATAAAGTTAACTCTATACCACGGTTGCGCAGTGAACCTCCATTTAGCAATAGGCCCGGATTGGTAACACCTGCAGATAATGGCACGTTGTATTGCAAGATCAAGTCATTAGTAACCTTATTATAAAAGTCAACTGTACCACTTAAACGACCTTTCAATACCGTGAAATCCAAGCCAAGATCAAGTTGATCTACTCTTTCCGGTTTTAAAGTCGGACTTCCAAGGCTTGTCATCTGTAAACCTGGCTCCAATAAATATTTTGAGTTAGAATTAAGGTTCCATAACTCCAATGATGAGGTATTACCAATCCCCATATTGCCGGATGAACCATAGCTTATCCTAAACTTTAAAAAATCGATACCTAATTTTTTCTTATCAAAAAAGTTTTCATCAGATATGATCCAGCCTAATGAACCGGCAGGATAGGCAGCATATTTATTATTAGCGCCAAAGCGTGATGATCCGTCATCACGAACCGTAGCATTTGCCAGGAACCTTTTCTTCCAAACTAAATTTGCATTAACAAAGTAACTTACAAATGAAGAGAAATTAGTGGTTAAGGCTTGTGGAGTAATAACGTTTCTATACGCTGCAGTTGCTGGTTGACGCACAAAATCATTTGGATAGCCCTCACCCTCTGCAAAAAAGTACGGGTTGTTTTCGTGCTCAAACTCAAATCCCGTAAGGCCGGTAAAGTCATAATCTCCTTTTGTTTTTTGGTAGGTTAAAGTACTACGCACATTATAAATATTTATAGTGTACTTTTCATAACCTGCATAAGCAGTTGGAGCTCCTTCCCTGCCAGCACCTGATCCAATAGATCCGTTACGGGTTCTTTTGGATAAATAATCAGTACGGGTTTGAAAATATTGATCCCATGATCCCTCTGTCTTAAAATCAAGACCGGGAATAATCTGGTAATTTAAAAATGATGAAAGAAAAAGGTGTTTGGTAGTTTCCTTATTATCAAACTCGGTTTTATCCTGGAAAGCGGCTACGCTATTGCCGGGAATATTATAATTATTACGGTCTGCCTCATAAAAATATGTTCCGTTAGGGTTATAAAAAGGATACACGGGTAAATTGGTTTGAGCCGCATTAAAGCCACCACCCGGCGCATAACCAACCGGCATATTATTATAGCTGCTAAAATTCATGCGCGTACTGGCACCCAGCGTAAGCTTTTTTGAGATATGACTCGTAATGTTCATCCTACCGGTATACCGGGTGATATTGTTAGTACTCAGGATACCGTCCTCATTATGGTATGATCCCCCAAAATAAAACGAAGTAACATCGCTACCATAACTTGCAGCCATTGACATATTCTGTACACTTCCATTTTGCAATATTTTGCTCATCTGGTCCGTATTAGTAACATTCGCTACAGCCCTGGTTAAGCCCGATGCCGCAGGAAATGGTCCTTGCCCAGTTTGTCCGCTGTTAACCCATGCCAGATCAAGCACAGATAAATATTGCGGACCATTTAAGCCACTAACCTTATTGGTCGCACTGGTCACCCCTGTGTTATAATCAAAATCAAAGCTCTGCTGTCCCTTTACCCCTTTTTTTGTGTTTATTAAAATTACGCCGTTTGCACCTCTGGCTCCGTAAATAGCAGTAGATGCTGCATCCTTTAAAACCGTTATAGATTCAATATCAGCAATATTAAAATCACTTAAAGGGCTGAATACCGACCCCCAACCAGCACCCGGACCTGCACCCGGAAGTTGCCTTGGGCCTACATAAATAGGCACCCCATCAACCAGGTATAATGGTTCACTTTCTCCGTATATAGAAGCAATCCCTCTAATATGAACCACGGTTTCGCTTGCGGGCATCCCATTGCTTTGAGTAACCTGTACTCCGGCTAACTGGCCCTGCAAGGCATCCTTTACGTTTTGCACCTGTTGATTTTTCAAGTCAGATGCTGAAACAGAGCCCACGGACCCTGAGATATATCTCGGGGGTTGCTTGTAATATCCAGTTACAATTGCTGACTTTAATAACGAACTATCTATTTTTTTAGCCGCTACCTTACTGCGGTTGGCGGGTGCCCCGGATGGCTTTTGCGCCCATCCTGTTTTACCTATAACCAGCAGTGTTAAAATGCTGAGTAATACTTTTTTTATCATGAGTGATATCTTTTAAAATAATGTTAATCTGGTTTCAACATCCAATTATTATTGATTGAATATTGATCACGTTTATTTATTTTTTATCTCCATTTCTATGTACTCCAGTGTAGGATCTACCGCAACCGTTGAGCTATAAATTGCAGGTGTAATAGTTGGGCTTTTTTTAATCAGAAATCCCACATAAGTAAAAACATTATTTCTGTTTACTTTGGCTAAAAAATATTGGGTGTTCGTTAAAAGCGGTGTGCTATTTATCGAATTTATAGCACTTAATTTAACTGTATCAGGAAGGGCCGCGTACGCAGTGCCGTATGTACTCTGAGCTGCTC
>DHIR01000019.1:7697-10036 GCA_002403905.1 Mucilaginibacter sp. UBA4741
TATGTACTCTGAGCTGCTCCATAGGTAGCGGCAGTTATAACTTTAAATGTAGTACCGTTACCACTAGTAAATCCTGCTATCGCATCTAATTTTGCACCGGTTATCAAATTCTGTACGGGAAGGTAAACAGGTATTAAATCCTGTGTTAATGGGGTAGATACCGATAACGGTACACCTACTGCCCTTATCAGGTCTACTGTACTGAACCTATAAGTGGATGATGATGCCGCACTCCATAACCGGGCTCTTTGCAAGCCTATATTTAGCGCCCTTACGGTGTAAATGTTGGAGTATGATCCTTTTGCCGTTGTAGCTGTAAATTTGATCTTCACCAAATTGTCAGCAGTGGCAACGGTAGCTCCCGGAACTGCATATTCAAATGGCTGAAGCTTCGAGATAGGTGCCGGTGATGCAACATCCGGATATTCAGGCAGTGCAACATAATCTGTTGCTCCAGGCAACAGAAAACGGATTGCCAGGCTGGTTACAGGATCAGAAACTTTTACCTTAAAATTAAAAGTAGCCACGTTACCAAACAATACTTCCTGGTAGGGTGTAGCCGGACTAAATATTACACCCGTTGCTGGTGGCACAGGCGCAAACTGCGCACTTTTTTTGCATCCCGTTAAACAAACCAGGCTACTGCAAATTAATATGAGTAATAAAAAATAATATTTCATAATCAATGGATTAAATCAGGATAAACATTTTGTTGAGCAATCACTAATTGTTAACCAGTAATGGATTTATGCTAAGTTCAGCAGGAAGGTATTTTTCTACCAACTCTACGCCATCCCATGGCAGATTAGCTGTACCACGATCGCCCGGAGGAATTGGCACTTCCATTCTTTTCAAGTTCCATAACCTGTCACCCTCAAAGCATAACTCACGAATACGCTCGGTCCTGATAGCAGCTAAAAGATCGTTTTGCGAAATTGGAGCTACCACTAATGGTATCTGCGCTCTTGTACGAATTGCATTACAATCATTTATAGCATCCTGCAAGTTATTAGCCATTGCATTGATCTCAGCCCTATCTAATATCATCTCGGCCGAACGTATAAGCGGTATATTTATTTGTGCTACTTTAGTATACTTAGTTGGTATATATTTACCGCCTACCCCCCCTACCAGGTTAAACCAGTTTGTTAATCTTAAATCTGTACTTAAATAATTGGCATCATGTGTAAAAGCGTCACTGGCATAGCTTACCAATGAGACAACGGTGGTACCTACCTTAAATACCGAAGTATTAGCGCTATACCAAAAAGTTGATAACGAGTTTACGTTAAGTGAGGCGGTATTCTGAAGAATGTTTTCGGGATCCTGATTAGTTGCCCCCCTTGTTGCAAATGGCGCATTTACGTCAGAATTTAACGGATGTTTACTTGGCGAACCTGCGGTAGATCCAATTACCAGGTCAATCATCTGCTTTGCTTTAACATAATTTTGCTGTTGAAAATAAACCCTTGCCAGGAAAGCAATGGCACCATCTTTATAAGTACGGCCATTATATGGGGCAGGGTAAATAGAAGCATCGTAGCCGGTAGGCAACAAGCTAATAGCCCGGTTTAAATCGCTGATAATAAAAGCATAAACTACTGATACCGGTGCACGTGCCTTAAGCTGGCTCACCCGGTCATCTACAGGTATGCTATCTACAACAAGGCCAAGGTGTGAGTTATCTGGTGTTGCATTCCAAGCCTTAGCCCAAAGCTTTACCATTTCAAAATAACCAACCGCCCTTATAAAATAAGCTTCACCAAGCAGGCGGTTCTTATTAGTAGCAAATGCAAGATCTTTATTAGCCAAACCCGTATTAACGCCACGTATTATCAGACTCGCGGTATTGGTGCCATCATAAAGCTGACGCAAAATGATATCATTAACACTCCGGGTATCTGTAGCACTTACCTGTTCGCCTATAACCGCATTAAGATCGCGATTATAATAATTAGCATAATTGGTTTTTGTACTACTTGCACCAATTACATAATGCAGGTGATCGGCCATCAGTTCTGACCACAGGGTTAATGTTAATCCCTCTAAACCATACACATAGGAGTAAGCGGTACTTAGGCCGGCATCCATTCCGTCTACAGAGTTTAAAGCATGAGACTCATCAGAAAAGAACGTTGACTTAATATTTAATTGTTTTTCGCACCCCCCAAAAACTATCAGGGAAAGTAAAAGTGCTATTATTAATTGTTTTCTCATATTATTTATAATTGATATTATATTATGTTGTATGTTAAAAACCTACGTTTATACCAGCAGTTAACATAAGAGGCACCGGCAAGGGATTGTTGATGATACCAAAGGCCACATTTCTTTCTATG
>DHIR01000084.1:0-3411 GCA_002403905.1 Mucilaginibacter sp. UBA4741
TATGTCTTAACTTAGTGACATTGAAGACGGGTGGGCGAGGGGTGCTGTATTTTTGCAAATTTTGCGTTAACGATTGCAACGGATACCGGCCTATTTGCGCCTAAGGCCTTGTGGCGTATGAGTGGAAAGCGTGGGCCGCAGGCAACGCCATTGTGTTAAAGATTAGTTATTAAAGATTAAAGATTGGGCCTGTCGCTTTGTATATGATGGGCTTGCTGGTCGCTTTGTTAAACCCCTCCCTGCCCATTGTTCAGTTGGTAGTTATTAGTTGGCAGTTGGTTTCTTATCGCTTTATTATTTCCTACACCTCATCCAACTTACCTATCGGCAGGCTAAAGCAAAGTTCTGTGCCCTGGCCGGGGGTGCTGTTGGCCCAGATGGTGCCTTGTTGTTTTTCTATAAGGTCCTTGCAAAATAGCAGGCCCATGCCGGTGCCGGTTTCGTTTTCGGTGCCGGTGTGGCTGGTTACCTGGCTTTTAAATAGTTTGGTTAGGTAATCAGCCTCCATGCCTATGCCGTGGTCCTTTAGACAAAATGCCACGCTGTTGCCCTGCACCGCTGCCGAGATATGGATTACACCACCGCGGTTGCTAAATTTTATGGCGTTGGTTAAAAAGTTATGTATCACAATGCGCACGGGGTTGGGGTCGGCCAGTACAACGGTTTCGGGCGGCATGTCGGTTTGGGTGGTTATGCCTTTTTGTTTCAGCTTTTCGTCCAGGTGTTGTAGTTCGCGGTTAACCAGGCCGGCCAGTGCAAAGTTTTGGGTTTTGGGTTCGGCGCCGTCTACCTGGCTGTTTATCCAAAATAAAAGGGTATCTAAAAAGTCGCTGGTATGCTCCAGTGTGGCATATACGCGCGGGGCCATGGCCATAAACTCTTCGTGGGTTATGCTCTCATCAGTCATGAGGTTAAACAGGCCGCGCAGGGTGCTTATGGGCGCGCGCAGGTCGTGTGCTAGTACACCAATCAGGCGGTCCTTTAGGGTGTTCAGTTCGTTTAGTTTGGTTTGCTGCTGTATTACTTCCTGGTTTTTTTGTTCAAGTAGTTTATTTATAGCCTGCTGTTTGCTTTTGCTGGTATAATACATCAAAGCCACAATGGCCAATATCACAATAAGCCCGGCCGAGATGATGATCTCCTTATTTTGGTGGGCCAGGCTTGTTTGGTAGTCCTGCTCTTTTTTATGTTGCAGGGCGTTAACCTGGTTTTGTTTTTTAGCAAAGTCAAGCTCCAGGTTAATCAGCATTACTTTATGCACGGCCTCGTTATGCTTCAGGTCGTTTTTATAAGTCGAGTATTGTACGTACTCATGGTAGGCTTCCTCAAACCGCCTTAGCCCGGCCAGCGCGGTGCTTACCTGCAGGGTAGCGTCTGTTAATACCAGCAGGCTGTGTAATTTACGCCCCGCGGCCTGTGCGCCAATGGCGTATTTATAAGCCAGCGCATATTTTTTCTCGGAATTGTAAACCTTGGCCAGCCCCTGGTAAGCATAGGCCGTATTAAACAGCATATTATTTTTTATGGACGATTGCAGGGCCAGGTTGAGGTAATAGATGGCGGTGTCCTTTCGGCCGGTGTAGTAGTTATATAGGCCCAGGTCATAATACACCATACCCAGGCCCTCGGGGTCATTCATTTTACGGAAAATGGCATACGCCTTGTTGGTATAAGGCATAGCCTCCTTATATTTGTCCTGGACTATGTACAGGTCGCCTATGTTTAGGTTACCGGTGCTTATGCCTTGCTGGTCGCCCAGTTTTTCCCAAAGCGCAAGGGCGCGGCTGTAGTAGGCAAGGGCCTTTGGGTATAGCTCCAGTTCCTGCATAATAATACCTATGTTGCTGTATTTATTGGCAGCGGCAAGGGTATCTTTATGTTTGATGTTGATGATAAGCGATTTTAAATAATAATCAATCGCTTTGCTGAAATTGCCCATGTTATCATACGAATTGCCCATTTGGTTGTAGCAATCGCCTTCATCGGTTTCGCCGGGTGTTTTAAGATATAGGGGTAGCGCCTGGTTATATAGTTGTAAGGCGTTGTTGTACTTGCCTAAAAAATATTGCACGCGGCCAAGGCCGGTATAGGCATCGGCAATACCCTTTTTGTTATTAAGCTGCTGATAAAGCCGCAGGGCAGTAGTATAATTTTGTGCCGCCGCCGTATAATTAGCCCTGAAAACGTTTACCCCGGCTATTTTTACATAGCCATTGGCCATACCCGCTAAAAAGTTAATTTTTTTTGACAGCTTAACCGCTAACTCGCCATAATACAAGGTACTGTCCGGGTGCGACTCGAAAAAGCTGCCTGCCAGTTTGTTAATGCGATGTATAGTTAGTGTATCGACAGGCTGTTGGCTATTTTTTAGCGCGGATGAAACCAGTTTGCGCAGGCTGTCTGTGGCTTTGCCTTGCTGTTTTGCAAACGCTTTGGGGCCAGCCAGCAATAAAATTATAAGTAAAACTAAATAAGGCTTCAACAGGGTATTAATTTAAAAGCTAAAAGTATAAGTTATTATTTAAAAAATACCGAAAAATAATAATTAAAAAAGCCTGATTAAAAGTTAATTAATCAGGCTTTGTAATATTATGAAAGACTTACGAAGTTTTTAAAACTTCGTAAGTCTGGTGTATTTTACCTCAACAAATTCTTCCAGCTCACCAAATCGCCAATTATCTTGTCCAGTTGGTCGGCGGCAACGCGTTCTTGTTTCATGCTGTCGCGATGACGGATGGTTACGGTGTTATCCTCTAAAGTTTGATGATCAATGGTGATACAGAACGGCGTACCTATAGCATCCTGGCGGCGATAGCGTTTGCCTATGGCATCTTTCTCTTCGTATTGTAAGTTAAAGTCCAGTTTTAATTGGTCCATGATCTCACGAGCCTTTTCAGGCAGTCCGTCTTTTTTAATTAACGGGAATATAGCCGCTTTAACCGGGGCCAGGCAAGGGTGCAGGCGTAGTACGGTGCGGCTGTCTTGTTTCTCATCGGTACTCAGGTCCTCTTCCTCGTAAGCGTTGATCATCGTAAGCAGGAACATCCTGTCTAAACCTATTGATGTTTCAATTACATAAGGGATATAGTTGCCGTAAGGTTTCTCGGTAGTCGGGTCAACCTCAGGATCAAAATACTGCATTTTCTTACCCGAGAATTGCTGGTGCTGGCTCAAATCGAAATCGGTACGGCTATGTATGCCCTCTACTTCTTTAAACCCGAACGGAAATTCAAATTCGATATCATAAGCGGCATCGGCATAGTGGGCCAGTTTGGTATGCTCGTGGTAGCGGTATTTGGCAGCATCGGTGCCTAAAGCAAGGTGCCATTGCAGGCGGGTTGCTTTCCATTTTTCAAACCATTCTTTCTGTGTGCCGGGGCGTACAAAGTACTGCATCTCCATCTGCTCGAA
>DHIR01000084.1:3684-7048 GCA_002403905.1 Mucilaginibacter sp. UBA4741
CTCCATCTGCTCGAACTCGCGCATGCGGATTATGAACTGACGTGCAATAACCTCATTCCTGAACGCCTTACCTATCTGCGCAATACCAAACGGAATTTTCATCCTGCCTGACTTTTGTACGTTCAGATAGTTTACAAAGATCCCTTGCGCAGTTTCGGGGCGCAGGTACACTACATCGGCATCCTCAGCTACGGCGCCCATTTGGGTGCTAAACATCAGGTTAAACTGGCGTACGTCTGTCCAGTTTGCAGTGCCGCTTAAAGGATCAACTATTTTATGTTCCAGTATTAGATTTTTTAGCCCTTCAAGATTTTCATTTTTCAAGCATTCATTAAAGTTTTCGTTTAAGCCGGATGCTTGCCTGATAAGGTCGGATTGACTAAGTTTATTCCTAAAATAATTGAAAAAAAGAGTATAACTATTCCCCTCAACAATTGGAAATAGTGGGGTATTGGGGAAATCTTTTAAATCTATATTATTTATCGATTCCAAATAAAAAGGACTATCCTCAATATTGATATCATATATCTGATTTACATCATCCTTAGCTTCTTCTATAGCCTTCCCTATTAATAAGGCTATTTTATCTTCGATTAACTGATCGGCACGGTAGCGTTTTTTAGAGTCTTTGTTGTCAATCATGGGGTCGCTAAAGCCATCCACGTGGCCGCTAGCTTTCCAGATCTTAGGGTGCATAAATATAGCCGAATCTATCCCGACAATATTATCGTGCATTTGAACCATGCTTTTCCACCAGTAGGTTTTAAGGTTATTTTTTAGCTCGGCACCAAATTGGCCGTAGTCATAAACAGCGCTCAGGCCATCATATATCTCGCTACTTGGGAAAACAAAGCCATATTCTTTGGCGTGTGCTATAACGTTTTTAAACAGTTCGTCGGTATTCTTGCTCATAATAGGGGCAAATATATACAAGCCCCCTCTAAATCTCTCCTGGTAGAGGAGACTTTTTTTATTAGCTGTAAAAGTTGTCACCAACGAAGCGGTGGCAAGTACATTATTTATCTCCGTAGTGTCCAATAGCAGAAACAATAGTTACCGTAATAATATTATGCTCAATAATGTAAACCAGCCTGTCTTTTTTATTGATGCGTCTCGACCAATAGCCGGCCAGTTCAAATTTTAGTCGCTCGGGTTTTTTCTGTACCGGTTTCGGGGTGGATATAAAGTTCGGAAATAATATTTTCAATCTTTTTAATGGAAGCCTTATCGCCTGATCGTTCAATAATTAATAGGTCTTTTTTGGCCCTGTCGGATAAGATTACCTTAAATTCTCCCATATAGATTTGGCAGGATCAAGGGTTATAAATTTTCCGTCTTCAACCTCTTTTTTACTCGCTTTTATTTTAGATACAAAGTCGGGATTGTAGGGGCTTGTTTCCACACTAATTTTTAATGCTTTAGCAAAAGCCTTTAAGGCAGTCAATTGCTCTTTACTTTGAGGGTGCATAATTAATGTTTCCATACACAAATTTAAAAAAATAAAAAGAAATATACCGTGATGTTAAATTATTCTGTTTACTTACCTTCCTCTCAACTCTCTCAAATCATCCCCAGCTATCCATTTAGCCGCTTTACTATCCTGCAATAAATACGCCTTGCATATTCAATAAGGTTCATGGTGATAGATAGGTCTCCAAAAAATTATTAAATTAATTGAACTTTGCGACAATAATGGTGTTTATTGATAAATCTTATTTCTATGCGTAAAACTATATTTTCTTTTTTGCTGATACTAGGCGGCGGCTCAATTTATGCACAAACCCATATTGATACTGCCGGTAAACATTCGCCGGCGCGCACCTTAACTTACCAGCAATATCAGGCTTATTTAAAAGGCGAAGCAGGCGAGGACCTGGCCCGCGTTGCCGAAATGAACCATTACCCGCTGCCCGATAAAGTATTAAGATGGCGCATTGAACTTGATCTTAGCCCAATACAAATTAAAAAAATAACCGAAGCCAGCGCTTACCTGCGCCGCCGCAGACTGCAAATTGGCGGGTCGGTTATTGATACAGAAAAGAAGCTGGATAGCATGTTTAGGTACAACAGGGTAGAGGATGGCAATCTTATTTTCTATGCCAACCGCTACGGTTTATATCAGGGCGAGTTAAAAAATGCTTTGCTACAAGCCTGTTTATCAACACAAAAACTACTATCGCAGCAGCAAATGACAATGTATGAAGGCTTACAAAAACGTAATTGATGAATATGCCGTTTGATTTATTTAATTTAGCGCCCTGATTATTTAGATATGAAGATTACGTTTGATTTTGAAAAGCCATTGGCAGAATTGCTTCACCAGATTGAAAAAGTGAAGCAGGTTGAAGACAAAAACAAGTTGGATATGTCTGCAACAGTGGCCGAGCTGGAGAGTAAGCTCGAATCAACCAAGAAAGAAATATACGGCAACCTAACCGGTTGGCAAAAGGTGCAAATATCGCGCCACCCCGAAAGACCCTACACTTTACAGTATTTAGAGCTGATGTGCGATGATTTTATCGAACTACATGGCGACCGTACTGTAGGCGATGATAAAGCTATTATTGGCGGCTTCGGCACTTTAAATGGCGAAACAGTAATGTTTATCGGTCATCAAAAGGGCCGTAACACTAAAGAGCGCCAGTACCGCAATTTTGGCATGGCTAACCCCGAAGGTTATCGCAAAGCTTTACGTTTGATGCGATTAGCCGAAAAATTTGGCAAACCTGTTGTTACCTTAATTGATACTCCCGGAGCTTTCCCTGGCCTTGAGGCCGAAGAACGCGGACAAGGCGAAGCTATCGCGCGCAACCTGCTGGAAATGTCTATTCTAAAAGTGCCTGTTATTTGTGTTATCATTGGCGAAGGTGCATCAGGCGGTGCGCTGGGTATTGGTATTGGCGATAAGGTGATGATGCTGGATAACTCATGGTACTCGGTTATCTCTCCCGAAAACTGCTCGACCATACTGTTTAAAACATGGGAGCAAAAAGAACGTGCTGCCGAAATGCTGAAGCTAACATCAGCCGAGATGCTTAAAAATAAGCTGATAGACGGCGTTATAAAAGAACCACTTGGTGGCGCTCATCAAGACCCGGTTGCTATGGCGGCCATCCTTAAAAAACAACTACTAAAAGATCTTAAAGCCCTTAAAGAGCGTGATGTTAACGAACTGGTTACCGAGCGTATAGATAAATTCTGCTCGATGGGTGTGGTGGTAGAAGGGTAAGCCCTCTCTAATATATTAGAGAAGGAACAATATTAAACCTTAATTCTGAAATAGAAATTAAAATTTTTTGGAATTAGTTTTGTGTTGTTTTTTGTATATTTGTTTAATAACAATAACGTGTTGTGCGATTAAAAA
>DHIR01000184.1 GCA_002403905.1 Mucilaginibacter sp. UBA4741
AAAAACTGGTAAAATGTTTCTTCCCAGTCGCCGCTGTTCAGGGCGAGGGCCGCGGTTACCGCCGCCGATCTCTTTTCCAGTCGTTCTATCAATACCCGTGTAAACCACGTTTTTAAGGTAAAATCATCCAGCTTGCCAATACTCGCCTCACAGGGAATAATGGTTTGGTTACCAAATACCAGGTTATGGTAACGGTTATATAATTCGCCGGGTATGCGGTCTTTTAGCTCAAGGGTTGGTATTTGTCGCCCGTTAGCTGTTACCGGCTCATCATCGCGGTAAACTACATGCAGTATCACATTATCATAAGCGGTATCAGTAGTGTGTTTATGCTTTTTGCAGTCGGATGAGGAGAGGTGCAGCTCCACGCTCCCGGCCCAGGTGGTATCGCCTATTTTTATCCGCGCGTTCCCAAAATCGGGCCCCGAATCAGTATTATGCATACCCGCCGAAAAAACTTCTACAGTATCGCCGGTGGTAGTTTGCAGGTCTGTGTGGTCAAACAGGCGGAATTTCCATACATAATGCAAAAAATCTTCGGGGAAAAGCATTAAGCAAGATAGGGAGATTTATTAATTATTTCTACTAAATTCACTTCATTAAATCCCATGCCAAACGAAACCATCCTAACCCCAACCACATCCCATCGCGTAAAATCTATCATCGGTGGTTCCTTAGGTAATTTGGTGGAGTGGTACGATTGGTATGTATACTCTGCTTTCTCGCTGTATTTTTCGGCGGCGTTTTTTCCTAAGAGCAGTGAGTTAGTACAGTTGTTAAACACCTCGGGCATATTTGCCATAGGCTTTTTAATGCGGCCCATCGGTGGCTGGGTAATGGGGACGTATGCCGATAGGAGCGGGCGTAAAAAAGCGCTTACTTTATCGGTATTGTTAATGAGTATTGGGTCGTTGTTAATTGCTGTAACGCCGGGATATAAACAAATAGGGGTAGCGGCACCTGTTATATTATTGCTGGCCCGTATAATACAAGGCCTAAGCGTTGGCGGCGAATACGGTACCAGCGCTACCTATTTAAGCGAGATGGCCACTAAAAAACATCGCGGGTTTTATTCAAGCTTTCAATATGTAACGTTAATTGCCGGGCAGTTGATAGCCTTGGGAGGGCTGGTATTATTACAGCGTGCCTTTTTAACCGAAGACCAGTTACATGCCTGGGGATGGCGCATTCCGTTTGCTATTGGGTCTGTACTGGCGGTTACGGTAATGTACCTGCGCCGCAGCTTGCAGGAATCGGTAATTATTGAAAAAGATGAAAAGGCACGCTCATCCCGCGGCACATTAAGGGCATTGGCCGAACACCCCAGGGCTGTACTCACTGTATTTGGCCTGACCTTAGGCGGTACAGTAGCTTTCTATACATTCACCACTTATATGCAGAAGTTTTTGGTGATAACATCGGGCTTCTCTAAAGCCAGCGCTACGCTAATATCAACCCTCACCCTAATTATATTTATGCTGCTGCAGCCGGTGTTTGGTTTACTGTCTGATAAGATCGGTCGCAAACCATTGCTGATAGGCTTCGGTATTTGCGGCTCATTAGCTACCATTCCCATTTTAACGGCGCTGGGGCATACAAAAGATGTATGGGTAGCCTTTGCACTTATTATGTGCGCGCTCATTATCGTAAGCGGTTATACATCCATAAACGCGGTTGTAAAAGCCGAGCTGTTCCCGTCTAATATACGGGCGTTGGGTGTAGGGTTTCCGTATGGTGTTGCGGTATCTATATTTGGCGGTACTGCCGAGCCTTTGGCGCTATCGTTTAAAAGTGCCGGCCACCAGGAATGGTTTTATTGGTATGTAACGGGTTGTATTTTGGTATCGCTAATTATTTATGCGACGATGAAGGATACTAGGAAATATTCGAAGATTGAAGATGCCAGCCCCCTCTAAACGGCGCAGCCCTCATGAACACAATTAAAAACATAAAAAATATGTGAATAATCTCTCCCGGTAGGGGAGACTTTTTTAACTTTTTTATTAAAAGCCCTCCCTTCCGGGGAGGGTTGGGAGGGGCTGGTCGTTATATCATACTCGACACAATATTTATACTCAAAGCCACTATAGCTGTATTAAAAGCAAACGACACCAAACCGTGTACCCAAGCTAAACGGCGCATAGCGCGATCTGATATTTCCACATCTGATACCTGGAACGTCATACCAACAACAAAGGAGAAATATACAAAATCTAAGTAGTCCGGGTCTGTAGTTTTACCCGGAAATTCAAGTCCGCCAACAGCGGTTTTTTCGCCATCATCGGTGTCTTCATCGTAATACATGTGCGCGTAACGCATGGTAAATAGCGTGTGCACCAACCACCACGATACCACAACCGATCCCATAGCCAGTAAAATATGCCCGGTAATATTGGCATTTGAATGTCCCTTGCTTGATTTTAGTAAAAACATTATAGCCCCCAAACTTATAACCGATGACGCAATTACAAAAAGAAATATAAAAAACCGGCTCGAATCCTGTAGCTTGGCTATTTTACGGATCTCTTTAGGATGCGCGTTTAAAATAATTATCCAATCCGTTATGATTATAGCTAATGCAAACGCTACCCACGTAATTAATGATACCGCGGGCCAGCTAAATTTAGTGTGGATGCAAAAGAATGCAATTACTGCGGCGACAAATGATATCAATACCCTGTAATGTGCATCGAACTTAAAAAAGGCGTTTTCTGGAAGTTTTATTGTTTTTGAGCGGATCTTTTTTGCCATTGGGGTATAATGATTTATTAGATGGCAATATACTATTCTTCGTCAATAATTTCGGTAACACGTCCAACCTGTCCATCCTCTAATCTCACCTTTATCCCTCGCGAGTGGTAGGCCGAACTGGTTAGCAGGTCCTTGACCACGCCACGGGTTAATTTGCCCGAGCGTTGATCTTTTTTCAGGATGATGTCAACTTCAAGGCCGGGGTATATGTCGCTTCGGTTTTGTCCGTTCATAGTTTTAAATAGTCGGTAATGGTTTTCGTAAAAATTGCTTCGTTTTCTGGTTGATAGCCATCTACAAATTTAACTAGTTTACGGTTTTTATCAATAAGATACACCCTTGGAACACTACTTAAGTTATATTGAGCTATAACATGCTGATAACCATCATCAGGAATAACTAATTGCTGCCATGGCATGTCTTGCTTTTCAAGCTCTCGCTTCCACTCAGTTTTATCCTTATCAATTGATATGCTTACCATTCTGAAATCATTATTTTTAAACTTAATGGCAATGTGTTTCAATAGAGGAATCTCCTCTTTGCAGGGCCCGCACCAACTGGCCCATAATATTACCATATTAAGTTTTTTTGAAGTGTCTATCATCGGGGTAGTTTTACCATAATTATCAGTTAACATGGGGTTGGGCCTTGGCGCATTTTCGTTAGGACGAGCGTCTAAAAATTCTTTTATTTTGCGGGCGCTATAGGTTTGTTTGGTTTGATCATCAAAAGCATTAAATATTTGGCCTAACTCTTCGTTTGTAATACTGTATTTCCAGTTTTCTAAAGCAAATAGGGCATACCAGGCATTAGGCATGTCTTTGATTTTTTGGATAAAGCTATTTACTTGTTGTTTATGTTTTTGCTTGTTTTCGCTTATACTAACAAAAGGAAGGTCATTATTTTTAAAGCTGAAATTGTTTTGCGTGCCGCTGGTTATAGTTAGCCCACCGTTTTTGGTTAGGTGGCCTGTTAACTCTGTTGTCCCGGGTTCCATCACAAAATCCGTATTTATCTTTTTAGAAATGAAAGGATTATTAACACATAAAAATTTTCCTTTTCCAATACGGTCTTTATACCATAAAAAGATCAAACGAGGCTCAATAATACTATCCGCATGGAATGTAAAAGAAAATGTGCCATTGCTAACCTTAACCGAATCAATAGACTTACTACCAACAGGATAAACATTATTTAAGTACACCAATTTAGAATCAAGTCCCTTAATATCGCCCTTAATAATAACGGTATGTCCATCGGGTTTGCATGATGCAAGCAAAGAAATTGCAAAAAATGCTGCTGATTTTAAAAAGGTGCTGTAGCGCATAGGTTTAGGGTTTAATGGTTATTTAAACCTACACAATAAGTTGTTAAATAACAACTTACTTCACCAATTTAGCCACCGCCCAATCAACCGCGTCAAACTTAAAACTGCCGACTATCTTAACCATAGCATCAGTAATAAATTCATTGCCCAAATTGCCTATACTGCCTTCGTGGGTATGGTTAACTGTTTTGTCGGGATTAAATTCACCTTTTTCTATAGCTAAACCAACTTGCTTGTAAGCATCGCGGAAAGGGGTGCCGTTTAACACCAGCTTATTAACTTCTTCCACACTAAATAAGTAAGCATATTTAGGGTCGTTCAATATATCGGTATTTACGGTAATGTTTTGCAGCATAAAGGTTGCCATGTGCAGGCAGTTCTTCAAGTCTGTAAATGCCGGGAATAGTAGTTCTTTCAGCAATTGCAACTCGCGGTGATAGCCCGATGGCAGGTTAGTGGTCATCATGGCTACATCATTTGGCAGGGCCTGTATGCGGTTGCATTTGCCGCGCATAATTTCCCAAACATCCGGGTTCTTTTTATGCGGCATAATGCTGCTGCCGGTGGTTAAAGTATCCGGGTAACTTACAAATGCAAAATTCTGACTTAGATACAAAGCCTGGTCCATTGCCATTTTAGCCAATGTTGCCGCTATGGATGATAGCGCCTGCGCTATGATTCGCTCGGTTTTACCACGGCCCATTTGGGCATAAACCACATTGTAGTTCAGGCTTTCAAAACCCAATAACTCGGTAGTCATGGTACGGTTAAGCGGGAACGATGAGCCATACCCCGCTGCCGAACCTAATGGATTTTTATTGGTGATTTTATAAGCCGCTAAAACCAGTTCCAGGTCATCAACCAAACTCTCTGCATACGCTCCAAACCATAACCCGAATGATGATGGCATAGCTACCTGTAAATGGGTGTAGCCGGGTAATAAAGTGTCTTTATGTTTTTCGCTAAGCGATATTAATTGGTTGAAAAGCTTCTGGGTTTCTTCGACAACCTGCTGTAGTTCATGCCTGAAAAATAGTTTCAGGTCAACCAGCACCTGGTCGTTGCGCGAGCGACCGCTATGTATTTTCTTTCCGGCATCGCCAATGCGTTGGGTCAACAACATTTCCACCTGCGAGTGTACATCTTCAACACCCGGCTCAATGGTAAACTTACCATTTGCAATATCAGCATAAATGTTTTTAAGCTCGCGTTGTACCAACTCCAGGTCATCGGCACTCATTAGGCCAATGCTTTGCAGCATTTGCGTATGCGCTAATGATCCCAGTACATCAAAGGCGGCCATTTGGGTATCAAACTCGGTATCGCGCCCAACGGTAAAGTTTTCTACCAGCTCATTAACATTTGTGGTTTTTTGCCAAAGCTTGCTCATAGTGCAAATATGGGAAATATTTTATTATGCCATGACTATGGGGCTTTATAATGATTATCTACAAAGCACGTTTAAGCCCTTCCCATTTAACCACCCATTGCCCATCCTTCGGAAAGCCGGGAGCATTGCCTTTAGGCGCGCCATCCCAACCGGCCGTCATCAACGCGACAGCATATAACAACCCGCCGTTACCGGGGAAGTAAGGAAAAGGCCCGCCGCCACCTACCAGGCCATGTTGCTCCAAATCAAAGCTTTTATAGTTTAATAAATACTCTATCGCCTTGTCGCCGTGGCCCAACCTTGCAGCGCACATAGCCAGCATCGGGAAATCCCAACCCCAGGTACGGTCAAAGCGCCATGTTTCGCCAACCTTGTTAAAGGTTCTTTCCATTGTCGGGATGTCCACACCATCGCCGGGCAGTAAACCGTAAGCGCCCGTTAAGGCAGGATGCTCAAAATTGAATTTGGTCCACATATTAGTGATGTTCTCCCAAGATTCATATAATCCATCTTTTACCGGCAGTTTGGATAGTTTAGCTAATACCTCGGCATATTTTGGGTCGGCAGGCATGTTTAAACGTTTACGCCATTTTTGGGCAAGTAATAAACCCGTGCGCCAATAACTCAACTCAAATGTGGGATTATAGCAAGTCCGGGGATCAGCGTTTTCTGATACAACCTGTAACGGATAGCCTAATATATATCGATCCTGGTCTTTGTTATAATAAGGATAGGAAGCCATAAAATCGGCAGTCTGGATCACTACCTTGCCCCATTTTGCCAAAGTTGCTTTGGTGGGATTTGTGCGGTAGGCTAACTCAGCAAAAAATATAGGATGTGGTTCCTGCCAGATCAATAGTGGGTTTATCTCATTGGGCCATTCCCAATGTTCGTTATCGCCCACTGTTTTGGGCCAGCGCGCGCCTTGATAACCTTGTTTTTTAGCGCGGTCAATAGAAGTTTGTAAATTCGAGTCGTACACCCGCATGCTTTGATCCATGAGCGGTAAACGACCCCAAAGGGCATAATGCGCTTCGTGCCACCATATCATTTCGAAATGATATTTACCAAACCAGCCGTTATTAACCAATCCGCTTTCCTGCGGAGGGGTCGAACCGATCTCATTAACCGCCATCACGTATTGCGATAGTACGATCCTTCTTTCCAATTCCATCCACCGCGGATCTTTACTGGCCGATAGGTCAATAGCGCCACCGCTTTTCCAAAAATTGGCCCAATGGATCTCACTTGCTTTTTTTACATCAACAAAGGTTGTTAGCTGCGTTTTTAATGGTGTTTTATTGAAAGATAGTATAACATCTACCTGGTTTTTATCCGTTGGCATCAATTCATACCTATGCGGTTTGGTGTTTTTTATGGTAGCGCCGTTTGCCCATTTTAGGTTTACATCAAACTTCGTGTCATCCAATGTGCGGTGAAACAAGGCGCTGTTATTATTGATGATGGCTTCGGTTTGATGCTTATCCGGACTTTTCCAATCTGCCCCGTTACCAAACTCGCCATGCGAGGCATAAGGGAACTCTAAAAAGATGCCTATCTGGCCGTCATTCAAATCAGGCGCTTCTACGTGTATGGCAATGCCGTCTCGGTTAGGGTCGCCTATGGTGGTTACTTTTACGGATTTGCCGTCAATCTCGAATGTGCTTGTCGCGATGCCGGTCCACATATCCAATTTTTGAACGGGGTCTTGCAGATCATTCAATACCACAGCCGATCCGTCTTTTTTCTTTAATATAAAGCCAAACCGCCCTGAATTTAACCGCTGCGGATTTCCTCTCATCCAATTGATCAATTCTTTTTGCTCCGGATTTGAAACATCATGCCATACCATTTTCCCTTGCGTATCCCATTCCTGTCCCTTATAATCAGCGGGTGTTTGCCCGTTTGGCTCCGGAAACTTATGCCAGCCCCAGTCGGACATGGTATTAGCCCCCTGCGAAAATGTTTGCAAGCCCGTAATATCAAACCCAAAAGCAAAGTGGCCGTTGCCAACCTGAGTGGGGCCGGGTAGGTTTCTGTCGGTGATGGTTAGATTATGCCTTGTTACCAGCGCTTTACGATCTATCTTTTTAGCCTGTTGCCCATTGGCAATTGATGCCGAAAAGATCAACAGTAAAAGAAATAAGGCATTTGCTTTTGCCGATTTTTTGCTTAATTGGATTTTGAAGATCATATCGTACAGACTAATAAAGCTAAAGCCCCTTACAGACCCCTAACTTATTTTACAGGAAAATTTATTTGACGAAATATTGGTTTATAACGAAGCACTAACCTAAATATAAATTATAGGGTAGCTATCCTGTACTGTCCTGTACTAAGATCTATAGGATTTAAGGATGATAGGATTGCCATTTCTGACAAGTGGGGGTATATTGTTAAACTATCTGCTCCAACATCTTCACATACAACTCAATACCTTCTCTGATCTCCTCCACATAAACAAATTCATCAGCCATGTGTGACCGTGCCGAGTCACCCGGACCTACTTTGATAGATTGGATATCTAATAGTGATTGATCTGATGTAGTTGGCGAGCCGTAAGTTATCCTGCCCAAAGCTATGCCTGCCTGTACTATTGGATGTTTTCTGTCTATGGATGATGGTTTTAAGCGAATAGAACGCGGCGTTACATCGCACTTAACATTTTGGCGAATGATTTCCAGTACTTCCTCATTACGGTAAGCATCGGTTACCCGTACATCAACCACAAAGTTGCAGCTGGCAGGCACCACGTTATGCTGTGACCCGGCATTAATAACTGTAACCGACATTTTAATCGGCCCAAAAACATCACTCTCTTTTGGGAACTTATAGGTACGAAACCACTCGATATCCTGCATGGCTTTGTAGATGGCGTTGTCGCCTTCTTCGCGGGCGGCATGGCCGGCTTTGCCGTGTGCTACGCAATCCAACACCATTAAGCCGCGTTCGGCAACGGCTAATTGCATCAGGGTAGGTTCGCCTACAATGCCAAAATCAAGTTGGCCAAGTTCAGGAATAATCAATTCTAAACCATTAACGCCCGAGATCTCCTCTTCGGCAGTAGTGGCTAAGCAGAAATTATATTTAAGGTCTGTTTTATCATAGAAATAAAGAAACACCGCTATTAACGATACCAGGCAACCGCCTGCATCATTACTGCCCAGGCCGTATAACTTGCCATCTTCGGTAATCGCGTCATAAGGGTCGCGGGTGTAGCCCGAGTTTGGTTTTACCGTATCGTGGTGCGAATTAAGCAGGATGGTAGGCTTTGCAGCATCAAAATGCTTGTTCCAGGCCCAAAGATTATTCATCTTTCGGTTGGGTGTAATGCCATGCGTTTTAAGAAAGTTTTCTATCAGGTCGGCGGTTCTATCTTCTTCTTTACTGAAGGATGGGATAGATATTAGTTGCTGTAAAAGCTGTACAGCCTGCTGGTATAATGCGTTGATATCGGTCATATGATGCTGGGCAAAAATAATGTTTTTTTGCGCACGTTGGACTGCGCTTCTCTCATAACGTTTAACTTCAACCAAACAATCCTTTATCGCGGTCAATAAATTGCGGGCGATGCAGGTTAAGGCCCAGCTTTTGGTTTAACTGTTCCGATACATAATCAGCCAGTTCGGGCGAGTAACGCTCGTCATGCTGGTGCATAAAGAACCATACAGATTGCAGGCCCTGGTCGCGCCATTGCTTAATACGATCGACCCATTCATCAACACGTGTATAATCTGTCCTATCTAAACTATTACCAACAAAGCGGATAAACGCGTGTGGCGTCGGCAACTGCATGTGTACGCAATCACGCCTGCCGGATGCATCGGTAATTACAGCGCCTATGTTTAGTTCATGAAACAAGTTGAAAACCATTTGGCGCACTTCATCATTAGCAAACCATCCTTTATGGCGCAACTCCACAAAAACGGGAATATCTTTTGGTAGCTGTTCCAAATATGCTTTTAGTTCGGGGTAACTTTTGGGGTAAAGTTATCGCTCAATTGTAAAAACAACGGGCCTAGCTTATCGCCGAAGGCTAAAATACCTTCATAAAAAGTAGTTGTAATTTCCTCCGCATTTTTAAGCCTGCGGATATGACTGATGCTTTGCGAAAACTTGGGGCAAAATTTAAAATCGGGACTGGTAGCCGCTTTGTCTTTCCATTTACCGATGGTGGAGGCAGGGTAGAGGTTGTAGAACGTGGCGTTTAGCTCAATGCAATCAAAATGCTTTACATATTCGTCCAAAAAGTTAGCGTCTTTGGTTTTAGGCGGATAGATCTTGCCTACCCACTCTTTACGTCCCCATTTGGCGCAACCAACGTGCACCTGCAATGGCGAGCTGTTTTTTGCTGCCGCGAGGGTGGTAATGGTTAGTTCAGGGTCGGGTGGTAATGTAAAATCTATTTCTGCTAATTCCTGTGGGGTTACCCGGCCAAATTCCATAGTGTTAAAATTTAAGGCAAGATAAATATTAATACCCTAAAAGTAGAGGCCGTATCATAAACCAAATG
>DHIR01000137.1:0-9017 GCA_002403905.1 Mucilaginibacter sp. UBA4741
TACCGTTTGCATTTCCGCAGGCCAAGTTTTATTAATTACCAGATGTATGCCCCTATGAGTAAGGGCATGTTACTGTCTGACGCGATTATTAACATGAGTAGTTTAAACGTTATAGCCGGAGAATTAGATGCTTAGAGTTGAAGATACCGAACAAGCTTTGGTTGAATTTTCGGACGTGCTAACAGCTCAGTTTGCTGATATAGTAAGCCGTTATCCCGAAGGGAAACAAAAATCGGCCCTATTGCCTATACTGCATTTGGTACAAGCCGAGTTTGGGTGGACAAGCCCGCAGGCAATGGATAAAGTTGCAGCATACTTAAAACTGCAGCCTATTGAAGTTTATGAGGTAGCCTCATTTTACAGCATGTATTTTTTGCGCCCGCAGGGTAAATATGTTTTAGAGGTTTGCCGTACCGGACCATGTTGCCTGGTAGGTGCCGAAAAAATAATGGACCATATTGAGCAGCAGCTAGGTGTAAAAGAAGGCGAAGTTACTGCCGATGGCTTATTTAGCTGGCGCGGAGTGGAGTGTTTGGCAGCGTGCGGTTTTGCACCTGTTTTACAAATAGGCCCTGAATATACTTTTTACGAAAAGTTAACCAATGAGTCTGTAGATGCATTGATAGCAGATTTAAAGGCTAAAGGAAAATAATTTACAGATGGAATGGACAATGCAAATTTGATAATAGGAGATTCATTATTTGCATTAGGTTTAATTTTAGTATTTGTAACAGGCGGATTAAAAGAGAATAGCATTATACTGGTACCGCTGCTTGTAGTAGCATTTGCCAGTTGTGTAGTAAGACATATTAATTATTATAACGAAACCGGTAGATATTTTTAAAGCGAATGACAGTAAGAGGAATGATGATATTGAGGGATGTAATGTATGCAGCATTAGTAGTGATACTATTATTACCATCAAATCCTATTGGAGTATCACCTACGCTTAAAATAATTTTAATAGTACTGGCCATTGGCACGCGTGTTTGGCAGCATGTAAACTATTACAAGCAAACAGGCAAAATATATTAACAAAATGGGACGCAAATTACTTTTAGAACATATAAACGTACCCGGCATCAATACATTTGATGTTTACCGCCAAAAAGGTGGTTATGCATCGGTAGAGAAAGCTTTGAAAAAAATGACACCAGATGAAGTGGTGGAAGAAGTTAAAAAGTCGGGCTTGCGTGGCCGTGGTGGCGCGGGTTTCCCTACGGGGATGAAATGGGGCTTTTTGGCTAAGCCGGAAGGTGTTGCCCGTTACCTGGTTTGTAATGCTGATGAGTCTGAACCCGGAACTTTTAAAGACCGTTTCCTGATGACCTATATCCCTCACTTATTAATTGAGGGGATGATAGTAGGCAGTTATGCCTTAGGCGCAAAAACATCATACATATATGTACGTGGCGAAATGATGCCGCAGATACGGATCCTTGAAAAAGCCATTGCCGAAGCTAAAGCGGCAGGTTTCCTTGGAAAAAATATATTAGGCACCGGTTATGACCTGGAGCTGTATGTACAACCCGGTGGTGGTGCTTACATCTGCGGAGAAGAAACCGCGTTGTTAGAATCATTGGAAGGCAAACGTGGTAACCCGCGTATTAAACCACCATTCCCGGCTATTGCGGGTTTGTATGGCTGCCCAACCGTGGTAAATAATGTTGAATCAATTGCTGCTGTAGTACCTATCATTAATGAAGGTGGCGATGAGTATGCTAAATTAGGTATAGGCCGCAGTACAGGTACTAAACTAATATCAGCAGGTGGTAACCTGGTAAAACCGGGTGTTTATGAAATAGACTTAGGCTTACCGGTTGAAGAATTTTTATACAGCGATGAATATTGCGGCGGTATCGCAAACGGCAAACGTTTAAAAGCGGTTGTAGCAGGTGGATCATCCGTACCAATTTTACCGGCTAACCTGTTCCTGAAAACTATTAACGGCGAAGGCCGCCTGATGAGCTATGAGTCTTTATCAGACGGTGGTTTTGTTAGCGGTAGTATGATGGGATCTGGCGGTTTTATCGCTTTTGATGAAGATCAGTGTATCGTTAGAAACACCTGGAACTTCGCCCGCTTTTATCACCACGAAAGCTGCGGACAATGTTCGCCTTGCCGTGAGGGTACCGGCTGGATGGAGAAAGTATTGCACCGTTTAGAGAACGGCCATGGCAGCATGAGCGATATGGACCTGTTGGTTGACGTAGCTAAAAAGATAGAAGGTAATACTATTTGCCCGCTGGGTGACGCGGCAGCATGGCCGGTGGCCAGCGCAATACGCCACTTTAGGGATGAGTTTGAATGGCATGTAACGCATGCAAGTGAAGCTACCACAAGAAATTACGGTATTGCTCATTACGCGGACCCGTTGCCTGCGCCGGTGGCCAGCTAAGTCAAAATTAAAAAGTAAAAATTCAAAATTTGAATGATAAGCCATATGATATTAAGCACAGGTGCTACCAATTCTCAAAAGAGATCGTACTTTTTATCTCATCAAGCAAATACGAAAGAATATACTTTTCAATATTTGACCAGCTTTTAAGAAGTGCAACTTCGATAGGAGCAAACATAGTAGAAGCGAAATCGGGAAGTTCGTAAAAGGATTTTAGGAACTTTTATACAATAGCTCTAAAATCAGCAAACGAAACCAAGTACTGGCTTTGTTTAATAAGAGATACAGTGCTGATCGAAGAAAAAGATCGGATAAATAAATTAATAAATGAAGCGGATGAGCTTTCAAAGATCATTGCATCAATAATAATTAGTTTAAAAAGTAAATTAAGTTAGTCACTTCAATAATCAGTTTTGACTTTTGAATTTTTAATTTTGACTTATTAATGAAAGTAACAATAGACGGAATATCAGTAGAAGTACCGGACGGAACATCCATCCTAAACGCCGCAAGGATAATAGGTGGTGATATTGTACCGCCTGCTATGTGCTATTATTCTAAACTGGCTGGCAGTGGTGGTAAATGTCGTACCTGTTTGGTAAAAGTGAGCAAAGGTTCTGAGAAAGATCCGCGCCCTATGCCTAAACTGGTAGCATCATGCCGTACCAATGTAATGGACGGTATGGAAGTGCAAAACATTACCTCGCCCGAAGTTATTGAGGCACGTAAAGGTGTGGTAGAGATGTTATTGATAAACCACCCGCTGGATTGCCCGATATGTGACCAGGCCGGCGAGTGCCATTTACAGGATCTTGCTTTTGAGCATGGCGCTGTTAAAACCCGTTACGAGTTTGACCGTCGTACGTTTAATAAAATAGATATTGGCGATAAAATACAACTGCACATGACGCGTTGCATCCTTTGCTATCGTTGCGTTTATGTTGCCGATCAGATAACCGATCATCGGATCCATGGTATCCTTAACAGGGGCGACCATTCTGAAATATCAACCTACATACAAGCAGCAGTTGATAACGATTTCTCCGGAAATGTTATTGATGTTTGCCCGGTAGGCGCGTTAACCGATAAGACTTTCCGCTTTAAAAACCGTGTTTGGTTTACCAAGCCGGTTGAGGCACACCGCGATTGCGACCACGAAAAATGTAAAGGCGAAGTAACCCTTTGGTACAAAGGTGATGATGTTTTACGTGTAACCGCACGTAAAGATGTTTATGGCGAGGTAGAAGATTTTATTTGCAATACCTGCCGCTTTGATAAAAAGAAAACAGCTGATTGGGTAATTGACGGACCGCGTAAAGTATCGTATCAATCGGTTATCAGCTCTAATCATTATGATTTTACACCATTGCCGGTGGTTAAAACCAACCCGGTATTGCAAGAGGCCAATAAAGAACAATTTGAACGCGAAACACGCTTATAATGGAATTAGCAGACATCATAGTTAAATTTATACTGGTAGTTATCATTTTTGCCATAAGCCTGGTTATAGCAATGTACTCTACCTATGCCGAGCGTAAAATAGCGGCATTTTTTCAAGACAGGATTGGCCCTAACCGTGCCGGTCCGTGGGGTTTACTACAACCCCTTGCCGATGGTGGTAAAATGTTTTTGAAAGAAGAGATCATCCCAACTAATGCCAGCAGCTTCCTGTTCATCGTAGGCCCATCGTTGGCTATCATGACGGCCTGTATAGGTTCGGCAGTTATCCCATGGGGACAAAAATTAACCATCGGATCGCACGTTATTGACCTGCAGGTTGCCGATATTAATGTGGGCATCCTTTACGTATTCGGCGTAGTATCATTAGGTGTTTATGGTGTAATGATAGGTGGCTGGGCATCAAATAATAAATACTCTTTATTAGGCGCTGTCCGTGCGGCATCGCAGAATATCAGTTATGAAATCTCGATGGGTTTATCCATCATCGCTTTATTACTAATAACCGGTACTTTAAGCTTACGCCAAATTGCCGAGCAGCAACATAGCTGGCACTGGAACGTATTGTCTCAGCCGGTGGGCTTTATACTGTTCCTGATCTGCGCATTTGCCGAAACTAACCGTACACCGTTTGACTTGCCCGAGTGCGAAACAGAGCTGGTTGGTGGTTATCATACAGAATACTCGTCCATGAAGTTGGGCTTTTACCTGTTTGCCGAATATATTAACATGTTCATATCATCGGCAGTAATGGTTACGCTTTATTGGGGAGCTTATAATTATCCATTTATGGACTGGATGGCTGCTCATATCGGCACAAATGGCGCGGTAATATTGGGTGTTGTTTTAATGTTTGCCAAGATATTTTTATTCATATTCTTTTTTATGTGGGTGCGCTGGACGATCCCGCGTTTCCGTTATGATCAGTTGATGGACCTGGGCTGGAAAATTTTAATACCGATAGCTATAGCTAATATTGTTGTCACCGGTATTGTTATTACTTTAATTAACAGATAAGATGGAACCGCTAAGTAATAAAAGAAAAGTAGTTGATAATAAGCCGTTAAACTTTTGGGAACGTGCTTACCTGCCTGCAATTGTGCATGGTTTGGCAATTACCATGAAACACTTTTTCAGAAAGCCGGTAACTATCGCCTATCCGGAAGAGAAGCGTGAGTTTTCTGAAAATTTCCGTGGTATGCACTCGCTTAAACGTGACGAGAACGGTAAAGAGCGTTGTACCGCCTGCGGTTTATGCGCGCTATCATGCCCTGCCGAAGCCATAACTATGACTGCTGCAGAACGCCAACCGGGAGAAGAGCACTTATATCGCGAAGAAAAATATGCGGCTGTTTATGAAATTAATATGCTGCGTTGTATTTTTTGCGGCCTTTGTGAAGAAGCCTGCCCTAAAGAAGCAATCTATTTAGATGGCGACATAGTGCCGTCTGATTATTTAAGAAAAGATTTTATATACGGCAAAGACAAATTAGTTGAGTCCCCGTTAAATCCATAAGAAGTTTTATACATTTGCCCATCCAATTTTTGGAGGTCGAAAGTGTTTTGTAATATATAGCAAATGAATACATTTTACTTCATCGCGTTTTTGTCCATTTTCTTCTCCATCTTGGTGATTACGGCCAAAAATCCGGTGCATAGCATCCTTTACTTGATACTAACGTTTTTTACGTTCACTATCCACTACATTTTATTAAATGCACAGTTTTTGGCTATCGTAAATTTTATTGTGTACATGGGTGCCATATTGGTGCTGTTTCTGTACACGCTGATGTTAATGAACCTGAACAAGGGGTCTGAACAGCCAAAATCAAACCTGATAAAATTTGCCGCGGTTATTGGTGGTGGATGTTTTTTAATAACGATAGTAGCAGCGTTAAAAGCATTTGGCGCATCAAACCCTGTAATTTTAAAAGACCCAAGCCTGGGTCTGGTTAAAAACTTAGGAAAAGTACTATTCAACGAATATTTATTGCCTTTTGAGATATCGTCAGTATTGCTGTTATCGGCAATGGTGGGTGCTGTATTATTGGCTACTAAAGACACTAAAACTGCTGCATAATGGAAAACTTAACACATACATTACTAGCTGTACCGCTTAACCATTACATTATACTAAGCACAATTATATTTTCGATAGGGGTTATGGGCGTTTTAGTTCGTCGTAATGCCATCGTAATATTTATGTCGGTCGAGTTGATGTTGAATGCGGTAAACTTATTATTAGCCGCTTTCTCTGTATATAATGGCGATGCAAGCGGGCAGGTTTTTGTATTTTTTATTATGGCCCTGGCCGCCGCAGAAGTAGCAGTTGGCCTGGCAATAATTGTAATGATATACCGCAACACAAATTCGATAGATATTAATGTGTTGAACAGGTTGAAATGGTAGCTTAATTGCGGATTTCGAATGTTCAATTTCGGATTTGAATTAATTTAATAATAAAGAAAAACGTAATACGTACAACGTTAAACGTACAACATAACAACATGGATAAATACATCTGGCTTATTCCTTTATTACCGTTAGCCGGTTTCGTTATTAACGGCATTGGCCGCAATACATTACCAAAAGGCGTTATAGGCTTTATTGGCAATTTGTTGGTTTTAATTTCTTTCGGATTAAGCGTTGGCGCTTTTATCCAGATCAAAACAACCGGTCAGCCAATAAATGTTGATCTGTTTACCTGGTTCTCTGTTGGTGCATTGAAAGTTAATTTTGCTTTCCTGGTAGATCAGTTAAGCTCAATCATGCTATTGATCATTACCGGTGTAGGCTTTTTAATTCACCTGTACTCTGTTGGTTATATGCATGATGATGAAGGCTTTGGTAAGTTCTTCGCTTACTTAAACCTGTTTGTTTTCTTCATGTTATTGCTGGTATTGGGTTCAAACTACCTGGTAATGTTTATAGGCTGGGAAGGTGTAGGGCTTTGCTCTTACCTGCTGATCGGCTTTTGGTATACCAATCCAAATTATGCCGAGGCCGCCAAGAAAGCATTCATCATGAACCGTATTGGCGACTTAGGTTTCCTGATAGGCATATTTGTAATATTCCACACGTTTGATAGTATAACTTATGCTGAGGTATTTAAGAGAGCAGCTTATGTGCATGACGCACCTTTTGTACTCATCACTTTATTATTATTTGTAGGCGCTGTAGGCAAATCAGCACAATTGCCGTTATTTACCTGGTTGCCTGACGCTATGGCCGGCCCAACCCCGGTATCAGCCTTAATACACGCGGCAACTATGGTTACCGCAGGTGTTTATATGATAGCCCGCTCAAACATCTTATTCACAATGGCTCCTGAAACTATGGAGGTTATTGCCATTATCGGATTAGCAACAGCTGCATTCGCGGCATTGATTGCGGTAACACAAACAGATATTAAAAAGGTCTTGGCTTATTCAACTGTATCGCAGTTAGGTTACATGTTTTTAGGTTTGGGTGTTGGTGCTTATACCGGCGCTTTCTTCCACGTATTAACTCACGCTTTCTTTAAAGCATTATTATTCCTGGGTGCAGGTTCTGTAATTCACGCCATGGGCGGTGAGCAGGATATGCGCAAAATGGGCGGACTAGCCGGAAAAATAAAGATCACCTTTGTAACCATGCTGGTTGGTACCATTGCAATTGCAGGTATCCCGCCATTCTCTGGTTTCTTTTCTAAAGACGAAATTTTGGCCGCGGCCTATGCACATAGTACCACATTTTATGTAGTAGGTGTTATCACTGCTATGTTAACCTCGTTCTATATGTTCCGGATGATGTACCTAACGTTCTGGGGTAAATTCCGTGGGACGCATGAGCAGGATCATCATTTACATGAGTCGCCGCGAAGCATGACTATTCCATTGATCGTGTTGGCTATACTATCAGCCGTCGGTGGTATGATAGGCGTACCGGCAGTAATGGGCGGCCATCATGAACTAGGAGCTTACCTTGCACCGGTTTTTGAAGCATCACACAAAATATTAGGCGAGCATGAGTTAGCTGCCAGTACAGAATGGCTATTAATGGGCCTGTCTGTTGGCGGCGCTTTAATTGCCATGGCTTATGCTTATGTAAAATATGTTAAAAACGCGCATGTACCTGTTGAAGATACCGAAGAGCGCTCGATACTTGCCAACTTATCTTACCATAAATTTTATGTTGATGAGATATATGATTTCCTGATCCGCAGGCCGCTTGATGCTTTATCAGGTTTCTTCTACAACGTTGTTGAGCGTTTAGGTATTGACGGGTTGGTGAATGACATTGGTAAAGGTACGCTCGAATCAAGCAAGGCCCTGCGTTTGCTGCAAACAGGTAATGTAGGTTTCTACATATTTATGATGGTGGCTGGTATTATTGCCATATTACTGTATAGTTTAAAATTGTTTACAATATAAAATGACGGTTAGTATATTAATATTTTTGCCGGTTATTGCGGCGCTTGCTGTTCTCTTCTTTAAGAACGAAACAGCTAAACACGCGGCATTATTTTTCTCCGTAATAGAACTGGCAATCGCCGGCATATTCCTGGCTAATTTTGTACCCGATGCTACCACACAATTTGCTGTTGACGTACCATGGATAGTAAAGCTGGGTATTTACTTTAGCGCCGGTATTGATGGTATCAGCATGATAATGGTGTTGCTTACTACGGTGCTTGTTCCGCTTATAATTTTAACAACCTATAAACACCAGTATAAAAATGCCAATGCTTTTTACGCGTTGATATTATTTATGCAGGCAGGTATGCTGGTTGTGTTTACCGCTTTAGATGGCTTTTTATTCTACGTAGGTTGGGAAGCGGCATTAATACCTATCTATTTTATCTGCTCACTTTGGGGCGGCGAAAATAGGATACGTATCACCATTAAATTTTTCATCTATACGTTTGCCGGTTCGTTATTGATGTTGCTGGGCATTATATACATGTATATGCAATCGCCTGGTCAGAACTATAGCATAACCGAGTTTTATGCCAGCAGCCAACTTACTGCAGGCCATTCAGGTTTGGTGTTCTGGGCCTTCTTCCTGGCGTTTGCTATCAAAATGCCATTGTTCCCGTTCCATACCTGGCAGCCCGATACTTATACCGAAGCACCAAGTGCAGGTACCATGATGCTAGCGGGCATTATGCTTAAAATGGGTA
>DHIR01000137.1:9210-9690 GCA_002403905.1 Mucilaginibacter sp. UBA4741
CATTATGCTTAAAATGGGTATTTATGGCGTTATAAGGTGGTTGATACCTATTGCACCGGCCGGCTTTTTAACCTGGCAAACGGTAATTATTATAATGGCGGTAATCAGTATTGTTTACGGTTCTATCATCGCGTTTACGCAAACAGATGGTAAGCGTTTGGTTGCTTATTCATCTATAGCACACGTTGGCCTTATTGCTGCGGGTATATTTATCTGGAACGTACAAGGTGTACAAGGAGCCATGATACAAATGCTTAGTCACGGTATTAACGTGGTAGGTATGTTCTTTATATGGGATATCATCAGCACGCGTTTAGGTACGCGTAATATTAGCCAGTTGGGTGGTATTGCTAAAGTTGCTCCGCAATTTTCTATCGCTTTTTTAATTATTGTATTGGGTACGGTGGCGTTGCCATTAACTAACGGTTTTATAGGCGAGTTTTTATTATTAAACAGTGTTTATCAATATAGCATTTGGGT
>DHIR01000137.1:9883-13667 GCA_002403905.1 Mucilaginibacter sp. UBA4741
GTATATATGCTGCGCATGTATAAAAATGTAATGCAGGGCACCACCAACGAATTAACCGCCACGTTTACAGATATTCATGGCTCAGAAAAATTAGTATTGGGTATTATCTGCGTGTTAATCATCGGCCTGGGTATATATGCGCAGCCTATATTACATATATCATCAGCCGCTGTCGAAAATTTGGTACACAGTGTAAAATTCTCAGGTAAGTTTTAATCATGAATACAATAATAGTCATATCTGTTTTACCTATAGTGCTTTTGTATTTAGGTTTATATAAAATGCAAAAAGCGTTGTTGCCGGTAACTATTGTTGGGTTACTTGTTGCATTAGGTTTAGCGATAGCGCAATGGAATACCGGCGCTATACCAGAATATCATGGAATGATATTATTTAATAATTTTTCCGTTATTTTTTCATCACTTGCTATTATATCAACCCTGTTAATACTGCTGCTTGCTAAAGATTATTTTGAAAAGATAAGCAACCACGTAGCCGAGTATTATGCTATTATTTTATTCTCCCTGGTGGGGATTATTGTAATGGTTTCTTACTATAATTTAACCATGTTATTTATCGGCATAGAAATAATGTCGGTAAGCTTGTATATACTGGCAGGTATTAAGAAGAACGATTTTGCATCAAACGAAGCAGCGCTGAAATACTTCTTAATGGGCGCTTTTTCAACCGGCTTTTTACTATTCGGCGTTACTTTAATATATGGCTCAACAGGTTCATTTGGCCTTGAAGCTATTCAAAAATGGGTATTAGATCATGCGGTTGTTGCCCCCATGTTATGTGCCGGTATAGTATTAATTATTGTTGGCCTATGCTTTAAAGTAGGGGTGGCCCCATTCCATTTCTGGGTGCCGGATGTGTATGAAGGTTCGCCATCATTAATAACGGCCTTTATGTCTACAGTGTCTAAAATTGCCAGCTTTGCTGCTTTTTTACGCCTGTTTTCTACGTGTTTTCCGGTGTTATCTAATATATGGGCACCCGCGTTAATTGTTATAGCTATTATAACATTATTTATAGGTAACATAACAGCGCTGTATCAGCAAAGCTTTAAGCGGATGCTGGCTTATTCAAGTGTATCGCATGCAGGTTATTTGTTGTTTGCAATTTTAGCGTTGGGTGCAAGTTCAACAAATACCATATTTGTATATGGCACCGCTTATTCTATCGCTACAATTACAGCCTTTGGGGCGTTAATACTTGTACAGCAAGAAACAGGAAGCGATAGTTTTGACAGCTTTAACGGCTTGGGTAAAAAGAACCCGTTCCTGGCGTTGGTATTAACCATAGCCATGTTATCATTGGCAGGTATACCGCTTACAGCCGGTTTTATAGGTAAGTTTTTCGCCTTCAATATCGTATTGGGCAAAATGCATATCGCGTTAGCTATTGTAGCTGTTATTAACGCTATCATCAGTATCTTCTATTATTTCAGGGTTATTGTTGCCATGTACTTCCGCGGTACAGAGCGCGAGCAGATCGTTGTTTCGCCTTATTATATTTTTGTGTTAGGCTTTACAGCACTGGCAACAATTGTAATAGGTGTGTACCCGCAGCTGATAAGCAACCTCATTTAATGAGCAATCAAAATCCCCAAAAATGATTTAATATTTGTAGTTTTACAAATATAGTGAATGGAAAATTTTTGGGAACACCTGCAAAATTTAACAGACGCTCAATCCATTTTAAGTAAGGGAGGGTTTTACTTCCTGCTTATTGTAGTTTTTGCTGAAACAGGTCTGTTTTTTGGTTTTTTTTTACCGGGTGATTATTTATTATTCATGGCCGGCCTGCTATGTTCATCAGGGATGATCGATGTATCATTGGGTACATTGCTGTTATCCGTAATTTTGGCAGGCTTCTTAGGCAATTACATGGGCTATTGGTTTGGTTACCGAACGGGGCCAATGCTGTTCAACAAAAACGATTCATTGTTCTTTAAAAAGCGCTACATAGTAATAGCCGAGGAGTTTTATGCCAAGCACGGCGGCATGGCATTAGTTTTAGGCAGATTTTTCCCAATAATAAGAACTTTTGCCCCTATCTTTGCAGGCGTAGTTAAAGTAGACTTTAAAAAGTTTACCTTGTATAACTTAGCAGGAAGCATAATGTGGGTAAACACATTTATCTTATCCGGCTATTTTTTGGGTAGAAAGTACCCGCAATTAAAAGATTATCTGGAATACGTAGTATTAGGATTAATAATAGTTACAACAATTCCGCTTGTTATTGCTTTCTTAAAAAAGCGATTAGTAAAAAGCGAATAATAAATATAGTAAAGTAAATGAGTACACAACATCCATGGCACCAGGTTTCACCTGGCGATAACATTCCTGAATTTGTAAATGCGGTAATTGAGATCCCTAAGGGATCAAAAGCTAAATATGAAATTGACAAAGAGTCGGGCTTATTAAAACTTGATCGCGTATTGTTCTCATCGGTAATGTACCCGGCTAATTATGGCTTTATCCCCCAAACGTATTGTGATGATAAAGATCCGCTGGATATATTAGTATTATGTTCTATCGATGTGTTCCCGATGTCTATCATAGAAGCCAAAATAGTTGGCGTAATGCACATGGTTGATAATGGCGAGCAGGACGATAAAATTATCGCGGTAGCAAAAAACGATATGTCTGTAAACTATATTAACGATCTGCAAGAGCTGCCGCCACATGCCATGAAAGAGATAGTACGTTTTTTTAAAGACTATAAAGCTCTGGAAGATAAAAAGGTAACTATTGAACATATGTTGGGCAAAAAATATGCTTACAAAGTAATTAATGAAAGTTTAGAACTATATAAGTCTACTTTTCCTGTTTACCAATAATTAATTGATGGCGCCTGACCTCTACGTAAACGGATATTATATTGTATTAACCATATTCCTGGTTTTCCTGAACGGCTTTTTTGTAGCCGCAGAATTTGCGTTAGTTCGCGTTCGTAGTTCGCAAATTGAATTAAAAGTAAAAACTGGTAGTCGAGTAGCACGGCTTACCCGTAGTATAATGGCTAATCTATCGGGCTACCTTGCTGCAACACAATTAGGCATAACTATAGCGTCACTGGGTTTGGGTGTAGTTGGTGAAGACGTATTTACCCGTGTGATGCTGAACATGTTTAAAATGTTTGGCGTAGAGATAAAGTCTGTATTGATTATTAACACAAGCCATGTATTCGCGTTTATTGTGATCACAGTGCTCAGCATTGTTTTTGGGGAATTAGCACCTAAAAGGCTGGCCATACAAAGTTCTGTGCGTACGGCATTGGCAATATCTGCACCGTTGCGTATATTCTTTGTGATGTTTAAGCCAATAATCTGGCTGCTTAACAACTTTGCTAACTTTATTTTAAAGTCATTAGGCATTAATGCTGTACAAGGCGAAACGCACCATAGTTCAGAGGAGTTACAATATCTTTTGGAACAAGGTAAAGAAACCGGCGCACTAGATTCGACTGAGCATGAGCTTATCCAAAACGTGTTTGATTTTAACGAACGTGTGGTTAAAAACATCATGGTCCCCCGCACTAAAATATCGGGTATTGAAGTTAATGCTACCAAGGAGGAATTATTGGAAGTTTTGATAACAGAAGGTTATTCGCGTATACCGGTTTATGATGAGGTAATTGATAAAATAGTTGGTATAGTACATGCCAAAGATGTTTTGCCATTATTGGCACGTAATGAAGAGATCGTGCTAAAAAATATTATCCGTAAGCCATACTTTATCCCCGAAACCAAAAAGATAAACGACCTGATGGCCGA
>DHIR01000278.1:0-13801 GCA_002403905.1 Mucilaginibacter sp. UBA4741
TCCGCCGGAAACGATCAATTCTTTAGCGATTTCCGTGTAGGGGGTAGTGGCGTTTTTCATCAATATTGATAAAATCTGAATATCCAGATTATCAATTTCTAAATTTTGAGCTTTTCTGTGGGACATAAATTTGAATATCTTTATTGAAATACAAGTATAATTATAATTTGAATAAAAATAAAATATTTTTGTTGAAATATTTGCAAGGAATTGCTAAGTCTGTTATGTTTGTAACAAGCAATTGGACCTAAAAGCTTAATCGTTCTTTAAAATAAATAAACATCACATAATGTTGGGTGGTGAAATTTTTGGCAGACACACCTCCTTGTCCCGGTGGTAGAGATCATAGGAAACCCGAAGCGGGCTAACTACTCTGTGGAGGTTCGACCCCTTCCCCAACAGCAATTCACTGGCGTGAATTAATAATAACTATTGTAGGATGGTGAAATTTTGGCAGACACACCTCCTCGTCGCGGTGGCGGAGATTATGGGAAACTCTTAGCAATAAGAATAACCACTCTGTGGAGGTTCGACTCCTTCTCCTACAGCTCTTCTCATAATTTAGGTTTATAATTGGTTAGTAAAGGCCCCTGCCCATCAGGGGCTTTACTTGTTTTATACCTTTTTTAAACTAAAGAATAATCATACTTTTACACCCAGCATGCTCAAAAGAATTGCAATATATACGCTCTGTATTTATTTTTTAGCCGGGAATATAATTTTCCCTCTTGGCGATTTTTCGCTCATGAGCGACTTGCCCGCTATGTATCATTCTTATGAAAAACTGGTGTCGCAAGATGAAAAAGGTGTATTGGATTTTATTGGTGATTACCTTTTAGGCGGTAAAGATATTTTAGGGCATAATAAAGGTGATGCTCCGCAAAATTCTGGATCGGGTACTCAATTTCAACATACTGCGGGAGTTTGTAGTGCTATAATTATTCCCCCACTGCTTAATACTGTTGTTGTTAACGAACATCGGGTTATCTATCAGGATATTTATGTTTTGAAAGCGATATCAGAATTTCATAAAAAAATACTCCGACCACCACTCGCCTAATAATTGCCGCTGAACAATTATTAAACTTCATACAATTGAAGCATTTCCTATACATCAATGCGTAAGCATTGGCACAGCATTTTTTATGAAATATCTTTTATTACTACTAGCCATATTATCTTGTAATTGCATTTACGCTCAAAATACCTATAAGGTAATTATTAAAGACGATAAAACTAAACAGGTTTTACCACAAGTATCAGTTAGCATACCTACGTTAAATATTGGCACCACAGCAAATGCCGAAGGGAAAATTATATTAACCAATGTACCAAACGGCAAGTTCGAACTTAAATTTAGCTTGGTAGGTTACCTTTCGCAAACTAAAACTGTTGTGTTTCCTCTTGTTAATACCGGCGCTGAAGCAGAGGTTTATTTAGAGCCGGAATCTGGAGAACTTGCCGAAGTTATGGTACAAACCACCCGCACTAATCAAAATTTGCGTGATATACCTACCCGAATAGAAGCTTTACCCCAGGAAGAATTGGACGAAAAAGGCACTATGCGGCCCGGCGATATTAAGATGCTGCTTGGCGAAACCACCGGTATACATGTACAACAAACATCGGCTGTTAGCAGCACATCAAACTTTAGGATACAAGGGCTTGATAGCAGGTACACACAATTATTGCAGGATGGCATGCCGTTGTACCAGGGTTTTTCGGGCGGGTTAAGTTTAATGCAGGTATCGCCATTAAATTTAAAGCAGGTAGAGTTTATTAAAGGTTCTGCTTCAACACTGTATGGTGGTGGGGCCATAGCCGGTTTGGTTAACTTAATAAGTAAAACCCCACAAGATAAACCAGAGCTAACATTTTTATTAAACGGTAATAGCGCCAAAGGTGTTGATGCCAGTGGCTACTATGCACAAAAGTGGCAGCATGTAGGTACTACAATTTTTGCCACTTATAATTACAATGGGGCCTACTCGCCGGCTAATACCGATTTTATAGCGGTGCCAAAAACAAACCGGGTTAGTATTAACCCTAAGCTGTTTTTTTACTTTGATGATAAAAATAAAGCATGGGTTGGCGTAAACGCGACTTATGAAAACAGGTTAGGGGGCGATATGCAAGTGGTAAATGGTAATACAGACCCATTACATCAATACTTTGAGCGTAATAAGACCTATCGTTTTTCAACCCAATTGTCGTTTACACATATAATCGACTCGGCAAGCCAGTTTAATGTTAAAAATACAATAGGCTATTTCGACCGCGGGCTGGCAGATCCTAATTATAGTTTTGCAGCACAGCAAACATCATCATACAGCGAGGCTAATTATGTTTATAATGGCAAAAAGGCCAACTGGGTTATTGGTGCCGATGCCTGGACCGATTATTTAACGGCGCAACAACCCTATGCACAATTAGGCTATACGCTTAATACCTTTGGTGCTTTTGTACAAAACACCTATAAACCAACTAAATGGTTTTCGGTTGAGAGTGGCTTGAGGATAGATTATAATACCCCTGCACCGCTTAACCAGCGCAATGGCTTAATATTACTGCCGCGCATAAATACTTTATTTAAGTTAAATGATCATTTCACCAGTAGGATTGGGGGCGGTATGGGCTATAAAATGCCGACCATATTTAATGATGAAAGCGAACAGCATGGCTATCAATACATACAGCCGCTGGTAACCGGACAAACTAATGCCGAAAAATCACTAGGGCTAAACGGCGATATTAATTACCGAAATGTATTGGGGGATGCGGTTGTTAATGTAAATCAGTTGTTTTTTTATACTCGGGTGAATGAGCCGCTAATTTTAATTAATAACAGTTTTATAAATGCACAGGGTTATATTAATACTAAGGGAACAGAAACCAATATTAAAATTTTAATGGACGAGTTGGGTATCTACCTGGGCTATACATATACCGATACCAAACAGCATTTTAATAACATAGTATCAGCACAAACATTAACACCCAAAAACAGAATAAGCGCCGATGTTACTTACGAAATTGAAAACAGCTTTAGGGCTGGTATAGAAGGATTTTATACCAGCCCACAACTTTTATCAGACGGTACCACCGGTAGGGGGTATTACACTTTTGGCTTGCTTATACAAAAAATGTGGAAGCATTTTGACTTGTTCGTCAATGGCGAAAACATAACTGACCAACGGCAAACGCGTTGGGGCAGCATATATAACGGGCCAATAAGCTCGCCAATATTTAAAGATATATACGCACCGTTGGATGGTGTAGTTATAAATGCAGGGATAAAAATAAAGGTGTTTTAAATTGTTTATTCATCAATCCTATTTGCAACATCATAGGCACCCCTAAGTAAGGGATAAGCGTCATTAGAGGTCAATATGTAAGATAGAGCCATTTAGCTACTTTAGCCAGGTAATGGTGTTTGTGCTTTGTGCAAGGTTTGCCAATACGTTTTTATCATTCAGCGGAGCATAAAGCTCCAGGCTCGATTTTAAGAGTGTGTTCTTTGTTAATGCTGCTATCTCATCCGCGGTCATCCCAGCGCGGTAAAACAACCAGTTTTTTGCAGTGATATTTTTATCGCCCAGGTAAAGCTCTTTTATAGAAAGTCTTTCGGCTACGTGGCCCTGTAGGGTGCTGTCGCAGTATAATTGTGTTTCGTTACGTGCGTAATAATGGGTTAACGTTATTTTATGCCATTGGCCATCGGTTACTTTGGTGGTGCCCAATATTTCCTGGTACTGCGGCGATGTATAATCAACAAAACCCTTATCCGTAATATTTATAGCGCCGATATTGCCAGTGCTATCTTTTAATTGTAAGATATGCCCTTTACTATCAGCTTTAATAGTTATAGTGGTAGTAAAGGGGTGTGTAATATTATCAGGCTTAAAATCTATCAGCTTTGTTTGACCCTTAAATGCTATGCCTGATCCATCCACCATTGTTGGTTGAGGCTTGCCATTGCTTAAAGCATCAAATAGTGACGGTACAATGGTATAGGCCAGTTCATGGTGCCCGGCATCATTGGGGTGGCCGGGGTTATACCAATTGCCTGCGGCCCATTTGCCGGTGCCATCATCAATACCGCCTAATAAATTTACCGATGGCACATCAAGCGTATTGATCCAGGCATTTAACTGCTTTACATAATTATAGTCCTTCGCGTTAAAATCGTTACGGGTATAGCAGTTGGTTAATATAGGTACATAGCCGCTGTCGCGCGCCATAGCTATTAGCTTGGTCATGTTGGTTTCAAACTGTGTAAGTTTTGACCCGCCTTGCTCATGTATCATTTCATTACCTAATGATAAGGCGTAAACAACATACTTAGCCTTTTGCGGCACCAGTTCTTTTTTCCAGCGTTGTGTTAAGCGTACTGTATTATCGCCCCCTTTGGATATGTTAGCGGTTTTCCATTTTTTTCCGGTGCCATCGGTCGCACGTTTGTCTAATATATCGGTAAACATGTACGTGTACCCCCGGTCTTTTTTGGCACCAAAACCAAACGGAACGGATGATCCGAAGAAAACTATCTTTAAGCTATCTAATGATTTGTTAACGCGAACAGTATCAGCTATTACTGCTGCTTTAGTCGCTACGCTAAAGCACACCATAAAGCACAATAATATAATTAAGGTAAATTTAGATCTCATGTAAAATTGGTTGGTTATTACAATGTTATGTAAAAATATGCGTGCAGCTTCATATACAAACGCAAAAAAGCCGTTACATCAGTTAAGATGTAACGGCTTTTTATAGAGATTGGTGATTAGAGGTTAGAGATTAGGATTAGCTGTTTTTGATAACTAATCTCTAACCTCTGCTCACTAATTATTAAAAGAATTTAAAACCAACGCTTAGCGCCCAGATGTTTTGGCGCTGGCCATAGTTGTCGTTCACTTTGGTTAAATCACCTTCATACCGTAGATCGGTAGTAATGGGGCCAATATCCACACCGGCACCGGCCTGATAACCTATGGTGCTGTTTTTATAATTGCCAAAATCGGCATAGGCACCGGCAAAGTTTGCCGAGAAGTTTTCTTTCTTATCCATTAAATAAGAATAAATAGGGCCGGCCATAACACGGAAGTTTAAATTTTTAGCGCCAAATGAGCTACCCAATAAAAGCGGAACGTTTAACGTAGTAAATTTAACATTACCGGTATAGTTGGTACCATTGGCGCTCGAATCGAATTTGCCGCCTTTACTGCTCAAATAAAGCTCTGGTTGTACATAAAAACCTCCACCAAAGCGGGCAAATAAACCGGCCTGGTAGCCTGCAACTGATGTTGAGTTAACATTATCAGTACTTATTTTCGAATAATTTACCCCGCCTTTTACGCCGAGGCTAAATTGCGCTTTTGTGCTAATGCTTACAGCTACCAGCAATATTGCGCTTAATACATACTTTTTCATAGTGTTTAATATTAAATTTATAATAAGTGATGGATTTAAATACAACCATCACTATTGGGTTAACAATAGCTGTACCAAAAAAAGAGTGCAATTCAAATTGTCGCAAAGGCTTTGGCTAAAGCCCTGGTCTCTGTAAAGGTCAGATAATTCGGTAATGGAATTACTAAACCGTTACAGCAATGACGGGAAGATTAGATTATTTTACCTTTCTTCCCTACTCAAAATAAACGCTAACAGATCATGTATGGGTTGTTTAATGATCTTGCCGATGTGGATGTCTTGTGTTTGGGCGAGGGCGTTTAGCTCTTGGGCAAATACAAAGGCTATGGAGCCTACAAAGTGGCTTTTATAGGTATGGTATTCGGGATATGATTTGATATTGGTGTCAATAAACTCTTGCAGCCCTTTTTTTATCAGGTTGCTGCCGTATTCTGTTTTACGGATAACGTTAAAAAACCGTGCGAATGATGCCAGGTAAGAGTTTGGCGAAGGTTTTTGATAAACGTTCTGTATAACCTCTTCTTTGGTTAACTGATAGGTGTTACTAAATAGCGTATGTATATCCTCGGGCATCAGGCCGTATAAAAAGTCGGTTATAAGGGCTTTGCCAAACCAGGTGCCCGATCCTTCATCGCCTAAAATAAAACCCAGGCCGTGTTTGCCAGAATGTATCTCCTCGCCATCAAAAAAAGAAATATTTGAGCCGGTACCCAGTACGCAACATAACCCTTTTTCGTGACCACAGGTGGCGTATGCCGACCCTAACAGGTCGCTATCAATACTTATATAGGCTTTGGGAAATAATTGGCTCAGCGCGTTCGATACGATCTCATGCCTGTCCGGACTAGAGCAGCCCGCGCCAAAAAAGTAAATTTCTTTAACATCCGCGCTGTGGGCCACCATATCGGTTGCCTGATCGTGCACTATTTTTACAATTTCTTTTTCTGTTAAAAAGTATGGATTTAGTCCCGGTGTTCTAAATGACGTGGCTTCCTGCCCCGGTTGCTTAAGTAACCAATCTGTTTTTGTTGATCCGCTATCGGCAACTAAGATCATGGCAATTCCTCGAGAATTTTAATGGAAAGTGGCTTGTGGATGAAATGGGTGATGTATTTATTGTCTGATGATCTTTTTATATCCGTTGGATCAAAAGACGATGACAGTAAAAATATTTTTACGCTGCTTTTATCAATACTTAGTTTATCGTAAGCCTCTAAAAACTCAAACCCGCTCATTAATGGCATCCTGATATCTAAAAAAATAACATCGGGTTTTACTGAGCCATCGCCCAGCATCTTGATAGCTTCTATTGGCGATTCGCTTACAATAATGTTTTCGGCAAACTTGCTGCTCTCCAATAGCCGACGTGTGACAAAATTATCTATGTAATTGTCATCAACTAGCAGGCATGTATGATAAGATGCAGTCATTATGCATCAAAAATAACTAAATATTTGATTATTGGATATTTATGTTGTTAGTAATTTGCTTTAAAGTTACTTCTGCCACCTTGGATTGGTATTGTGCAGCAAAAAATGTGGATTGTGCATCTAAGTAATTCCTTTGTGCTTCGCGGATCTCTAACGGGGTTATTGTACCTATTTTATACTTATCCAGCGATATTTCGAGGTTACGTTTAGCTATAGCTACGTTTGATTGCCCCAGCCTTATCAAATCAAGTCCCGATAAATAACTTACATATAAGTTACTTATTTGCGCCTCTACATTTAATCGGGTTTGCTTTATATCAATAACAGCATTATCTATCTGTATTTTAGCATTACGTTCCTTACGGGTTTGGTTAAAGCCGTCAAAAATATTTATTGAAGCAGTAAGGCCGTAGTTTAAGCCATGAACATCCTGCTGCTGGGTAAAGCCGGCAGGGGTTTTACTATTACTCCAGGCGTAACCCGCGTTTACACCTACTACCGGGTAACGCGTAGCTTGCACCTGTTTCAAGTTAATATCGGCAATACGCTTACTGATTTGTGCCGATATGATGGTTGGGTTTTGCGTTTGCGCGCTGGCAATAATATCACCCAAAACCATTTTATTGTCCACAATTATGGTATCGGCTACGGTAAAATCGGTTTGCAGATCGCGCACCAGCAACTGGTTAAGCTTTATTTTTGAGGCTTTAATTTGTTGTTGCAGTTTTAAAAACGCGGCGGTATCGGTATTCAAACTTACCTGCGCATTCAATACATCCAGATGCGATACTGTGCCTACGCTAAACTTATCATTAGCATATTTTAACTGCGTGCGTGATATATCCATTACACCTAACTGCGCCTTAATCTGCTCGTTTTGGTTAATCAGGTCGTAATAGGTTAATATTACATCGCCGGTGGTGCTTAACACGGTATCGTGCGTGGTTACGGCACTCAGCTCGTTTAATTGTTTAAACTGGTCATAATTAGCAAACATAGAGAAGCCATTAAAAATGGTCCAGTTAAGGTTTGGGCCATAACTTAAACTGCTGTTTTTAGCACTAGGTATAGTAACCGTTGTACCGTCAGATTTTGTTTGGACAATATGCTGCCTGCTATTGTTTTGGCTAAGATTACCCGTAACAACCGGTAAAAACCCTGCATTACCAACGGTAACGTTATTTTGCGCTATGCTATTATTGTTTTTAGCTAATACAATGTTGTAGTTGTTTTTTAAAGCTATTTCAACGGCTTCCCTCAGGGTTAATAAGGGTGCATTTTGTGCTTTAACAGTGGCAATAACGGCCATATAGCAAAACAGCAAGCAAGCTAATTTTTTAAGTTTCATCATTGCTTATTCGTTTTCAATAGTTTTTACTTTTCTTTTTTTCTTGGTTGATGTTTCAGCAGGATCTTCGGCATCAGGGTCATGGCGCTCTTTTGAAGCAATAAGCACATACATCATTGGGATAACGTATAGCGTTAACACCAACGAGAACAACATGCCTCCAATAATTACGATGCCTAATGATACCCGACTTTTTGCACCGGCACCCAATGCTAATGCAATGGGCACCGAGCCCAGCACAACCGCCATACTGGTCATTAATATTGGGCGCAAACGTGCGGTAGCAGCTTCAACAACAGCTTCGTACTTAGCTAAACCATGCTCCATACGTTGATTGGCAAACTCAACAATTAATATACCGTTCTTGGTTACCAATCCTACCAGGGTAATGATACCTATCTCGCTAAAAATGTTTAATGTTTGATCAAATAACCACAATGATAAAAACGCCCCCGCGACAGCCAATGGCACGGTAAGCATAACGATAACCGGGTCTTTAAAGCTTTCAAATTGAGCAGCCAACACAAGGTAGATCAATAATAACGCGAAGATGAAGGCGTACATAATGTTAGACGCGCTCTCGGCAAAATCCCTTGATGCACCGCTTAACGCGGTACTAAAGGTATCATCCAATTGTTCTTTAGCAATCCGGTTCATTTCGTTAATGCCATCGCCCACAGTATGCCCCGGTGATAAATTTGCCGAGAACGTAGCCGACTTGAACCTGTTAAAGTGGAATATGGCCGGTGGTGTAGCATCCTCATCAACCTTCACAACATTATCCAGCTGTATTAGTTTACCTACGTTGTTGCGAACATAAATGGTTTTTAGGTCAAGCGGCTGGTCGCGGTTGGCTCTATCAGCTTGTGCTATAACCTGGTATTGTTTACCATTTAACAAGAAATAAGCTAAACGGCCATTACTATAATATAGCTGCAGTGTTTGCGCAATATCAGCTACCGATACACCCAGATCGCGGGCACGAGCACGGTCTGTAACTACCCTTAACTCTGGTTTAGTAAATTTAAGGTTAACATCCGGTGTAACAAAAACCGGGCTTTTACTCACCTCGGCAAAAAAACCAGGTAGTACTTTACGTATCTTTTCAAAATCCTGGTTCTGTATTACAAACTGCACTGGTGCCCCACTTTTGGCACCGCCACCGCCGGCACTTATGGTTTGCTCCTGCTGAACGGATACCCGTGCATCGGGCATACGGCTTACTTTTTTGGTTAACCAATCGGCAATATCTTGTTGTGAGCGTTTCCGCTCATCGGGTTGTACCAAACCAATTCGGCCAAAACCATTATTTACAGCCCCGTTGCCACCGCCACCTGCGGCTATAATTTCCAGGTTTACATTCGCCTCTGGTATTGAGTCGGCAATCATATTGGATAGGTTATCCATGTACCTGGTCATATACTCGTACGATGCTCCTTCTGCACCGGTAACGCCATATCGCAGCATGCTTTTATCATCAAGCGGAGCCAACTCAGATTTGATTACTTTGTTAAGCCCTAAAATTATTCCTAACGATCCTATCAGGATAGCTATAGCTATCCACCTATGTTTCATAAAATTGACCAGCGTTTCCGTATAGGCGTTGGTCATTTTTATAAAAAATGGCTCGGTACGTTCGTAAAATTTTGATTTTTTTGAGCCTTTACGGATCAGCTTAACATTAAGCATCGGGGTTAACGATAGTGATACAAATGCTGAGATCAATACCGAGCCTGCAACTACTACCGCAAACTCGCGGAACAATCGCCCCGTAAATCCTTGTAAAAACACAATGGGTAAAAACACCGCCGCCAAAGTAACAGAGGTTGATACTACCGCGAAAAATATCTCGGCCGAGCCTTCGAAGGCTGCTTTACGGATCTCCATGCCGGCCTCTACTTTTTTGTAGATGTTCTCCGTCACCACAATACCATCATCAACCACCAGCCCCGTGGCGAGGACTATCCCCAGCAACGATAATATGTTAATGGAATAGCCAAAAACATACATGATAAAGAATGCCCCTATCAATGATACCGGTATATCAATTAACGGCCTGAAAGCTATGAGCCAATCTCTAAAGAAGAGGTAAATAATAATTACCACCAGTATAAATGATATGCCCAGCGTTTCTTCAACCTCGGTGATGGATTGATTGATAAACTGGGTATTATCCAATAATACTTTTACGTGGATATCGGCCGGCAAGTCTTTTTTTAACTGGTCAAACCTTTTATAAAAATCTTTAGCTATTTGCACATAATTTGCACCGGGTTGTGGCACAATAGCCAACGCCACCTGTAATACGCCCGATTCTTTAAACGCAGTTTCTTCGTTTGCCGATCCAAGCACGGCATAGCCTACATCTTTTAAACGTACCACCCTGTTGCTATCGGCACGAATGATCATGTCATTAAACTCTTTTTCGGTACTCATTTTACCAATGGCCCGTATAATAAGTTCGGTGTTGTTACCCTCTATTTTACCGGCAGGTAACTCTACGTTCTCCTTATTTAAGGCATCAGTAATATCACTTGCTGCAAGGCCTAATGAGGATAGCTTAGCAGGGTCGATCCATAGACGCATAGCGTATTGGCGCTGGCCCTGTATGTTAATGGCACTTACTCCGGGTATAGTTTGCAAGCCTTCCTGTAATACGTTTTCGGCATAATCATTTACCTGGGTAATGTTACGCTTATCGCTGGTTACAGATACGGTAATAATATTGTCGGCATTCGCATCAGCCTTGCTAACTACCGGCGGGGCGTTAATATCCTGTGGTAACTGGCGCTGCGCCTGGCTCACTTTGTCGCGCACGTCATTGGCTGCGGTTTCCAAATCGGCATCCAAATCAAACTCAACCGTGATTTGGCTGCTACCTACCGAACTTGTTGATGATATATTACGGATACCCGGCACACCGTTAATGGCTTTCTCTAACGGCTCGGTAATTTGCGATTCGATTACATCGGCATTAGCGCCCGAGTAACTGGTACTAACAGATATAATTGGCGGATCTACCGACGGGAAATCACGAATACCTAAAAAATTGTAACCTATAATACCAAATACAACAATTACGATAGACATAACTGTTGCCAGTACCGGCCTTTTTATACTAACTGAGGATAAACTCATGATCGGCAGCTTATTTAATTACTTTAATAATTTTTAAAGGAACTTTAGGGCGCATTTGTATAATGCCCGATATCACCACACTATCACCCGGCTTTAAGCCGCTAATGATCTGGATCTTGGTATCGGTACGCACATCTGTTTTTACAGGTTTTGCAACTGCCATGCCTTTGTGATAAACATACACTACGCTGCCCTTCAGATCGGGCACTACACACTCTGTAGGCAGCATAATTGTTTTCGGTATCTGATCCAGCGCTAAATTGATCTTGGCAAAAGCGCCGGCGGTAAGTAGCCCTTTAGGATTGTCAGACTTAGCGCGGATAGTAATGGTGCGCGAGTTTACATCAATAGATGGCTCGATAGCATAAACAACCGCCTTGAATTTTTGCTGTGAGCTGGTTACCGTAAAACTTACTTTACTGCCTTTATTAATCAGCGATAAATACTTTTCGGGGATTGAAAACGTAATTTTTGCCGGATCAATGTTGATCAGCGAGGCTATAGAAGTATTAGCTGAAAGATAACCACCCGGGCTTACCGAACGCAAACCAATTGTACCAGAAAAAGGTGCCCTGATCTCTGTTTTAGCTATCTGCGCTTTTATTACATCACTTTGCGCCTTTAACGTATTTAAGCCGGTAAGCGATGTATCATACTCCTGCTGGCTTATGGCCTCTTTTTGCAGCAATATTTTGTTGCGATATTCATTTTGCTTAGCTAAGGCTATTTGATAGTCGTTTTGTTTTAAAGCGGCTACCTGGTCAAGGTTGTATACTTTAACCAATAGCTGCCCTTTACTAACACGTGTGCCTTCTGTAAAGTATATACCGGTAATATTGCCCGCGGTCTCACTTATCAGGTTTACCTTTTCGTTAGCATCTATGGTACCGGTTATATCAATATTATTATCAAGCGTGGTGTCTTTAACTATCATCAGCTTTACAGAAACCGGGCCGTTACGGCCACCTTTTTTGCCGCCACCTTTCACATCGCCATCTTTGCTTGCGGTAATTGCATCTCGTTTTTTAGCACTATTGCTAAAAAACTTGTTGTAAATTAAGACGACGATCACCAACGCCAGCAAAATAAATATATAATACCTGGTTTTCATATCCTGATAATAATTAGATGTTATAAGATGTAGATTCTTTAAATTGTTCTAAGTTGTCCCTCATTTTTGCTAACACGCTTTCAAATATTTCCATATCATGTGCCGTTACGTTTTTTGAAGCGGATTGATTCATGTGCTCAAAAACTCTTATAATGTGGGGTACAGTTTTTTTAGCTTTATCTGTTACACCTAACAAATGCTGCCGCCTGTCAGCAGGATTAATTTGCCGGTATACAAAACCTTTATCCGTAAGCTCATCAATTATCTTTACGATGATCGATTTATCCTTACCCAGTTTTTCGGCAAGAGCCTTTTGGGTAAGCTCGCCATCATGGTAGCAAATTACAGTAAGCGGGTAATAATAGCGGTTGATATCCAAATGCTCCATATGGTTGCCCAGCACAGTCAAGTACTCCCGGCCCAAAACATTTAGTTTGCGCGATATCGGCTCAATTAATTTTACTTCCATAAATTAGATGTCATAAATGTAAATAGTTATAAAACGTAATAGTTGCATGTATCAACCATTTTACAACAACAGGTTCAAGTTTATGACATTGGCACATTAAGGTAAATAGCAAAATTTCTACCTTGCGCTATGAAAAAAATTAAATTATCAGTTGTTTTTTCTTTAATCCTACTTTGTATGGCTACAATAGTTAATGCTGCAGATAACACCAATATTACATATATTGTTTCCTTCCCCGAGGCACAAGCGCATTATGCTGATGTAGAAATGAAAGTTACCGGGTTAAAGCAAAATATCCTTGAACTTAAAATGCCCGTTTGGACACCCGGCTCATACCTTGTGCGCGAGTTTGCCAAGAACATTGAGACACTTAGCGTAACCGCCAATGGAAAGCCACTTTATGCACAAAAGGTCCGTAAAAATATATGGCAGCTTAATACCGAGGGTATAGCAACCGTGATTGTTAAATACCGCGTTTACGCTTTCGAAATTTCGGTACGTACCAGTTTTATCGATGCATCGCACGCGTTTCTATCATCGCCTGATATTTTTTTATATCCGGGTAATATGCTGCACGTACCTGCAACTATACATATTATCCCTTATAAAGGATGGACAACGGTATCGACCAGTTTAGAAAAAGTTAATGGTGATGCGTTTACACGTTACTCGCCTGATTTTGATATTTTGTTCGACTCGCCTATTGAGGTGGGTACGCAGGATGTTTTTGGCTTTGATGTCGACGGCGTAAAATATGAGGTCGCCATGGTTGGCGGCGGCAAATACGATAAACAGCGCCTTAAAAAAGACCTGGCAAAAGTTGTAGCCGAAGAGGTGGCCATTTTTGGTGAGAACCCCAACAAGCACTATACCTT
>DHIR01000278.1:13921-23858 GCA_002403905.1 Mucilaginibacter sp. UBA4741
AGCACTATACCTTTATTGTACATAACGCCTTAAAAGGCGGCGGCGGTTTAGAGCATTTAAGTTCTACCACGCTGGGTGGATCGCGTGACGCGTATGCTACCGAGGTTGGCTACCAGAACTTTTTAAGCTTGGCAGCACATGAGCATTTTCACTTATGGAATGTTAAGCGCCTGCGCCCGATAGTATTAGGTCCGTTTGATTATGACAACGAGAATTATACTACTAACCTTTGGATAGCCGAAGGCTTTACCGCCTATTACCAGGATATTATAGTTCGCCGCACCCAATTGTATACGCCCGAAAACTACCTTAACGTTTTGGTTGATAATATTAACCAGCTAGAGAACATACCGGGTGCTAAAGTACAAACGCTATCGCAATCAAGCTATGACGCGTGGATAAAGGCTTATAGGCCTAATGAGAACTCGGTAAATACCGGTATATCTTATTATACCAAAGGAGCCATAGTTGCTTTAATGCTTGATTTGGAAATTATTAATGACAGCAAAGGCAAAAGCTCATTAGATGATGTAATGAAATACATGTACAACGAGTACTACCAAACAAAAAAACGCGGCTATACCGATGCCGAGTTTAAACGGGGTCTTGAAAAATTTGCCGGCAAAAACCTGGATGATTTTTATAACAAATACATTAATGGTTTAACACAGGTACCTTATGATAAATACCTGGCTTATGCCGGGTATAAAACAACCAATACGCTGGCCGATAATAACGAATCGGCGTTAGGCATAACGCAAATACCCCTTATCCCCCGGGTAATTGTGGCTACTGTACAACGTGGCAGCGCTGCCTGGATTGATGGCATAAATGTTAATGACGAAATAGTTGCAATCGACAACAAACCATTACCCGAAACAGGCAACATTATTGCCGACAAAAAACCAGGCGATAAAATTGAAGTAACGGTAATACGTGACGGCCTTACCATGGTAATCCCGGTGACTTTATTAAAAGACACTAAAGTGAAATATAAAATTGAAGATCTGCCAAACCCGTCTGTTGAGCAGCTTGCTGTTAGGAAGAAATGGTTGACGCTAAAATAAGAAGCTTCTGATGAAAAAAAAAGGCTACCTATATTGGGTAGCCTTTTTTTGTTTCTAATATATAATTAGAGTGCTGTTGGCCTTCTTATTAATCCTAATATTAATGCAATTACTGCAATTACCAGCAATACGTGGATTATACCACCTGCAGAATAAAGAAAGAAACCTAGCGCCCATCCTATTACCAGGATAACCGCTATGATATACAATAGTGAGTTCATGATTTGTTGTTTTTAGTTAATGTTTTCATAGATGTAACTATTTATTCAAAACTAATGCCATTGCTTGCCCACTAATTATTTTATTGATCAATAACTTAATAATAGGTATAAAAAACATTCTTATTATGGAATAATCTATTACTCCACTGTTGTATTTATTAAACATTGTGTAGCAAAACCAATAAAGCGCTAAGCACCTTTTTTAGTTTTTAAACTTTCCATCAATTGATCATAAAGATCAGTGCCGGTTGTTTTATGCGGCTTTAATTTTTTAACGGTAGCCCGTTTTCCTTTTGATTTAGCTTTGATAATGTTCAATAACGAATCATTGTATTCATCTTTAAATTTAGATACATCAAACTTTTCGGCATATTGGTCTATCAGTGCCAGGCCCATATCCAGTTCTTTTTTACTGATGGTCATATCGTCGGCAATGTTAAGGTCATCCGCGTCACGTATCTCTTGAGCAAAGCGTATGCGGGTTACTACTAATAAGTTTTTAACAGGGTGTACTATACAAAGGCTTTCGGTACTACGCAATACAAAGCGGGCCAACCCGGCTTTTTTTGATTTTACCAGGGCCTGCAGTAATAGGCCGTAAGCTTTGTTGTTCTTTGTGTCAGGCTCGGTATAATATGATGTTTCGTAAAACATGGGGTTAACCTCGTCAACATTTACAAAACTTTCTATAGTGATAATCTTACTTTTTTCGGGCGCGGCATCTTCAAAGTCATGCTCGTCTACTACTATATACTCATCATCCAGCTTATAGCCTTTTACAATTTTATCAAAGGGTACCTCTTTATGCGTATGTTCATTTATGCGCTGGTAACGTATACGCGAGTGGTCGCGGCTATCCAGCATATCAAAATCAAGCGAGCTGGTTTGTACCGCCGAAAACAATTTTACCGGTATGCTTACCAACCCAAAACCAATTGAACCTTTCCAGATAGATCTCATAGCTAATGTTTTATTAAGCTATAACTGTAAGTGAGGCCAAAGGGTTTTAAATTGTTAAAGCATGGCGATTACCTGCTCATCCTGAAATGGCTACTGTACTGTTTCGAAACACCTCGTTACACTGCACTACGCCTCACCCTAAACGGCGAAGCCCTCATGAATACCATTAAAAACAATTAACATATGAATAATCCCTCTCCAAAGGAGAGGGGGTAGGGGGTGAGGCCATAAAAAAAGCCACCCATCGGGTAGCTTTTTATTTGTTATTTATTAGGTGCTAATATCTTTATTGCTTATTCAGGCACACTTGCAATTCGATAAGCAATATTTCCGTTATTGTCTGTTACGGCCTCATAATAAACATCATCTGGCCCTACATAATATTTCTTTTTGTTTAAAGTAACTACGCGCGAATGATCAGGCAGGTGATTTACAATATCGCCAACCTGCGGAGCCTGTGCATTATCGGTACCGGAATTATCTGTGTTTAACACGCCATCTTTACCGGCTACAACATATACTTTATCGCCTTTATCGTTAATAACTATTTTATAATATACACCATTATATTCAAAATATTGCTGGTTATCTATCATGATAGATTTAGCCTTATTAGGCAATTGTGGCACTGCTGCTCCTACCGGTGGGGCAGTTACAACATATCCTTCATCATCGCCATAAGGGCGGTAAAATATACCATTTGAATAATAGTATAATGATGGCCCCATGTAAAATGGATAATAACCATAAGGCAATGTGTTTAAATAAAATCCTAATGACGGATAGCCATAAAAACCATAAGGACTATAAGCCGAGCGATAACCCAAACTTAACCCCAAACCAATACCACTACGGTAACCACCGCCAATACTTACACTACCACCGCCACCACCACGGCTAAAACTTCCGCCGCCGCCGCCACCACCACTACTGGCATGCGCGCCGCCACGTTGTGCATCAGCGTTTAAAACCACCATCACCGAAAGCGCCCCGGTTATTAATAACGCTGAGGCATATTTATATAACTTTTTCATATCACTTAAAGAATCATTAACACATTTTAGAGCTATATAGTATCTGTTTGTTAAACTTTAACATTTACCTTTTTTTTGTTAGACAAATTTAGGTTGAAAGGGTTTAATTGAAGGTAAGAAATATTTTATATTTTTTTGCGTAAAACGAAGTCCTAGCTTTCAATTACTTCCGCCGGAAATATTAGCCTAAAATTACTGCCCAGGTCCTTAACCGAATCAACCTCAATTTTAATATGATGGAACGTTGCTATTGATTTTACAATGGGCAAGCCAAGGCCAAAACTATCCTGCTGCATAGATTGCCTGAATTTTTTAAAACGATTAAATATAAAAGGCATATCCTCGGTACTTATCCCCATGCCGCTATCGGTTATGTTAACTATTAAATTACCGTTTTCATGCTCGGTGGTAATTACAATATCGCCATCAACCTTGTTATATTTTATGGCGTTGTTAACCAGGTTAAAAAACAGGTTAAATATTAAAAACTTGTTAACGTTTACCAGCACCACATCCTGCGGAATCAGGATATCAAACGTGAGGTTCTTATCAGCTAAGCGAACAGATATTTCATCATTAACCTCCTGCAGCAATTCACTTATAGAATTTTTATCTTCTTTTAAAAATTGCTCGTTTTCTATTTGCGATATCAGTAACAGCGTTTTAGTAATGCTTTTTAGGCGATTTAATATTTTCTGCATTTCCAGCAAACGCACCTTTAGCTCATCCACAATATCCTCGCGCTCAAACATGTTTTCGATTTTTGATTGCAGGATAGATATAGGTGTCATTAACTCGTGCGATGCGTTCGATATAAACTCGCGTTCTTTTTGGAAAGCCGCCTCAATGGTCTCTATCATTTGGTGGATACTGATATCCAGGTATTGAAAATCAGATGTACTGGTTTTAACCTCTTTATACGACCCGAATTTTGGAAATTTCTGCCCTATCAGCTTGGTTTTAATGATTAAGCCTAGCGGCCTTAATACCCGGTTGGTATAAAACAAATCGGCCAGGATGGTTAATAATATCATTACTACCAATACGCCAAAGGCAATGTTTTGCAGTGGGGTGCTGGTTTCATCAAGTGTGGCTATACTTTTACCAATCTCTAATAAATATTGTTTGTTGTTAAGTTTAAATGTGCGGCTAAGTATGCGATATTCTATGGTATCGCGCTCAACCAGGCGCCTTTCATTTTTAATTTTATCTACAAAATGTCCGGGGATGGTATCATTTTCAATGGTGAGATACTCTTCTTTAAGCGGCAGATAATAGCTACCATAAGTTTCGCCATCGGGTATATAGTTTTTTATACCCTGGGTTTTTACTATCTGCAGGAATTTGTTTTTTTGTTTGATAAGGTTATTATCAACATAACTACGGCTTATGTTTTTTATTAAAACCGGCACCAGCAATACAAACAGTACTACTATTACCAGTTTTGATATGGCATTAAACAGCGTAAGTTTTGTTTTTAGTTTCAATGCTAAGTATTCATTTTAACTTTATAACCCAGGCCACGTACGGTTTCCAACCAATCGGGCGGTGCATAAACATTTAACTTTTTGCGGATATTTTTAATATGCGCGTCTATATAGTTTGAGTCGTAATCGTCATTAATAACGCTTCCCCAAATATGCTCGCTTAGTTGGGTACGAGTTAGCGTTCGGTTTTTATGCAGGATGAGGTAAGCTATTAAATCGAACTCTTTTTTGGTAATACTGTTTACGGCAGCATCGCCGCAGGTAATTACCCTGTCGGTAAGGTTTATTAAAAAATCGCCCAGCTCAACAATACTTTGCTTTAAACCAAATTTACGGCGTATAATAGCCTGCATACGGCTTTGCAGCTCCAATAACGAAAACGGTTTGGGTAGATAATCATCGGCACCCAGATCAAGGCCCCGCACCCTGTCATACACTTCTGCGCGGGCGGTTAAAATTATACAGGCTGCATCGGGGTTGTTTTTTTTGGCTTCTTTAAGCAGGTCAAGGCCATCATAATCTGGCAGGCCCAGGTCTATCAAAATAAAATCGTAGAGGCTGGTGGCAATCTTCTCAGACGCCGAGCGACCATTATAGCAAACATCAGTAACGTAGTTATGATTGGTCAGAAATATTTCCAGCTCATGCGCCAATGCTTCCTCATCTTCAATAATTAAAACATTCATACCTGTTATTAATAAAAAACGTAGAAAAATGATGCATTTAAAAAAGACTCATGCTTATTCAGCAAAGCGCCTTCCACATTAACAGGTATAGAGTATTTATAAGAAAACTCGAATGTATAATGCGGGCGGTTATAAGCTATTGGTAACTTAAAGCTGTAATTAAGTACATTAAGGCGGCCGTTATTAAAATCGTCATCAGCACTTGGGCCAAACCGGTAAATATTATCAGCATTTAACCGCGCTTCATGCTCTAACGAGTAACGCTGAACAAAGTTTTGCGTACCCACAATAAAGCTTATGGCCGGGTTAAAAGACAGGTAGTCTTTATCATCAAAAATATTGCCTTTGGTTTCAAAATATTTAGATTGGGTAATGGTCATAAAGAAATCGCTTGATTTGCCAAACAGATAATCTAACAGAACGGTTGTTTTAAAGGGTTTCCAATCGTACGAGTTTTTCCAGTTAATATCATTTGAGGTGGCCGATTCGATAATCAGCTCTTCTTTATTGAATATAAACCTATTATAGGATATAGTACCCGCAAACCTTTTGGTTGGGTGATAAGAATAACCACCACCCAGGTCAACCTCGTCAACAGATGTACGATAACCTATCAGCCTTAATGCCGAGCCATAAATAAAAAATCCACCTTTGGTGTTATACACTATATCGGTTGAGAAAAATGGGTAAGTAATAGGGCCCACACGGCCAAAAAACATAGCATCGCTACCATAATTAAATCCCACCGAAAGTGATCGCTTCCTAATGACAGTATCGGTGTCTTTTACAGTATGGTATATGCTGTTGTGGGCAAAGCTATGCCTTAATACCGCTGCTTGGGTAGCGGCGGTACAGGTTACAATTAAAAGCAGTATAGGCAGGTATTTCATTTAGTATCAGCTATAAATTTAGGTTAGTTGCCATTTCGTCTTGGTATTTCCAGTGGTCTGTCCAACCCTTCAGGGCGTCGCTGCCTTTTAGGTTTGGGTTTAACTTTGGAGTCCTGCACATTATCGGCGTCACCTATCTTTTCGGGCTTTGCTTGTCGTTTTGCTTTTGATATTTCCTTTATTTTTTTCGGATCATCTTCCGGCTGATGTTTTTTGGTTGTATCTTTTTGCAATTGAGCATTCAAAATAAACCGCATAGCGTTGCCTTTAACAAAGCCATCATTGCCGGTTTTTATTTTAGCGGATGATAAGCCTGCTGCAAATATCAACAACATTACAATATACGCAAGCCGCTTTATCATTGAAGAAAAGAATTTTGTAAAATTTTTTCCAAAAAATCAGTTAATTAAGGGTTACCGTGAGGCCACAGTTCTAATTTATAGTAATGGATTTAAACTTTATAATTTTTTAAGGGATTTTTTGAAGCACAATCAACAATATCCCGATACCGGCATAAAAAATGATCATTACATTAGTTACAGCTTACCTGTAATTATGCAATAGTAATACCTTTTGATGGATATACACGGCTGTGGTCATCAATAATTACACAACCTATCTGGTTTAATTGGTTTATCAGGTAAATACCGGCGTTAACACCAATGGTCATTACAGGTGTAGCCATGGCATCGGCAAATTCGGCAGTTGGGCTAATTATGCTTACGCTTTTAATTTCGCTCACGGTAAAGCCATTTTTTGCTTTACCGGTGCTTAGTTTTTTATCTGTTATGGTAGCATATTTTTCAACGTTTACAGATGTAGCTACAGCCATATTGGTTATATCCATATCAGCAAATGGTTGAGCCTGCTGGCGCGGGTCGGCAGTGGCAACGGTCCACGGCTCCATATCAGGTTGTAACCCCCAGGTAAGCAGGTCGCCGCCGGCATTGATAACGCCATTGCTTACGCCCTCTAATTGTAATATATATTTTGCTCTATCAGCGGCGTAACCTCTGCTGTTTGCGCCAAAGCCAATACGCATACCTTTTTCTTTTAAAAATACGGTAGTAGCTGTAGCATCCAACACTACATCTTTATAGTTTACAGTAGTATAAGTTGCAACCGCTGTATCGTTATGGTCGTCAGTTTTATCGGCAGAGTAATAGGTAATATCAAACGCGCCGTAAGTAAGCTCTGATATTTGTAGAGAACGGTCTATCAGTTTATAAATCTCGGCACTAACTTTTACCGGTTTTTTACCCGCGTTACGGTTAATGGTATTTACTTCGCTATCCTCGCTAAAAGTACTCAGCAATTTCTCAACCCTGTTAATTTCGGCAATGGCGCTATTAATACGCTCGCCGGCCCAAACAGGATCATTCCCTACCACACTAATTTCAAACTTATTTCCCATCAGGCGCATTTCGCGTCTGTATATGGTTAAGTTATTTGCTAATACCTTCTTTAGAGCCAGCATAATCCAGTCTTTTATATTCAACAACTAAATTAGTGTCGCTTTATGAAAACAAGATGAAAAGCCGATTATTATAAACGTAAAAAACTGCCGTAACAGAACCTTTACAAAAAGATTATTTACAAACCGAAAAAGGATATATAGTTGCTCCCTCGCCCATTAAAACCTGTTGATTGTCTTTATAATTGCCAGAGGTAACATCTTTTGATGGGTCGAGTTTAGAATAATTAATACCCAGCAAACTGCTTAGGGTATAAATTACATTCTCAGACGATATCTTAGCGTTTTTATGCAGCCTAAGGTTTGATATTTTATCGGGGTATTGTTGCTGCAGTTTTGTCGAATACCATATAAACAAAGGTATATGTGCTACATATGTTGAAGGCGGCAAGCCGTTTATATGATAATTATAATGCTTGCTATTGTCTAACAGATCTTCTCCATGATCAGAGATATAAGTTACTGCCGAAATAACATTTAACTTATTGGCTACACTAATTACGCTATCAATTACAGCATCACTGTAAGCAATGGTATTATCATAAGTGTTTACCAGTACATTTCTCTTTGTCAGATCGTTAACTCTGGATTTTACGGTAGTGTTGCTTGGTTTAAATACCTCATAATCTGGCGAATACCTATCTGCATAGTCATAATGGCTACCCATGGTGTGTATAATAATAAATTTCTTATCGCCGGGCTGCTTTATGATTTTATTTAAAGTATCTAATAAGTTCATATCCTTATCATGATGCTTATCCTGCATCATGCGGTATTGGTGCTGAGACTCTAAAGCGTGTACGCCAATATTGCCTGTATCGCCCGGCTGATCTGTTATGAAATAGGTATTAAATCTGGCTTCGTCAAAAACGCCGAATATGCCTTTCCTTTTAACATGCTCATCAAAATTAACTGCACCAACCCCCGTTAAAATTAACGGAACAGACCGTTCTGTTACGTAAGCGCCTGTGGCAACATTATTAAAAGAAATAAGGTTAGTTCTTTTAGATAAGCGTGGTGATGTGTTCCTGGAATAGCCATTAACGCCCCAGTGGTCATACCTGCTGCTTTCGCCTATAATTAATATCACTATCTGCTGCTTGTTATGAACTGATGAATCTTGTTTTGCATCAAATTTAAAAGCGTCTCTATATGGTTTGGAGCTTTCAATTAAGCTGTTTTCTTGTACATACCTGTTAACCCCTTTTATCATACTAGTGGGGAATATATTATTGAAACTGGTTCTGGCAGTATTATAATAAGTCATACTGCTGTGTTTCATATCCAGAAACGGAAATAACAGCACCACAACTAAACTAATGCCCGATATAGAGAATGCTAATTTAGATGCAATAACTTTGGGGCACCTTGAATATAGAAAGATTAAGATAGCCAGATAAATAGCCCAAATTAATATTAAAGGCATGTAATAGTGCTTTAGCAGCTCCATTACCTCGTAACGGTTAGTATTGAGGAACAGTAGGGTAAGGTCTGAAGATACGGCTGAGTTAAACGATAAAATATATAACAGGTTTAACGGTATAAGCAAATATATGGGGATAAGTATAAGCAGGTATATTTTAATGTTTTTTTGGAATATAAAAACCGGTAATAAAAATATGGCCAGGAACCATGAAAATATCACAATGGCCTGCAAATATTCGCCAATTACAATTTGATGAACAAGCTCTGAAATAGGGATTAAGGCTATTATTGCGAAAAATGCGATTACAAAAGTAGGTTTGTTTTTTGCAGGTAAGCGTTTTGCAGACATAAATATCCTATATGGTTTTTAAAGTAAGCAGGGGCGTTTACAGTATATTATTACGACACTAAGTTAGCGTTAAAGGTATCTTTTTTTGTAAATGAAAAGAATATTATCATCAAAGCATGGTGGTGTTAAACTTACATCACAAATACTTTGTAATAAATAGCTGCAACTACTGCCGCAAATGTCAGTATTATTGCCCATGAATTTCGCTTTATATCTACGTCAATTTGCCGGGTTGTGTTTATCTTATAAAAAAGCCAGGCCATTATTCCCAAAGTCGCTCCTCCGCTTAATGCTACAATAATTTTATTATTGCTAATATAAATCACCACTATACAGCCTATTGA
>DHIR01000278.1:23969-25650 GCA_002403905.1 Mucilaginibacter sp. UBA4741
CCACTATACAGCCTATCATTAACAATGTTAGCAAAGTCGGGTATTTATAAAAGATATTTTTTATTTCGGGTTGTGTAATTGGATGAAGTGTTTGCAGTATCTTTTTCACTTTATCATAGTTTTCAAGATAAGGCGATGCTGCAATTGCGTCTCCTTCCTGGCCTCTTATTATTAATATGCCCCTTTTATCTTCAGTTATCTGTGTTATTTCATTAAAGGGTATAGTAACAGGGAGTAAATTGCTTTGATTCCGCGATAAATGATCAGCCTCTATAATAAGCCGGTGACTATGGTAAACTTCTTTTGTTTTTTTAGCGGATCTATAAGAGGTGATGATGACAAATATTATAAAGAATGATGCCGAACCTGATAAATCCTTCACAAGATGTACGTCATCCTTACCATCCATGAAATAGCAAATAACCATGAAAATGATAAAGAAGCAAATATAATATGTTAGCGATAATTGAGAGTTTCTGAATTGAGAATACTTTTCAGGTGCATTTTTATACTCGGTCATAATAAGGTTTTTGTAATGACTAATATAAATGTTTGATATTGAACCAACAAATTAATAAATGTAAAAAAGGGGTAACAGCACCTTTGCAAAGGCCTTATTTACAAACCAGAAAATGGATAAATCTATGCCAAAATTGTTTTAAACAAAAAAACCGCATAAAGCGGCTTTTACATTTATAATATCCAGAGCAATTAAGCCACCGTTCCTTCTTTTAATTTCTCGGCGTTCTCTGCAAATTGCAGGGCTTCCATAATTTCCTGTATGCCGCCATTCATTACTTCTGATAAGTTATAAATGGTTAAGCCTATGCGGTGCTCGGTTAAACGGCCCTGCGGATAGTTATAGGTACGTACTTTAGCAGAGCGGTCACCTGTAGCAACCATTGTTTTACGTTTTTTAGATGCTTCTTCCAGGTGCTTTTGCAGCTCCAGCTCATATACCCTTGAGCGTAATACGCCTAAAGCTTTGTCGTAATTTTTTAGTTGTGATTTTTGATCCTGGCATTGTGCAACCAAACCGGTAGGTAAGTGTGTTAACCTTACTGCCGAATAGGTTGTGTTTACAGACTGCCCGCCCGGTCCTGACGAACAGAATAGATCTTTACGGATATCACTTACATTCAATACAATATCAAACTCATCAACCTCGGGCAATACTACTACCGATGCTGCAGAGGTATGTACACGGCCCTGTGTTTCAGTATCAGGCACACGTTGCACACGGTGCACGCCCGATTCGTATTTCAGAGTTCCGTAAGCATCCTCCGCGTTTACGTTAAATACAATTTCTTTATAGCCACCTGCTGTGCCTTCGGTATAATCAACCAGTTCTGTTTTCCAGCCACGTTTTTCGCAATAGCGCATGTACATGCGGTAAAGGTCGCCGGCAAAAATAGAGGCTTCGTCACCACCTGTACCACCACGTATCTCAACAATAGCATTCTTAGAATCTTCCGGGTCTTTAGGGATCAGCATTAAGCGTATTTGCTCTTCTTTTTCCTCCTGTTGTACCAGCAATTCATCCAGTTCAGATTTCGCCATTTCGCGAAACTCTTCGTCTTTCTCGGTAGATAATATTTCTTTATTGGTATCTATATTGCTCATAATGTTGCGGTATATATTATACTCGTCAACAACTTTGGCCAAATCTTTATATTCTTTA
>DHIR01000278.1:25815-25968 GCA_002403905.1 Mucilaginibacter sp. UBA4741
AGGTCTTTATATTCTTTATTCAACTGGGCAAAGCGCTTCATATCAGCCATCGCGTCCGGGCTGCTTAGCTCGGCTTCTACTGCTTTCCAGCGTTGATAAATTAATTCTAATTTTTCTAACATATTCTATTTATTCAATCGGACTATGTAAATA
>DHIR01000278.1:26075-26616 GCA_002403905.1 Mucilaginibacter sp. UBA4741
TTATTCAATCGGACTATGTAAATAGGCCGGCTTTAAAAAGCCCACAAAAATACAGTTTTTTAAGCTGAAAGTCTAAAGCAAAAAGCGTAAAGCTAAAAGGTTAAGTTATAATGACAAAGCTTTCTGCTTTCAGTATTACGCTTTGAGCTACTTCTCGAAGTATTGCAGGGTTAACTGCTCGCCATCAAATACCGCGTACGAGTTATAATTAACCCATTCGCCTAAATTTATATAGCGGCTTTTATTGTTTAGTTGTATATCAAGCGGTAAATGGCGGTGACCAAATACCAGGTAATCATAAAAATTGGTTTGCAATAATTCGCGACTGTAAACTACCAGCCACTCTTGTTCAACACTTTTTCGCTCTTCGTTATTCTCACCGGCTATGCGGCTATGTCTTGACCAGTAATTAGCTATGCCTACACCAAAATTAGGATGCAATCTGGCAAATAACCACTGGCATAGTTTACTACGGAATATTCTCTTTAACACTTTATACATGCCATCGCCGGAGCCAAGGCCATCGCCATGATGCAGGTAA
>DHIR01000278.1:26839-31647 GCA_002403905.1 Mucilaginibacter sp. UBA4741
ATGATGCAGGTAAAACTTTTTGCCATTACGCTCTATTTCCAACTCATTACTTATAATGATTGCGCCTAGTTCACGTTCAAAATAATCAAACATCCACATATCGTGGTTGCCTTTAAACAGGGTTATTTTAATACCCAGATCAGCCAACTTGGCCAGTTTACCTAAAAAGCGGATATATCCCTTTGGTACTACCGTTTTGTACTCAAACCAAAAATCAAAAATATCGCCCATTAAAAACACCTCAGTGGCATCGGCTTTTATCATATCCAGCCAGCGTACTAAACGGTCTTCGCGCTCGCGGCTTGAGGCATAGCTACCGGTACCTAAATGAAAATCAGAAGCGAAATAAAGTTTATTGCCTTTGGACATATTGCATCAAAAGTACGTTTTTAGAGGCGAAAGGTAAAAGGTTTTTAGGCAGATATAAGTAAGAGTGTTCCATTTTGAATAAGCTGAACAAAACGCATAGTTCCGATAGCTATCGGGGTCGGGGTGAGTCAACGCCTCGTTCTAAAACAAAACAGGCCCTCATTGCTGAAAGGCCTGTGTATTGTTAAATTATATATATGATTAATTATTACCGTGACCATTACCGTGACCATTGCCATGACCTTTATTGCCATGATCGCCATTACCATGGCCCCTGCCATTATCTCCTTGGTTACCTTGGCGATGACCAAAATCGCTGTTGCCCGGTCCACGGCCATAATTGTTATGATCTTGCCAGTGGTTACGGTATTTTGCTTCCCGGCTATCGCGAATTACTGTTTGACCGCTACGGCCCCTATAGTTTGCATATCTTGTTCTGTAAGTTGCGGCATGTTCCCACGGGTTACGCTCATTAACTACTACTTTGTAGCTATTGTATGGGTTAAAATTGTATCTGCCTGGTAAAGCAGCGCCGCGTACCCAAGCATTGTTTTGCAAATAAATGTACTGATGGTTTGACACGTCATAATAAGAGTCAACATCAGGCATATAATAATAGCTGGCGTGGTCATAACCTACCGGCCCCCAGTCTGGCTGGCTGCCTATATTGAACCCTAAACTAATACGCAACTGCGCATCGGCTTTAAACATTAAGCAGCTAACTAATAGTACTGCTGTTAAGATTAACTTTTTCATAATTGTAGTATTTTGGTAGTATGACAATTATTAAAGAAAATAGTTTAGTTTATTTTTGACTATGATTTTTAGGATGTAAGGATTATAGGATTAATATGCCTATTATTAGAATCATATAATCTGTTTAATCTTACAAATCATAGTCAACAAAAGCGACAGGTAATCCCATCGCTTCGCTTGATTCTTGTATTTTGGCTCTTGCTTCTACAACCCTATTGCTCAGGCTTATCTTTTGCTTCTTTTTTATCAGGCACTGCTGCAAGTACAGGTTTACCTATTACTTTATAAGCCCCATCGCCTTTTAATATAGCAGCAAGCTGGTTTTTGTCCTGCATGGTTTTAACGGCTTGTGCCAAAACATTATCATATTTAAAGTTTGTTTCGTAGCGGCCCTTATCAAAATAGTAGCGGCCAACTATTTCATTCTCTACCGCTTGTTTTATCTCGGCTTTATGCACCTGTAGGTCATTCTTTTTGCTGTTAACCATTTTGGTTTTTAAAGCATCATATTCCGCCTGTATCTGGTCAAATTGCTTTTCTTTAGTCGCTTCGGTTTTTAAAGCGGTTAATACTTTTTCTGATGTAGTATTATAAGTATAATTTTTATCTGCCAGGTATTTTACAAAATCATCATACTCGGCATCTGTTAAAGCGAAAGTGCGCGCATCAGCAATTTTTGGATGGGCCAAACGGTATTTGGTAGCATAATCAAATATAAACAGCTTACCAACTAGTGTTTGGGTTATGTTGGCAAATGTTTCGGGCTTAACAAAAACATCAGGGTATATGCCACTACCATCATAAACAGAACGGCCGTTTTTAGTTTTAAACTCGTGCATTAATGAGTCTGCAACTTTTACAACGGTACCGTCATCTTTACGGTGGGTATAATCAATTTCCTGTATGCAGCGTCCAGACGGAACGTAGTATTTGGCAATTGTGATCTTTACCAAACTGTTATAAGGCAACGGGAAAGTTTGTTGTACCAACCCTTTACCATAACTGCGCTGGCCTATAATTATGGCACGATCCAGATCCTGCAATGCACCGGCAACAATTTCGGATGCTGATGCCGAGCGCGGATTTACCAATACTACCAACGGCAGATCGGGCGCTAGTGGCGTAGTTGCTGTTTTGTACGTATAGTTTTTATCTCTTACTTTCCCTTTTTGCGATACAACTTCAATATCCTTTTGTACAAAAAGATTAACAATTTTTACCGCTTCCTGCAATATACCACCACCGTTCGAGCGTAGGTCTAATATGATACCGTTAGGGTTATTCTTTTTTACGGCGATAAGCGCGTCGGTTACTTCCTGGGCCGAGTTTTCTAAAAACCTATCCAGTTTTATATAACCCATATTACCATCAACCATACCATAGTATGATACGTTAGGTTGTTTAATTTCATCGCGTGCCAGGTCCTTTTCAACCGGTTTATCTTCATTATCGCGCTTAACCAATAGTTTTACTATAGCGCCTTTTGATCCTTTTAATAACTGGCTAACCTGGTCGCTGTTTTTGCCATCCAATACAATATCATTTATTTTGATAACCTGGTCGCCGGGGCGTATATCTGCTTTTTGGGCCGGGAAACCTTCGAACACGCTCGATACATATACTTTGTTGTTGCGTGAGAAAACGCTTGCGCCAATGCCGCCATATTGTGTACTTACATAGTGCAGCTTATAATCTTCAATTTCAGATTCGGGTACAAACTCGGTGTAAGGGTCCAGGCCATCAAGCATGGCGTCAGCGCCGGTCTTTAAAAATTTGGCCGAGTTAATATCATCAACATAATTAATGTTAACCTCTTTATATAAGGATGCAAATACCTCCAGGTTTTTTGATATCTGGAACAGGTCATCACTAAAACTCCATATACCCAGGGATAATGCTATTATACCCGCAGATAAAATGAACCTTTTATACTTAACTATCACACCCTTTTTCATTAAATAAAAATCTTTAAATATAAAGCTACAAAAAACTGCCTATAAAATAGTTAACTCATTTTATAACCTATTATTGTCAATATTCACCAAAGCTTTTTTTAAGGTGAATACCACATATTCGCGGTTACGATTAACCAGCTTCATTATGTTGCTTATCAGCGCATCTTCCTGCCCTTCTGTATAGTTTAACTGCGCATCTGTTAAATGGTTGTACTTACGCTGCACTTTAATTTTAACGCGTTCCCACTCTTTGTTGGTCATGCTTATTTCTGCCATAATAAAATATTTTTAACAAAAATATAAAAAATACCATGTAAGGTAGTGGTATTTTTTTGGGGACGCGAATCAAATTGTCGCTATTTTGGCTAAATCCCTGTTTTAATGGCTCTTTATCCGTTGGCTTGAAGCCAACGGCAATGAATGGTTAAGGAGTCTGCGATTCATTGCCGTCCCTTTTGATGAAAAAGTAATGAGCCTTAGTGGCCAAGAGCGTTACCAAGCGATAGGTATACGCATGTTTGCTGTACCCATAATTGTACCAAGGTACTATGGTACCACTTGAGTACGGTTACGCTGCCTTGCGCTTTATCCGCACCCTAACCAATAAAAGTAATGCCAGCAATACAGCCAATAAACTTGCGGTTTTAGGTAGATAATCGCCATGGGTAACATAAAAAGTTATATCAGAATTTAGGTTGATGTTTTGTTTAATAGCAGTTTTGGTCCACCATTTGGTTTGTTGTACAATATCGCCCCGCTGGTTAATAAAAGCGGAGATCCCGGTGTTGGCTGATCGGCAAACCCAGCGTCGTGTTTCGATAGCACGTAGTTTGGCGTAATCCAGGTGCTGGTCCTTGCCTGATGTGTTTTCCCACCAGCCATCATTGGTAATAATAGCTATAAACTGGGCACCGTTACGTACAGATTTAGCTACCCACTCGCCCCAGATAGATTCGTAACAAATAACCGGCGCGGCTCCAATACCGCTGGCCGAGTATAACTCGCTTGGCTCGTCTTGTCCTGCATAAGTTCCGGTTGCGCCACCCAGATGTGCAAACACCGGTTTTAAAAATGCTAAAGCATTTGGAAAAGGCAAAGACTCGGCACCCGGCACCAGTTTTGATTTATGGTAAAAATGCACCTCGGCCGAGTTTTCAATACTTACAGCTGTATTATAACTATCTATAAACTGGCTGGTACCCGGAATTGGATTAGCTGTTTTAGTTTGTTGAATATTATATAGCTTATAAGTTTCGGCACCGGTTATAATGGTGCCGTTTTTGTATTTAGATAAAAAGTGCTGCGCCTGCACAAAGTAATTATTGGTGCGGATATGGTCCTCATTGATAGGATCAGGTATCGCCGTTTCGGGCCATAGGAAGAACTCGGTATTAACTTGTCCTAATGAGTCAGACAGCTTGGTTAAAGTCTCCACCTGCTGGTAGGCAGGTATATCGCCGCCTTTGGCGTAGGGGTCAATATTAGGCTGCGCTACTACTATGTTTGATGGGTTGTTTTGTTCCTGATAGCTGCTATATCGGTATAGGGAAAAGCTCAATGGCAATACCAATATTGCAATTAACGAAGTAATTAATTTTTTCCTTACAGGTTTGGTTTGCGCCTCGCTAAGTCCGCTATAAATTAAAAATATCAGTATGTTGATTATCCATATCCAAATGGTGCCGCCATAAACGCCGGTGTACTCATACCATTGTACCCATTGGTGGG
>DHIR01000278.1:31766-32269 GCA_002403905.1 Mucilaginibacter sp. UBA4741
CATACCATTGTACCCATTGGTGGGTAGCCGCAAAACCGTTACCCAAAGTCATCCACGGGAAGCTAAGATCCCAGCTTTGGTGCAGGTATTCGTAGCCTATCCAAAAGCAAACTAAACCGGCTAAACTCCAGTTGCGATTAGTTGCTAACCTTAATCTATAATAAAGCCAGCAGGCAGTTGCCATTAACAACGGGCCAAGCGCATAGGGAATTAATGAAATAGGTATAGCCACAAACTCGCCTACAATTTTTAGCGAGTTATATACCCAGTAAATACTTAACGTGTTCCAGATAAAAAATCCCAGGAAAGTGGTGTTAAATATCAACTTCCCTTTTTTTGTCGAGGTTGATTTAATGATGTTTTCTATCGCTACCAGCATAGGCACCAGGGCGAAAAATAAAAATATAGTAGTATAGTGCATTGGGGGCCAGGCTAACCAAAGCAACAGGCCTGAGAATACGGATAGTAGGATATTTTTCTTCATAAGCCCCCTCTAAATCTCC
>DHIR01000278.1:32420-35129 GCA_002403905.1 Mucilaginibacter sp. UBA4741
TAAGCCCCCTCTAAATCTCCCTCGGTTGGGAAGACTTTAAATTATTTATTTTTGAGATGAATTTCATTTTATTTCGACTTTTAAGCCCTCTCCTTTAGAAAGGGTTTGGGTGAGGCCCCCGCAATGCAAATCACAAACTCGCCTTTTACGGGATGGGTTTCAAAATAGGTTTTAACTTCGGTAACGGTGCCGCGCACGGTTTCCTCAAACATTTTGGTCAACTCGCGCGATACAGATATTTGTCGTTCTGCACCCCAATAAGTTGCCATCTCATCCAGCGTTTTTAACAAACGGTGCGGCGACTCATAAAGTATAATGGTCCGTTCCTCATCCGCCAAAAACTTGTAACGCGTTTGGCGGCCTTTCTTTAACGGTAAAAATCCTTCAAAACAAAACTTATCCGTAGGAAACCCCGAGTTAACCAACGCCGGTACAAAAGCCGTGGCACCGGGCAGGCACTCAACCGGGATATCATATTTTAAAGCTTCGCGCACCAGGTAAAAACCGGGATCAGATATCGCAGGTGTACCCGCGTCAGATATCAGCGCGATATTTTTACCTTCCAGTAAAAACTTCACGATCTCGTTTGATGATTGATGCTCATTATGCTGATGATGCGAAAATACCTTTTGATGAATATCAAAATGCTTCAACATAGGTGCCGATGTGCGGGTATCTTCAGCCAATATTAAATCAGCCTCTTTTAAAACGCGTATGGCCCTAAAGGTCATATCCTCCAAGTTGCCTATTGGGGTGGGTACAAGGTATAGTTTGCCGGTCATTTTTTTAGTTTGCAGTTTTTAGTTTGTAGTGGGCATAGCTCAATTTCAGTTTAAAATCTGCATAATACAAAAAAACTGCAAACTGAACACTGCAAACCGCCAACTGATTATATCTTTGCCTAAAAATAATATCAATGCTGCAAGTTAGTTATATCCGCGATAACAGGGAACAGGTTTTAGAACGTTTGGCTGTAAAAAATTTTAAACAGCCTGATTTGGTTGATGAGGTTATCCAATTGGATGATAAGCGCCGCCAAACTCAAACCAGTTTCGACAATGCTTCGGCAGAAGTTAACGCCGCTGCCAAAAAGATCGGTGAGTTGATGCGTACGGGCAAACAAGTTGAAGCGGATACATGGAAAGTGATAGCCGCTACCAGGAAGGATAATATAAAAGAGCTTGGCGAACAATTAACCGGCATTGAAGATGATTTGCAGCAAAAACTGGTTTTATTGCCAAATTTACCGCATAGCTCTGTACCCAAAGGCTTAGCGCCCGAGGAAAATGAAGTGGTTTTGGAGAATGGTGCTATCCCCCAACTCCCGGCCAATGCCTTACCGCATTGGGAGCTTGCCGCTAAATATAAACTGATAGATTTTGAGTTGGGCGTTAAAATAACCGGTGCCGGTTTCCCGGTTTATACTAATAAAGGCGCAAAGTTGCAACGTGCGTTGATCAATTTCTTTATAGACGAAGCCGAGAAAGCAGGCTACAAAGAAGTAAGCGTACCGCTAATGGTTAACGAAGCATCGGGCTTTGGCACGGGGCAGTTGCCTGATAAAGAGGGCCAGATGTATTTTGTTACCGAAGATAATTTATACCTGATACCTACCGCCGAAGTACCCATCACCAACTTATACCGCGATGTGATTTTAAAAGCGGATGAGTTGCCTATTAAAAATTGCGGGCATACACCATGTTTCCGCCGCGAAGCGGGTTCTTATGGCGCGCATGTGCGTGGTTTGAACCGTTTGCACCAATTTGATAAGGTAGAAATAGTACAGGTTGTTAATCCCGAAACATCATACGATGTATTGGAGCAAATGAGCTTGCATGTGCAAAGTTTATTGCAAAAACTGGGCTTACCTTACCGAGTGTTGCGCCTTTGCGGTGGAGATATGGGTTTTACATCAGCCCTGACTTATGATATGGAAACCTGGAGTGCCGCGCAACAGCGTTGGCTGGAGGTATCATCTGTGTCAAATTTTGAAACTTTTCAGAGTAATAGGTTAAAACTACGTTTTCGTAATGCCGAGGGTAAAACCCAATTGGCGCATACGCTAAATGGCAGTGCTTTGGCTTTACCTCGTATTGTAGCCACATTGTTAGAAAATAATCAGACAGAAAAAGGTATTAAAGTCCCTGAAGTATTAGTGCCATACACTAAGTTTGAGTGGATAGATTAATGAGCGGTATCAATAAGCTTAGGAGCCATTACACCATCTAACACATAACCAAACAGTTTGCTGGTGATATTTGACCTTTGCTTTTTAGCGGTATCGGCATAAATAAATTGCTTAACACCAAGGACGGTTAACAAACCATCAACCTTGGTATGCGGGCGAGATTTATAGCAATATATTTTTATACCACTGTAAAACGGGTTGGATGTAAGGCGGCGCAAAACCTTTTCGGTCTCGCTGCCTATGAAGTCATAATCAAGTACAATACCGACAGGCTTCAACTCATGTATTGCCGGAAAAATACGGCTAAGGCTGTTAACGTTTACAACGTTCTTTTTAAAAGGGATTGTAATACTTGCTGCATCTTCGGTGACTACAAGTAACTGCTTGGATCTGGTTTGCATCGTCAAAATTAATTGTGATATTGCTTTATACGACAATCGATATCAAATTGTTCCACTGTATTTTATATTTATATACAGCTAAATTCTAAATAAATTATTAGGTATATACGCTTAAGTCGC
>DHIR01000003.1:0-5325 GCA_002403905.1 Mucilaginibacter sp. UBA4741
TTTGGAGAGGATTTAGGTGAGGTTTTTTTGTACTACTTTTATGTACATACATATCCACTAAAATCTTATAATTGTAAATTATTAAATAACATGAGGTATTCCATCGATCATAAAAGCCCCATACCCCTGCACGCACAGGCCGAAATGCTTTTGCGTAAAATGATAGCTGAAGAAGAGTATCAAAACGGCAAGATTTTCCCTAACGAGGTGGAGCTGGCTAAGATACTGGCCATATCGCGCTCTACACTGCGCCAGGCTATTAACAAACTGGTTTTTGAGGGATTGCTGGTGCGTAAAAAACGTACCGGGACCAAAGTTGCCAAATCTGTTGTAAGCTCCAAATCAAACAACTGGCTAAGCTTTTCGCAGGAGATGAAGCTGCGGGGCATTACCGTTAAAAACTTTGAATTAAATATTTCATGGGTATTGCCTGATGAGGCAATGGTTGATTTCTTCGAGATAAAACCCGACCGCAAGGTGTTAAAGATGGAAAAGGTTAGAGGTAATACCGACGAACCTTTTGTGTATTTTGTATCTTATTTCCATCCGCGGGTTGGCCTAACCGGCGAAGAGGATTTTAAAATGCCGCTTTACGAAATGCTGGAAACCCAACACTCGGTTTTTGCTACCCTATCCAAAGAAGAAATAAGCGCTACTGCTGCCGATGAATTTATTGCCGGCAAATTAAAGATCCCGGTTGGCAGCCCCGTACTATACCGCAAACGCTTCGTTTTTGACCACGGCGAACGCCCCATTGAATATAACCTGGGCTATTACAAAGCCAATAGCTTTGTGTATACGGTGGAGAGTTCGAGGTAGGTGTGCTAATTAGGCACAAGTAGCCTTTACCCGCTTGGCGGCCCTACAGTACCTTGCGCCAGTTTTGGGCTTAATGGGCATAAAAAAAGTACGGTAACACTGAAATTCATATATTAGTATATTCAAATATATTGCGCCCATTTTCGCAAAAATAATTCACAATAATATTAGCATATGGAAGATACATTTACCATTTTATTAGCTACATCTGTAGGTGCAGGTATATCATTTATAGCACAATATATTGTCGAATCAAGGAGATCAAAAAATGATAAATATAAATTTTCTTATGAAAAAATAATATCAATAGGTGAGCGTCATTACGAATTTACAGGTGTTGCTTTATTGCTTTTTGAAGGTATTTTAAATAAGTTTCAAAAAATGGGAGAATTTGAAAGTGAGCAAGCCTATCTCATTTATGAAAATGCCGTACAAATAATGGCAGAACATAACGAATCAATAATAGATAGGACGCATACGATAACATCTGCAGATATATATTTTAAGATCAGTAAAATTTCGGTAGCTAATGAAATGATTCAACAGTTTAACTTTGAAATAGCAACCTTAATTGATGCATCGGAAGGAAACGCTCCTAATAAAGAAAAGAAAAAGAGCGAAGGGATAAGTCGAATAATTAAACTATTACAAGACTATATTCTAATTATAAATAAGGACAGAGAAATCATTGCAAAAACTATTCAAAGTCTGATAATAATAGCCTAATAAAAAAGCCCCCGAGCGCATGCGTGCCGCGTGCGCCAATAGCAATTTATTCCCTACTCCACTTTCTTCCACGGCCCCGGCAATACATTACAACGTTTGGCATAAGCTTCCCACATATCATTCATTTTTTTAACCAGGTCGGGGTGTTGGGCGGCTACGTTGTTGAGCTCGCTGCGGTCGGTGCTGATATCGTACAGCTCCCACGGTGCCGAGGTATAGGTCATGCCTTTAAGGTCGGCCTCGCTTACCAGTTTCCAGTTGCCCATGCGTACGGCTTTATTCATTTCATGGTCCCAGTAAATGGCTTCGCGTTGTATGGGTTTATTATCAAAACTAGGCACCAGGCTTTTACCTTCAACCGGGGTAATATCATGCCCGTTATAAGTTTTGGGGTAAGGCGTTTTAGTAATATCCAGTATGGTTGGCATAATATCCATTTCGTGCCCGGCTTGCCCGCGCATTTCGCCTTTGGCTTTTAGGCCATCCGGCCAGTGTACAATCAGCGGGGTAGAGATCCCACCCTCATGCACGTAATGTTTAAACTTACGCAATGGCGTGGTTGATACATTGGCCCATTCCTGCATATAAGACACATAAGTATCCGCCGGGCCGGCCATTACGTTTCTACCCTGCATTACCAGCTTGCCATCCCGGGTGGTTACGGGTTTGATGGAATAGATCAGCGAATCCGGACCCAATTTGCGCACCCGGTTAGGATTTGGCGCTACCGGCCTTACTTCGCCATTGCCAATGATCTCGGCGCAGGCGCCGTTATCCTGTAAAAAGAAGATCAGCGTATTATCGTACATACCATCGGCCTTCAATTGTTTAATAATGCGGCCTATCCCCTGGTCCATCACATCTATCATAGCCGCGTAGGTTTCCATACGGCGCAGCATGGCCGGTTTATCCGGCTCGCTGGCCCAGGGCTTGCCATCAAATGGTGATAGCTCTTCGTCCTGTTTAATAACGCCCAGTTTTTTCATGCGCTCTAAACGCTCGTGGCGCAACTCTTCCCAGCCTTTATCAAAACGGCCCTTGTACTTGGCAATGGCTGCGTCAGGCGCTTGCATGGGCCAGTGTGCGGCGGTGTACGCTACATACATAAATAGCGGCTTGCTTTTATCGCGCTCCTTGATAAACTTGACTGAATTGTCTGATATCGCGTCGGTAAAATAATAGTGTTCCGGGTGATATTCGGGGTCGTTAGTGGTATTTACCAAAGTATTCCCACGGGTCAAATATCCCGGATCAAAATAATTGGCAGCACCCAAGATGATACCGTAATAATGGTCGAACCCGCGTTGCAGCGGCCAGTTCTGTTTATTGCTATTTGGCTTGGGGTCGTAGTTTAAATGCCACTTGCCGGTCATTGCGGTTTCATAGCCAGCCGATTTTAACACTTCGGCAATAGTAACGGCATTATGGCTGAGGTCGCCGCGGTAACCGGGTAATTTAAAATCATTGGAGGTCATCCAGCCCATACCGGCCTGGTGCGGGTCTAACCCCGTCATCAATGACGCGCGGGACGGGCAGCATCTAGCCGTATTATAAAATTGGGTATAACGTAAGCCTTCTTTTGCCAGCATATTTAAGTTGGGGGTTTCGGCCTCGCCACCATAGCAGCCAAGGTCTGAGAAACCCATATCGTCTGACAAGATCACGATGATGTTAGGGCGCTTTTTATCCTGTTGTTTATGAACCGGCTTGGGTGCATTGCCCCGCCATGAAATAATAACTGCCGAACCTGCAACGGCCAATAGGGCCACTAAACCAAATTTTAATTTTTTCATAGCGATATTATATGCTTAAAGGTACAATTTCTGTTAATTCATAGTTACCAAACCGACTTCATTTGGTATATCATTATTTTCTTTATAAACGCCCCCGGATTATCCTGCTGAAAATTGGCATCCACCTGAAATGATAGCCCCGTATCGTTTAATGGTGTTCCTAATTTTTTCACAATATACTGTTCTCCGTTGTTTATAAAAATCTCAGCAACGGTTTTGTCTATTAATATTTCAATATTGTTACGTTCATTAGGTAGATCCTGCGCTGTGAAATTTGCCAGCTCATTTCCCTGGTAAAACAGTCTAATATTTTGGCCGCTTTTAGTTTCTGTCGACATTTTTATATGCAGCGGGCCGGGCTTAATATTCTTTAAGATAGTATTAGCCTCTCTCAACGTTGCATTCCCAAATTCTTTGATAAGGGTGTGTAAAGTTTCTATCTCTTTTATTGGGTTGGCGTAAAGTCTTAATCCATCCTTTGTCGTATTTAAAGAAAACTCGGTGGGGAACAGCATCATCTGGTTAAAGGGCATACCCGGGTGCTCAATGCGTCCCCAGGCCATTTGTACATGCCTGTCGCCGGGCATGTTAGCAAATGATTCGGCGGCATATAGGTCGCCTTTCGCATAACTTAAGCGCGGGCTTTCTGGGTGAAATTCTTTACCGTCAAACGTCCCTATATAATAATCTGAACTACCGCCATGCAACACCCATTTCTTGTTAGCCAGGTTTCCATCAACAGCCATTTCAAAAAAATCAGGGCATTCATGCAGGCCCTTAAAATGGCTTTGTTTGCTCCATGTTTTCATATCCTTCGAATTGTAGAAGGATAAGCCATCGCGCTCAAAAAGAACCATTACCCAGGTTTTTGTTGGCTCGTAGTAAAACACTTTTGGGTCGCGGGTATCATTGCTGTGCATTTCGTCATTACTATCAATAACGGGGTTTCCTTTATAGCGTTTAAAAGTTTTCCCGCCATCTGTACTGTAGGCAATACATTGCACCTGTTTACCGCCCGATACTACATCAAAAGCTGTATAATAAAGCACCATTGCATCTTTACCCCAGCCACCGTCATTGTTCTTATCGATAACCGCGGTGCCCGACCATGGCGAGCCCAAACTATCCAACATTAAAGCCGGAGCCGTTTCTGTCCAATGCAACATATCTTTACTGGTGGCATGGCCCCAATACATATATGCGGTGTACCACGAGTTACCAAAAGGGAATGCCTGCCAAAATAAGTGGTAAGTGCCTTTATAGTAAATAGGGCCATTAATATCATTATTCCAACCCCTCTTTACCGTAAAGTGGAATTGCGGACGATTGCTTTCTTTATACAAGCTATCTGCTCCGGCAATTTTATCGGCCTGATAAATTCTTTTCAAAGCTGCGGTACTGGCATAGCTGGTGAGGGTTATGGTTTTGCCTTTAAACTCGTTGACATCAATAAAGATCCAGTAATCAACCTTTTGCTCGGCCAATTGAACAGGAAATTCGCGCAGTTCCTTGTTGCCCGAATAAATTTTTATCAACTTCATCCGGGCCTGTTTTCCTACCGGGATATTTAAATAGGTTTTGGTGATCTTAATTTTTATATCAGATGCGTTGGCGACAAAGGCCAAAAAAACGAAGGCGATTAATAAAAGGCTATAATTGATCTTTCTGTTTTTCATTTTATATGATGTTTATTTAATCGGCTGAATTTCTTTTTGATAACCCAATTCCTGCTCGCGTTTTAACCAGATCGATTCCAGGCGATAAAGTTCAAGGTTAGTAATTTCACTTTGTCCGCCCGTTACTTCCAATCCTAAATTACGGTTAGTCTGATCCGGATAAAACAAGCGGGTAATATTAGCCTCGCCCTGGTCGCCGTAGATCTCTACCGAATTTCGGTCGATTATAAATCGCAGCGAAAGTTTATTGCCGGGCGCATCAACCTTAGTTTTGCTGTCTAAAAACTGCAGCTCTTTCTCCTTTACATTGT
>DHIR01000003.1:5466-7589 GCA_002403905.1 Mucilaginibacter sp. UBA4741
CCTTTACATTGTAGACTGCCTTTTCGCCACGGATGGTAAAGGAGATCTGTTTGGCGCTGCCTACGTTAATATTAGCCACCATTTCAAACACGTCACCCTGTATTTTGTCGAGGATATTCTCGCCCGGTTTTAGGGTAGTGTTTGTCCAAAGGTGCGGGTCATAACGTAATTGTTTGATGCCGTCTATTGGGTTACGGCATAATTTAAGCTGATGATCAATGGTTCGTAAACTCAATTCAACCGGAAAGAACAATTGCTGGCTCCAGGTCCGGGTGTGGGTTGGCGCGTTGTTTATCAGCATAAAACCCAGTTGGTAAAACGGACCGTCACCCTCATAGGATTGTTTCCACGTTTGGGTTGCATAAATATCTTTGGTGTATTTGTGTACGTGGCCGCCATCCATAAATACTTCAGGCCCCAGCGGGATCACAAAAAGCCTCACAATGTGAGGCTTTTTTGCGTTTAAACCATCAAAAACGCGGTTTCTCACAAAAAAGCATATCAAATTTAATCAAGTTTTAACAAGGTTCAAGGGTACCTATGAGGGTACCTTTTTATCTTCTTAAATTGGTACCCTCGAAGCACTTTTACGGATTGATTATCAGGTGTTTTGGAAGAACGAGCTATTCGTTTAACCCATTAATTATTTGTTATGAAAGTCAATGAAAAATTGTCAATTTTATTCCTTTTGGAAAAATCTAAGTTAAAAGATGGTTTAGCTCCCATCACCATCCGGCTGACGTTGAACTGCAAAAGGGCCGAATTGTCGCTCGGAAAAAAGATTTCACCCGGACTTTGGAGCCAGGAAACTAACCGGGCTGCAGGAAAAACGGCAGAAGTCCAGGCCATCAATAATGCTATTGATAAGGCAAAAGTAAATTTGAACAGGCACTTTGATGTACTGGAAAGCCAGCATCTCCTCGTTAATGCGGATATGGTCAAACGCTCCTACCAGGGCAAAATGACAGAAGATAAAGAACCCGAAAAGACTTTATTTTTTGCGGTGGATTATGTGATTACCAAGTTCGAGGAAAAGGTCAATAAAAACAAAAGGTCTGCCGGAACCCTGAAAAGATGGCGCACGCTCCGTAACAAGCTTGTCCCTTTTCTGAAACATGAATATAGAAAAACCGACTTGAACCTAAAGGATATCCGCTTTGCCTTTGCGGAAGATTTTTTGGATTACCTGATGCTGACTGACACCAATGAGATCAGCTCCAATACGGCTATGAAATACGTAAAGAACACGAAGCAAGTGTTAAAGAAGTGCGTAGAACGTGGTTGGCTGACGATTAACCCGATCCAGGAATTTAGCTGCACTTATGACCAGCCGGAACGGGAAAGGCTAACTATGCACGAAATCATGGACATGTATAATAAACCGTTGATCACCCGATTGCGGGAAGTTAGGGATGTATATATATTTTGTTGTTTTACCGGCTTTGCTTACAGTGATGTTTATAGCATGGAACCCACTGACATCATCAGGGGAATAGATGGCAAAAACTGGATATTAAAAGAAAGGCAAAAAACTGATAACACTGAAACCTTGCCCCTGTTGCCCATTGCACAGGAAATAGTGGACAAATACAAACAGCACCGTTATTGTCTGGCTAATCATTGCCTGTTGCCTGTCAATACCAACCAGCGATACAATGCCTATCTAAAGGAGATCGCTGCCATTTGTGGTTTTAAAAAGGAATTGACTACGCATACCGCCCGTCATACTTTTGCGACAACGGTAACGCTGGAAAATGATGTACCCATTGAAACGGTCAGCAAAATGCTGGGGCATAATTCCATCCGCACCACGCAGATCTATGCAAAGATTACACAAAAGAAAGTCAGCAATAATATGAAGGATTTGGAAAAGCGAATTTTCGGGGAAGATGGCCTATTAAAGGTTTCCTAAAACAACATCATTTAAAGAGGGATATTTTAAGATTGTAGTCTTAAAATCTTTCTTAAAATAATGATCCTTAACGTTGAATATTTTATTAAAAAAACACTTAATTTTAAATTTTATGGCGACCGATCAAATTATTATATACCAAACACCTGATGGACAGACAGCTATCGATGTAAAGTTGACAGAAAACACCATTTGGCTCAATCAATACCAA
>DHIR01000200.1:0-8547 GCA_002403905.1 Mucilaginibacter sp. UBA4741
CGCACTTCCGCCAGAAGGCGACATCCTGGGCGCGCATGACTGAACCATCGGTTCGTGGCGGGTGGTCGAGCCGCTACGGATGCATTGCAATTGTATCAGGCTACAAAAAATAAAGCTTACCTGGACACTGCCTTAAAGATTGTGAACTGGACAAATAGTAAACTGCAAACCCCGGCAAAGTTATACTATGATAATATACGTGTACGCAACGGTAGTATAGGCAAAGCCACGTTCTCTTACAATACCGGTACCATGCTAGAGTCGTATGTGTACCTATACGAGATTACAAAGGATAAAAAATACCTGGACGAAGCAAATGCCATTGCCGATAGCTCATTGACTTTCTTTTATGGCCGCGATAAATTTAGAGATGGTTATTGGTTTAACGCCGTATTGCTAAGAGCTTATCAGCATTTGTTAAAATTCAATAAAGACACTAAATACATTATAGGCTTTAAAAAATGCCTGGACAATTCCCTGAAAACCGAGAAGAACGAACAAGGCTTATTTATCGGCCGTGATGGGGTACAAAATTTAGTTGAGCACGGCGGAATGTTGGAAATACTGGCCCGTTACGCCTGGTTAGAAGGCCACTATAATTTAAACTAGATTTAAAAAACCGAAACAAAATTGATACAGAGTGAAATGGCAATAAAGACTAATTTAGAGCTAACCAATAATTATAATCCTAAAGAACCATTTATGTCAAAAAAGGCACAAAAGAATGATAGGAGAGTTGTCGCTTGCGCGATGATTTTTTTATCGTTAACAACTGTATCAGGTTGGGCTCAAACAACAAAGCAGGCTGCCGGGCCAATCAATAAAGAAAAAACCACGTTTCAAACAGGTGCCGCATGGAGAGCAACTACCGACTCAAGGGCTGACGTAGCTATTGTTTATGGCGCGGGCGGCAGGCCGGGGCAATTTGAGCAAAGGGTAAAATCATGGCGCGACCACGGATACCAGGTAGCTTTTATGACAGGTATGGCCTGGGGTGGTTACCAGGATTACTTTATGGGCCGATGGGATGGCAAGCAGCATTTTGACGAAGGACAAAAAATGATGAATGGTGATACCGTATGGCATGGCAAAAACACGCCCTACGTTGTACCTACCATGAATTTTTTAAAATACTACAAAGAGCAGGTCATCAAGAAAGTAATAGATGCCGGCGTTGATGCTATTTACCTGGAAGAGCCCGAATTTTGGGCAAAATCCGGCTATAGCGAAGGATTTAAGCGCGAGTGGAAAGATTATTATGGGTTCGACTGGAGGCCTCAGCACGAGTCGGCAGAGAATACCTACCTGTCGAACAAATTAAAGTACTATTTATTCTATCGGGCGCTTAAAGAATCATTTACCTATGCTAAAGAGTACGGCAAGAGCAAAGGGATGAATGTGCGCTGCTATGTACCTACACACTCGCTCATCAATTATTCGATGTGGCAAATTGTTAGCCCGGAAGCCAGTTTGGCATCGCTGGATTGTGTGGATGGTTACATTGTACAATCATGGACCGGTACTGCCCGCGAGCCTAATTATTTTAACGGTATTGCCAAAGAACGATCATTTGAGACAGCTTTCTTGGAATATTGCTGCATGAAATCGATGACAGCACCTACTGGCCGTAAACTTTTTTTTGAGAACGACCCTGTAGAAGATACCCGCCGCGATTGGAGCGATTACAAAAAGAACTATCAAACCACTTTTACTGCCGAGCTGTTTTTTCCGGATGTGGATAATTATGAGGTAATGCCATGGCCCGATCGCATATTCGATGGTAAGTATTTTGGCAGCCGTACCAGTAATGAGCGGGCAGGTATGCCCAAGAGTTATTCAACCCAAATGATGGTGATGATTAACTCATTGAACGACATCAAAACCTCGAAAAATAAAACATCAGGTACACAAGGTATCAGCGTAATGATGGGTAACTCCATGATGTTCCAACGATTGCCAACGCATGATGATGGCAAGGCCTGGGCCGATCCTTATTACTCTAGTTTTTACGAAACATCAGGCATGTTTAACCGTGTGCCGTCAGACAATAAACTGATGGACCCGCAACTGTCAAACTTTTTTGGCGAGGCAATGCCGTTCCTGAAAAGGGGGGTGCCTGTGGATATTGTGCATATTGAAAATGTTGGGTATGCAAAGGCCCTGGCCGATACCAAGATCCTGCTGATGTCATACTCTAACATGAAGCCGATGACCGAAGAAGCACACCAGCATTTGGCTAAATGGGTACGCAATGGTGGCATCATAGTTTATTCGGGGCGAGATGACGATGCCTTCCAATCAGTACAGGAATGGTGGAACAAAGGCAGCAAAAAATACAAATGCCCTGCTGATGATCTGTTTGATAAGTTAGGCATCGGCACAAACCCCAAAGCCGGTACCTATAAAGTTGATAAAGGCAAGATCTGTATCATCCGCCGCGACCCTAAAGAGTTTGTAATGGAAAGTGATCGCGATGGCGAGTTGCGCGGAAAGGTAGAAACCTTGTATCAGCAGCTTACCGGGCAAAAGGTTAAATACAAAAACAGTCTTTACCTTAATCGCGGGCCTTACGAAATCGTTTCGGTGATGGACGAAAGTGTTAATGCCGATCCTTATACGATAAAAGGGAAACTCATTGATCTGTATGACCCTACCTTGCCTGTCATCAGCCAAAAACAAATAAAACCCGGCCAGCAAGGCTATTTTTACAATATAGATAAAGCGCCCAATCCACTAATGCCACAGGTATTGGCCACAGCAGCACGCGTATATGACGAGCAGGTAGAAAAAAACAGTTATTCGTTTATTGCAAAAAGCCCGTTGAATACTACCAATGCTATGCGGATATTGCTGCCGACACAACCCAAAAAGATAATAGTCACAGATGCCACAGGTAAAACTATTACTGATGTTAAAACCTCATGGGATGCTGTTGGCAAAACAAGCTTTTTGAGTTTTGATAATAGTCCTGATGGGGTGAAAGTATCACTTCAGTGGTAGTAAAATAAGTACATCAACCTTATGCCATAAACGAATGGGCTACCATGACACCAAGAATGATGAATAGCTTGCTTAAAAACCTATAATTACTCATAAATGATTAGTTATATCGGCAACGATTGCATAAATTTTTAATAAACGATAAAGTGTTCTGTAGTTGTAAAACATTAATATAGCACTTGTTAATAAACCAATTTAATAGACCAATTATTTATGACCACACTATATCGCACACTTACGGGCACATTTATCCTGCTTTTTTCAATTTTACAAATAGCAAGGGCACAGGCCCCTGTTTACAACGTAAAAAAATATGGCGCCAAAGGCGATGGCAAAAACATTGACACCAAGGCTATTGATAAAGCTATTGACGCGGCCAGCGCGGCCGGTGGCGGTACGGTATATTTCCCTGCCGGCGATTACCTGTCGGTAACTATACATCTTAAAAGTAATATAGCTTTATATTTAGATCAGGGAGCAACGATAGTTGCCGCCGCTATGAGCGAGGGGCAATATGATCTGCCCGAAAAAGGTGAGAACGAGGTTTACCAGGATTACGGCCATAGTCATTTTCATAACAGCCTGATACTTGGTGAAAACCTACACGATATTTCCATATTAGGTCCGGGCCGTATTTGGGGCAAAGGCTTAATAAAGGATGATAAAAAAGATCTGAATAATGGATCGGGCAATAAATCTATTTGCCTTAAATTATGCCGTAATGTAATATTTAAAGATTTTACTATAGCGCACGGCGGCTGGTTTTGCTTTTTGCTGACCGCGGTTGATAATACTACTATCGATAACATTAAAATGGATACCAATCGTGATGGTATTGATTTGATATCCAGTAAAAACGTACATATATCAAATTGCAGCGTTAACTCGCCCGGCGATGATGGTATTGTATTGAAATGTGATTATTCGTTAAATTATCCACGTGTACTGGAGAATGTGACTATTAATGGCTGCAATGTATCGGGCTATGATGAAGGTAGCCTATTAGATGGAACTTTTAAAAAGACCACCAGAGGTGGTACGGGCCGTATCAAGCTGGGTACAGAATCAAACGGGGGATTTAAGAACATAGCTATAACAAATTGCACATTTGACCATTGCCGCGGTTTTTGTTTGGAGACTGTTGACGGCGCCGCATTAGAGGATATTACCGTTAGCAATATAACTATGCGCGATATCCCGAACGCGCCAATTTTTATACGTTTAGGTGCGCGGCAGCGCGGGCCCGAAGGATTTCCGTTTAGCCAGTTACACCGGGTTATTTTGAGTAATATTATAGCTTATGATGTAACGGCAAAACAAGCGGCAATTATCAGCGGGATACCCGGTCATGATATTGAGGACCTGACATTAAACAACATCCGCATTTATTTTAAAGGTGGTGGTACCAAAGAGCAGGCTGCTAACGAGGTTCCCGCGTTAATAAAAAGCTATCCAGAGCCCGACCAATTTGGCACCACACCAGCTTACGGTTTCTTCATCCGTAATGTGAAAGATCTAAAAATGAGCGATGTGGAGGTTAGCTATATGAAGGAAGACCTACGCCCGGCATTCGTTTTAGATAATGTAGATGGTGCAGACTTTCAACATATCCGTGCCCAAAAAGCAGATGGCGCATCTATATTTATGCTGAATAAAGTGAAGAATTTTAAGGTGTTCAATAGCGATCAACTACCCAACACCAAACTGGCCGAGGCGGATAAAAAGCAATTGTAAGAAGTTTACTTGATCAGGTGTAGTTCTGTATCCAGGATCTTTGTTTCAAATTCTGTAATGGGATATTTGCTTTCGATTAATCTTAACAACATTTCGACAGCGATTTGGCCCATTTCGAAAGACTTTTGTTTTACATAAGATAGCGAGGGGTGCAAAAGATCTACCACGTCCGAATTGGAGAAACCGGCAATGGCTATTTCTTTTGGATCGAAGTTTAGACTTTTTAAAGCTCTTATGCAGGATATGCTGATACGGTCGCTGCTGATAAATATAGCATCAGGTTTGTCAGTTGCGGCTAACAGATCTTTTACAGCGTCTTCAACCTCCTGGTAATCATTGCCGCCTTTGCTGCAATTTCTTATCAATTCGGCCCTGAAAGGGATGTGGTAATCGGCCAAAGCTTTCATATAGCCTGACAAACGCTCGTTGGTGATAGATAGCTGAGGGGCATTGGATAACAGCGCTATCTTTTTACGCCCAGATTTGATAAGCGATTCAGTAGCGTTATAGGCACCGCTAAAATTATCAGATGTTACCTTAAAAGTTTCAATCTCATCAATGATCCTGTCGAAAAAAACTATTGGCAACCCATCATTATGTAGTTGTTTCAAGAAACCATAATCAGATGTACCCGCCGACATGGATATCAACAACCCATCAACCGAGCGTTGCGCCAGGTGATTAACGTTGATCAATTCTCTTTCGGACGAATCATGCGTTTGGGTAATAATGGTATGGTAACCCCGTTCGTAAGCAATAGATTCAATACCTGCAATAGCCTGCGAAAAAAAACTATTGGCTAATTTAGGCACTACTATGCCTATTGAATAGCTGCGCCTGTTTTTAAGGCTTAATGCAATTGGGTTTGATTGGTAGTTAACCTTTTTTGCATACTCCATAACAACCTTTTTGGTGGCGGTGCTAATTTCATAGCCATCACGCAAAGCTCTTGACACTGTTGAAGGTGACAGTTTCAATGCAAGTGCGATATCTTTTATGGTAGCTGGCTTATACATTATTAGATTAATGGTGCAATTAAAATTAACCAAAAAATACTCTTTTTAACAGAAGTTAGGCAAAAATACGGTTTATTAAAAACACTTCAATTTTAAAATTGTAATCGGCAACGATTGCGTAGATTTTACTTAAAAAATGTGCTGTTATCGATCATAAATTGTCTGATTATTGATGCAATTTGCCTGCTCATGCCAATATTGTTTAATAATTTGACGATAAAACATTACTTTGTGATAGCTTTATATGCTTTCTTTGTTATAACCAAATTATAAACTAAACTTATTATGCAGAAAAATAAATACCTGGTACCACTGGTATTAGTAACCTCATTGTTTTTTTTGTGGGGATTTGCGTACGGATTACTTGATGTGCTCAACAAGCATTTCCAGGAAGCACTAAATATTACCAAAAGCAGGTCGACCTTATTACAGGGGGCATACTTTGGCGCTTATTTTTTAATAGCGCTACCCGCCGGTATATTCATGAATAAATATGGGTACAAAAAAGGTATCATTTTGGGTTTGTTCCTGTTTGCGGCAGGCGCGTTTTTGTTTTACCCGGCGGCGCAGCAATCAAGCTTTAATTTCTTCCTGGTGGCGTTGTTTATATTGGCATCCGGCGCGGCCTGTTTAGAAACCGCGGCAAACCCGTATGTAACCGTATTGGGCAGCCCCGAAACATCTGCATCAAGGTTAAATCTTTCGCAATGTTTTAATGGCGTAGGTTCTTTTTTTGGGCCGATAATTGCAGCTTATTTATTTTTTGGCGGCGATAAAGGCAGCAATACCAACCTGGATTCAGTTAAAATGATCTATATCATCATCGGTATAGGGGTTTTAATCATTGCCGCGCTATTTATCGCCACCACATTGCCTGAAATTAAAGAAGATGAAATAGTTTCGTCAACAGAACAAATTAAAAAACCTTTATTTAACCATAGTAATTTTACCAATGGTGTTATAGCGCAATTTTTTTATGTAGCAGCGCAAGTTGGTATTGCAGCACTATTTATTAATTATTGTACCGAAGCCGGCATAGGTATAAGCAATGCCAAGGCTGCTGGTTTACTTTCGGCTGGTTTAATATTATTTACAGCAGGGCGCTTTGTTGGTACTGCATTAATGCGGGTAATTGCACCTAATAAATTATTAACCATATATGCGGTCATTAACGTTTTATTGTGTGTATTGGTTATAGCTAATAAAGAATGGCTATCTGTTTACGCATTATTAGGAGTTTTCTTTTTCGAATCGATTATGTTCCCAACAATTTTTGCTTTGGGTGTAAAAGATTTAGGGCATCATACAAAAAAAGGTTCATCATTTATTATTATGTCTATAGTTGGAGGTGCATTAATGCCCTATGCAATGGGTTTATTGGCCGAGAAATATTCGACAGCTACATCTTATAGCGTACCATTGTTTTGCTTTATAGTTGTAGCCTGGTACGGTTGGAAAGGCTACCTTGTTAAGGGTGGCGATAACTCTTCAGTAAAAGTTGAATTTAAACATTAATATGGCCAGGTATTGTTTAGCGTTAGATTTAAAAGATGACCCGCAATTAATAGCGGAGTATGAAAAATATCACGAAAAAATTTGGCCCGAGATACATGAGAGTATTACCGGCAGTGGTATTACCGGCTTAGAAATATACAGGTGCTTTAACCGCCTGTTTATGATAATGGAAACAGATGCCGGTTTTAGTTTTGATAAAAAAGGTGCGGCAGATGCCGCCAACCCAAAAGTACAAGAGTGGGAGGACCTGATGTGGAAATATCAACAGGCAATCCCCGGCGCTAAGCCCGGCGAGAAATGGGTGTTAATGAATAAAATTTTTGACCTGTAAGTAAATATAATGTTCAGTTTAAAAGGAAAATCGGCCGTAATAACAGGCGGCGGGAGTGGGATAGGCAGAGCTATATCTGTGCTTTTTGCAAAGCAGGGTGCAGTTGTGCATATAATAGAATTAAATGCCGATGCGGCAAAAGATACGGTTGATGAAATAACGAAAGAGGGCGGTTCGGCATTTGCATATAGCTGCAACGTGAGCGATCAGCAACAAATTATTGATACATATGGTAAAATAGGCACGATCAATATTTTGGTTAATAATGCAGGCATTGCCCATATTGGTGAGGCTACTACAACCAGCGAAGAAGATTTTACCAGGATATTTAATGTAAATGTAAAAGGCGTTTATAATTCGCTGTACGCGGCTATCCCTGCAATGAAAAAACAGGGTGGCGGTATTATTTTAAATATGGCATCGATAGCGGCAGTGGTTGGTATCACCAGCAGGTTTGCTTATTCTATGAGTAAGGGCGCGGTATCTGCTATGACCTTATCTGTAGCGCGCGATTATTTGAACGATAATATCCGCTGCAACAGCATATCACCGGCGCGTGTACATACACCATTTGTTGATGGCTTTATTGCCAAAAATTATGCAGGGCAAGAGGATGCTATATTTGACAAATTATCAAAAAGCCAACCCATAGGCCGCATGGGCAAACCGGAAGAGGTTGCCTCATTAGCGCTATACTTATGCAGCGATGAAGCCGGTTTTGTAACCGGCTGCGATTATTTGTTGGATGGCGGCTTTGTAAAATTGAATAATTAAAATTTCAACAACGATGGCGGCGATGACTCACCCGGTCTGCGCTGCGCTGGACCACCCTCTCTTCGCCTTCGGCGGAAAGAGGGTAAGCATATAAAAGAAAATAACCCTCTTTCCCGCCTTTGTCGGAATGGGTAAGTACATAAAAAGAAAACGACCCTCTTTCCCGCTTGCGGAAGA
>DHIR01000200.1:8736-8913 GCA_002403905.1 Mucilaginibacter sp. UBA4741
GCGAAGCGATGTCGGGGTGAGTCAGCGGCGCGCGTTCTGTATATTATTGAATAAATTGAGGCTAAACACACTACAATGAAACTAATAAGATGGGGAAACCCCAACAAAGAAAAAACCGGCGTTATTATTAACGATACTAAATACGATACATCTGCCTTTGGCGAAGATTATAACGAG
>DHIR01000291.1 GCA_002403905.1 Mucilaginibacter sp. UBA4741
CTCCCCGGTAGGGAGGGCTTTGAATGGAATTTTAACAATAAAAAAAGTCTCCCCTACCGGGGGAGATTTAGAGGGGGCTATGCCACTATTCACTACACGTAAGCAAGAAAAGAAAGTTAAAGTTATCTTTAACAATGGGTTGCTTTTTGTAGAAAAAGAAAATGGCAAACAACAGGCTTTTCCGTTAGAGTGGTTCCCGAAATTATTGAACGCTACTGACGAAGAGCGTGAGGATTGGGTACAAACGGACAAAGGGATACATTTTAACAAGTTGGACATCGATATTGCTACGCAATAGAATCAAGAGCCAAGAATAAAGAGTCAAGATAAAACAAGTCTTGGTTCTTGACTTTTGATTCTTGGCTCTTAAATTTCAAATATGACTTTCGAAGAGTTTTTTAAAAAGAAGAGAATTGACCTGGCGGCCTTACAACAAGGCGAGCCGGCGCTATTTTCTGAATTTAAAATTTACTACGAGCAAATGGGCGAAAAAAGTTTTGACCATACCAAAAAATACTGGTTCAATAAAGTTAGGCGGCAATACAATCTGCCACCCGAGGTAAAAACCGAAAAGCCAAAAATTGAAAATCAACTGGCCGAGCAAACAGTAAATGAAGAATTAAGCGAAATGGCTGCGCCATCGCCAAAGGTTGGCTTTACACCACGATTTAAAGCCTCCGCACCGCCCAAACCTGCCGAAGATACTTCGGAAGAAAAGAAGGAAGAAACGCCAGCAGCCACTCAACCCAAAGTTGGGTTTACACCAAGATTTAAAGTCGGAGTTACTAAACCGGTTGAAGTAATATCCGAAGAAAAAGAAGCCGAAGAAGCACCTGTTGAAGACAAACCTAAAGTTGGTTTTACACCACGGTTTAAAGCTGGGGTTACTAAACCTGTTGAAGCGCCGTCCGAAGAAAAGAAAGAAGCAGCACCTGTAGAAGTAAAACCAAACGTTGGTTTTACGCCAAGATTTAAAGTGGGCGTTACTAAACCTGCGCCGCCAACACCGCCAGAAGAATAAATTTTCTCTGTAACAATTTATCTGTTTAAATATCCAAGTTTTAGATCAAAACCTAACGGTATGAATTGGAAGTTAAATTTCAAAAAAAATACTACTGCTGTAAAGCCTAAATCTAAAGCCCGCGAGTGGCTTGATGCTATCGGTTACGCGGTGCTCTTTAAATTTAGAGTTACCCCGAAATTTAAACCAGGAGTTACCAAACCTATGCCACCTACACCGCGTGAAGAATGAATTTTTCCTTTGTAACAATTTTCAACTTTAGGTATCTAAGTTTTGAAAAAACTTAAGCGCATGAATTGGAAGTTCAATTTTAAAAAAGACCCGAAGGCTGTAAATGTTAAAAAATCTAAAACACGCGAATGGGTTGATGCTATAGTTTTCGCAGTAGTAGTTTCTACCGTGGTAAAGGGCTTGTTGTTTTCGGCTTATGCTATTCCGTCAGGGTCAATGGAAGGCACGCAGCTAACCGGCGATTACCTGTTTGTAAGCAAAATAAGCTACGGCCCGCGTATTGCTAATACACCTTTGGCTATCCCCTTTACCGAACCAACCCTATACGGTGTTAAAACCTACTGGGATATATTGCAACTACCTTATTTAAGACTACCCGGATTTACCAAAATAAAGAACCGCGACATTGTTGTTTTTAACAAACCAGATGAAGCCGGACCCGAATATAACCTGCCTGTTGATGAGCGCACCTGCTTAATTAAACGCTGCCAGGCTATCCCCGGCGATGTGCTGAGCATTATTAATGCGCAGGTTTATATTAATGGCAAGCCCGCCCCAAATGCACCTAAGCAGCAAACATCATATAATGTTGTAACTAATGGGGTGACTATTAATCCTGATGTTTTGCAGGAACAATGTATAACTATACAAAACCAACCGTCGGCAAATACTTATGAAATGGTGATGTCAGAGTCGGCAGCTGCAACGCTTAAAACGCTTTCAAACGTAAAAAGTGTTACCCCGATCATTGCAACGGCTGGTATGTATGATGCCGAGATCTTCCCGCATAACGCAAAGTTTAAATGGAACCTGGATAACTTTGGTCCGATAAGATTGCCTAAAAAGGGCTGGACAACGCCATTAAATGATTCTACGCTTACTTTATACCGCCGTGCGATAGAAGTATACGAGAATAATAAAGTAACCATAAACGGCAAAGACATACTAATAAACGGCAAGAAAGCCGACAGCTATACCTTTAAAATGGATTACTACTGGATGATGGGCGATAACCGTCATGACTCTTTAGATTCAAGGTTTTGGGGCTATGTACCCGAGGACCATGTTATAGGCAAAGCGGTGCTTACCTGGTTCAGTACAGACTCTACCCAGAATGTTTTTAACAGGGTTAGATGGAATAGGGTGTTGAGGCCGATAAATTAGACGTTGATTTAAATGATTGTGGGATTGCGTTGATTTAATTACCCTAACTTCTTGAGTTGATCTAACAAAACAGGTACATCTAATCTGATGGTGGAGTAGATAGTTACGGGCGAAACTCCGAAATATTCATGGATCAATTTATTCCTCATTTCTTTTATAAGCCGCCATTGCACTTGTGGATTTTGATCTTTTATTGAGTCTGATATTTTTGATGCCGCTTCACCGATAATCTCAAATCTCCGGATGATAGCATCCTGGAGCATTAGATCATTTATAAATTCAAACTCGGTTTTATCACCGATATATAAAGTATAATTTCTACAGATTCTATTATATCCTGTATGTATACTTTATCAGATCTACTCATAAAATAGTTATTGCAGACCGCATAACCTCATCCTTAATAGATGGTTTTAGTGCGCTGTATTCTACAAGGTCGACCTTACATTTTAGTAATGTGGCTATCTCTTCTTCGAGCATTAACATTTTAAAAATTGTAAAATCTTTGGCGGGTTCAATTAGCAGATCAATATCACTATTTGGATGAGTATCTCCTTTGGCAACAGAACCAAAAATAGCTGCATGCTTAACCATGTGCCGTTTTAAAACGGGCAAAATAAGTTGCTGATATTGTTGCAATTGAAGCATACTCAAAGATAGATTAATTATTTAAAAGAGACGAGGCTGTATTAAAAGTAAAAAAAGAAGAGGCTAAACCAAATTTAATTTTACAGCATAAAAAACGCTGTGTTTCTCTACTCTTTCTTTGTGGTCTCTGTGTTTAAAAATAAACCTCGGAGCCCTCAAAGAAGGCACAAAGAACACTGAGACCAAAGATTATTTTAGGTGCTTTTTTATTTTAGCGTTGTTGATACAGCCTTCTTTATTAATTTTTCGGAGCGGCGGGTAGTGGCTTGCGCGGTATCATCTCCTCGCGCTGCGATGTATTGTATACAAACGATGCTGTAATTACAGCGGCTTGTTTCAAATCAGCCTCGCTTAACTTATCGTAGGTATCTTGGTTACTGTGGTGGGTACGGGTACCATAATCCATTGTATCCTGTATAAACTGGAAACCCGGAATCCCAATAGCATCAAATGATAAATGATCTGTACCGCCGGTATTATTTATGGTTATGGTACTTGCGCCCATATCTTTAAACGGCGTTAACCATTGCTGAAATATTGGCCCGGCGGCCTGGTTGCCCTGTAAATACACCCCGCGTATTTTACCTGTACCATTATCTAAATTATAATAGGCCGATACTTTTGCCTGCTCAGGTCTTAACTCCATGGTCTTAGGGTCGCCAAAGTGGTTTAGTACGTAAAAGCGCGAACCAAATAGGCCCTGCTCTTCCGAACTCCATAGTACAATACGTATGGTACGGCGGGGTTTAAAGCCCACACGTTTTAAAATACGCATAACCTCCAGCATAACAGCGCTGCCCGCGGCGTTATCAGTTGCGCCGGTAGCCCCATGCCATGAGTCCAGGTGACCACCAATAATAACCAATTGATCTTTTAATTTAGGGTCGGTGCCCGGTATCTCGCCAACAACATCATATCCTTGAAGATCATTAGTAAAAAATTCAGTTTTAATATCGGCATCCATCTGCACTTTAACTCCGGCTTTGGTTAAACGTAAAATACGCTGATAATCTTCGCCACTGGTTTCCAGTTCAGGCGCAACAGCTTTAGCGGTATCGGCATATGACGCGCCATTAGTGGTGAACACGGTACCATCGGTACCACGTGCCTGGCTCAGCACCAATGCTACTCCCTCGCTCACATAAAACTTGCTTACAGCACTACGTAAGGCAAGCATCGCTGCTAATGAACCCCTACCCAATCCTGCGCCACGGCGCGGCGCGGCTTGACCTGCAGCGGTTGCGGTTGCATTAGCCATTGCTGTTAGTGCCGAATCTGTAACACGGTTTGCATCTGCCTTAAAGGTGCTTTCTATATTACCTTTAATATCCATCATCACAATTTTGTCTTTTAAAGTGCCCTTGTATTTGGCAAGATCAGCTACGCTGTCTGCTTTAATAACTACAACATCGCCATGTATAGGGCCGTTGGTGCCGGGTGTCCAGGCTTTTGGTATGGCTATTATAGCTTGATAGTACGGTACGGTTATAGCCGCGTAATTTTTTTGAATTTCCCAGCCTTTACCAAATTTACCCCAGGCTTCGCGTTTGGCGTTTACCATGCCCCAGGTTTTTAATGAATTTACGGCCCAATCCTGTGCACGTTTTAATCCCGGCGAACCTGCTAAGCGGGGGCCGGAAACATCGGTTAAGTAAAAGGCGGTTTCCATTACTTTGGACCTATCCATTCCCTCATCCTTAATTCTGTCCAACATTTGTTGGTCGGTTTGGGCAAAAGCCGACCCAATTGATGCCGCCAAAAGCAGGCAAACGTAAAATAATTTTCTTTTCATGATGCGAGTGAGTCAGTTATAAAACAAACTTATCCAATTATAGCTGCAAAACAAATAGCTGCTTAAACAAAGTTGTGGTATAAAGGCCGGAGTAATTGTACTGTATGAATACACCTGAATACAGTTTAAATATTAATAATATCGAACACCGAATTTCCAATGTTGAATGATGAAGTAATAATTATATTTGGATATGAGAAACGCTATTGAAATGGAAACGGCAGCGCAAGCGTCTGGAAACAAGGCTGTTTACTATAGAAGCCTTACCTGGCAGGAACGTTTGCGCATAGCCAATTATTTAAATAGTATTGAATATAATTATCCGGAGAATGATCCGCCAAGAATGGATAAAACCATTTTTAGTATGCGGTCGCAAGACCTAAATGACCTTGAAAATTTAGAGCCTGTTTAAATTTGTTAT
>DHIR01000186.1 GCA_002403905.1 Mucilaginibacter sp. UBA4741
GAGTATAGTAATAGAGCATAGCATTTCATTTGATTCTGCACAATACGCGCCAACTGATAAATTGAGTATTATAACTTTTACCACTATTGTTCAGTGCATAAAATTTGGTACCATAGCTTTCTTTTTATTAGCCGGATTTTTGATTGGCGAGAAATTTACAACTTACACCCCGTTGCAATATTTAAAGCGCCGGCTTGATAATACGATATTGCCCTGGATTTTTTGGTCGTTATTTTTTTTGGGTACAATGGTGCTTAATGATGTGATAAGTGCCTATCAGTTTAACCATGGCCAGTTCGAGCCCAATTACACCGCCCGGTTCTTTAATTATTTTAAAGTTATTTACTTGTATAGCAGCTATTGGTTCATACCCAATTTTTTAATTTGTATAGGTATATTATTGTTGTTTCAGCGTTATCTATATTCTTATTGGCTGGGAGCGGGCTTGCTTTTATTCACCGTGCTTTATATGTTTAATATATATTACGAGTGGATAGAACCCCGGCACTCTACTGCCATATTTGGGTTTGTATTCTTTTTATGGCTGGGCGCTCAATTTAACAAGCATTTAGCCGGGCTTGAAAAATGGCTGGATAAAACTTCCGTTTGGATGTGGGTTGCCTTATCAATTATAACAGGTATTATTGGTATACAAGAGATATTGTACCTTAAACCTCATAGTATTGATGCATTTAACACACTTAGGGCAAGCAATATTCTATATTCATTATGTTTTTTCTTTTTACTGTTGAAAATGAAAAACTTTAAATTTATTAATTACCTAAAACCGCGCGAAACTACTTACGGAATATATCTTATTCATTATATAATAGTAGCTATGGCGTTACCGTTAATATTTCCGTCGTTAAGGTTTGGCATTAAGCATTTAAGTTACGGCGAAGTTTGGCTGTACTTACCGGCGCGCTTTATAATTGCTTACAGTATTACGTTTGTGATAGTTACCCTTATAAATAAAAGCCGGGCCAAATGGTTAATCGGCAGGTAGTTAAATAATATAGCCATAACTTTTAAAGATCGCTCTCCAGAAATCAACATTCTTGTCCCAGGCATGGCAGCCAAATGGTACCAGGTTGTTATTAAGCCGGAATGCACGCTCAGGGACAATTTCCACAGAAAATTTAATACCTGTGTGATATCCCGGGATGTTTAAAGTTCTGCGTTTGCGGTTCACCTCAATGCTCCAAAACCGATCTTCGTTAAAGTGATGCGTGCCCTTATTCAAGTATTCATTTATTGTAGCCTTGTACTTAATACAGGCATTGTAAAACTTCTCGATTTTACGTAAAGAAAAACCTCCGTTCCCAATTCTATTTTCATACTGATATTTACTTGGCTCTCCATCTTTCCAGATATTGTAACGGATATGAAAATAATACGTGATATTTGATTTTATAGTTTTAATCATATCCCCGTGTTCGTATGCTTTTAGCCATGGTGCGCCAATGTAATCATAGCCTTGGTCACACCAATGTTTAAGTTCATCTTTAAAAACAAAAGCATCCAATTGATAAATCAGCATATACTTATATTCTAAAAATGCGCCGTAAAAATTTTCAGAAAGCATCAATTCATTATACCCCGCAATATTTGCAAAGTAGTGGTTATCAAAATCAATAACTTCTGTAAAAGGATACTTATTAACCTCTGGGGGTAAAATAAGGTGATTGGGCTTTATAGCAATTACCGGGTGGGCATGCAATACTTTAAAACATTGTTCAAGCGCGATAGCTTCATAATTCGTTAATGTATCCTTATAAAAGGGTATAATTACAGCTACCGTCTTTTTATGTTTTTTTGTCGGCATATTATATTAATTAGAAAAAGTCTGCATATCTATCAGCTTGCGGTATAAGCCATTATAACTGATCAGTTCCTGGTGATTACCTTGTTCTGCTATCTTGCCATTTTCTAACACCACAATAATATCAGCGTTCTGTATAGTACTTAAACGGTGCGCTATGATTAATGAGGTCCGGTTCTTCATCAGGTTATTCAAAGCATCCTGCACCAGTTTTTCAGATTCGGTATCTAATGCAGATGTAGCCTCATCCAGCAACATTATTGGCGGGTTAGTTAATACGGCACGCGCTATACAGATCCGTTGTCTTTGGCCGCCGGACAGTTTGGTGCCACGGTCGCCAATGTTGGTATTGTAGCCCTCTTCGGTTTCCAGGATAAAGTTATGGGCGTTAGCAATACGTGCCGCGGCCTCAACTTGTTCTGGTGTAGCGTCGGGTTTGGCAAAGGCTATATTATTATAGATAGAATCGTTAAACAAAATCGACTCCTGGTTAACAAAGCCCATTAATGATCTTAATGATTCGGCAGTGATGGATTTTATATTATGGTTATCAATCAATACTTCTCCGCTTTGGGGATCAGTGAAACGCGGTATCAGGTCCATCAAGGTGGATTTACCACCACCTGAAGGGCCGACTAGGGCTATCGTTTTCCCTTTGGGGATAGTTAGGTTAATGTTATTCAAAACCAATTTTTCCTCGTAAGCAAACGATACATTTTTAAAGCGGATGCCTTCGTTAAATTCGGTTACGGTACTAGCATTTGGGGCATCAGTAATTAATGGCTTTTCGTCTATCAGCACTAGCACACGCTCGCCGGCGGCTATGCCGGAGTGGATGTTGCTGAATGAATCGGATATGGCTTTAGCCGGACGCATCACCTGCGAGAATAAAGCAATATAAGCTATAAATGCAGGCCCACTTAATGCTGATGTTTTGTTTAATATTAAATACCCACCATACAACACAATACAACTTACCATAGCAACACCCATGGTTTCGGACACCGGCGACGCCAGTTGCTGGCGCTTAGCCATAGACCGTGCTATAGACGAGTACTTTTTATTTTCGTTATTAAAACGTGTTTTTATAAAATCGCCCGCGTTAAAGGCTTTGATGATTTTAATGCCTGATAATGCCTCATCCAAATAGCTTATCATGTTGCCATAAGTTTCTTGAGCGGCTATGGCCTGCGATTTAAGCCGTTTTACTATCCGCGATATAATAAATGCCGACACCGGGATAACCAACAACGAGTAAAAAGTAAGCTTAGCGCTTATTAAAAACAACATTACTATATAGGCTATCAACTGCAGCGGTTCTTTAAATACTACCTGCAAGGTACCCGTTACAGAATATTGCACCACCTGTACATCAGACGCTACTTTGGATATGATATCGCCTTTACGCTCATTACTAAAAAAGCCCAGGTGTAGGTTCATTACATTATCAAAAACCGATTTACGTAAATTTAAAAGCGTATGCACTCTTAAATTTTCCATAATACGCTGCGATATATACCTGAACAAATTACCCAATATAACGGAGGCTACAATAATGCCGCAAACTACCTGTAAAGTTACCCAAGCGTTATAATGATCTATAAGATAATGTACATAATAATTAAAGGTACCCATTATATCAAACCATGAGTGTGGCTTAACATTTACCTGTACAGATGCAATACCACTTGCCTTATCAGCCGAAAATAGCGTTTGTAATAACGGCGCTAATAAGGCTAGGTTAAGCGTATTGAAAATAATAGAAAACAGGGTAGCAATTATATATGGGATGGCAAATTTTTCAATTGGCTTGGCAAATGAAAGTAACCTGAAATAAGTCTTCATTAAGGATATTTAAAGGGCGTAAAGTTAACGGTAATAAATCAATAAAGCCCCCTCTAAATCTCCCCCGGTAGGGGAGACTTTTATTTTTACATTTCATAGAAGAACCAAGTCCTCCCTACAGGGTAGGATTTAGGAGGGGCTGCCGGCCAGTTTGGCTACCAAAGCTTCAAAATGATCCTGGAAGAAAAAGTCGTGGCCACCTTCGCCCTCGGGTACAACATTTATTACTTCAAAGCATACCTCCAGTACACGCGGCACTTTTAACCCCTCGGCTATTGAAAATGGGAACGATTGGTTACCTATAAACAATTTGCATCCCGCTATAATTTGAGCTAACTGTAAAAAGTCATCAACCTGTACCCATTTAATATTTGGTATGGTTTTTTTTATATCATCATACTCTGACTTTACACCTACAAATACCACTTTATCATATCCGTTTAAAAACTTATAGTTCACTAACGGATTACGATAACGTTGGCTGCGGGCAACTACAATTGTATTATTATAATCTTTGTTAGGTTCAACGGTTAGCCATTTTTTCCATAGCACAGGGCTTACCCCGGTTATGTAGCCGCACCAGCGGGCTATGTTGCCCTTATCCTGCGGTACCGCGCCTGATCGGAAATAATCCAGGTCAATATCAATTTGTTGATCTGTACTTGCTTCGCAGTCATTTATATAAGGCTGGCTCTTAATTAAAGGTATCAGCATATCAACCATTTTTTGGTTAAGCATTATATTACCCAGGGGATGCGTTAGGCCCTCGGCTAATTTTGAAGGTTGATTCAATCGGAAATATAAATTGGTGTCGACCCCTGTTAGTTCATGTATCTCACGAATAGTAGGCAGCGCGTAGATAATATCGCCAGAGTTACCACTATGGTTAAAGCTGACTTTTTTGTGAGCATTTGCATACGCCTTGATCCTATCGAAATTGCTCAGGCATTGCACATCAGTCATGAAGCGCTTAAACTCAACGTTTTTATAGTTAGCCAGCAACCACTTATATTCTTTGTAGGCCTTCTTATCCGTATGTTTAAGCCAAAACTTGCTAAATAGATTTTTCTTTTTCATTAATATATTATTATCCCGCCAATTCTTTTACCAATGATTCAAAATGCTCCTGGAAGAAAAAGTCGTGCGCGCCTTCACCTTCGGGAATTACATTGGCGGTATGAAAATAAATTTCCAGTATACGGGGTGTCTTTAATCCTTCGGCAATTGAAAAAGGGAAAGACTGGTTGCCAATAAAAAGCTTGCAGCCTGCGATTATCTGCGCCAGCTTTAAAAAGTCATCAACCTGTACCCATTTTATATTGGGGATTGCTTTGCGCATATCCTCATACTCGCTCTCCACCCCCACAAAAACTATGTTACTATATTTTTTCAGGAAAGAATAATCTACAAACGAGTTACGGTAGCGCTCGCTACGGGCAACTATTATAGTATCCTTATATGTTTCATCGGCTTTAACCGTAAGCCAGCTCTTCCATAATTGCGGTGTTACGCCGGTTATGTAACTGCACCAGCGGGCTATATTACTGTTATCTAACGAGAAAAGCTTGGCGCGGAAAAAATCAAGATCAACATGTATTTGCTGGCCATTGTAAACCTCGCATTTATTAAAACAGGCTTGTTGGTTAATCAACGGTGCAAGCATATTTACCATTTTATCATTAAGCATTACCGTACCCAACGGGTGCGCAGAATAGCCTGATAAAACCAGTGGCTTACCTGTTTTTAAATATAAATTGATGGGGATGCCCGTTACTTCGTGTATACGTTTAATAGTAGGCAGGGCATAAATAACATCGCCGGCGTTACCACTGTGTATTAGATTAAGCTCGGGAACGGTTTTGCAAAGGGCAGTTATTTTATCAAGGGTGTTTAACCTATCGGTACCGGTGAAGTAATTGTTAACCTCTTCCTGCCCGTAGTTTTTACGCTCCCATTTATATTGCTTGTATTGGGGGCGGTCTGTGTACTTTAACCAAAGTTTGCTTACTAAACTCCTTTTTTTAAACATATTTTCCTGGCTAAAATATTAAGGCAGTATTGCTCGAGCCGCTTCAAAAATACAAAGCAGGTTTGAATAATAATAATTCAAGCTTGATTACAGTACTTTATACTAGGATTTAAACTTGATCAGCACTTTCTTCTTCACCGATCCCCTGATCTCATCAACCACATTAAATATAGTACGATTGCTATTGTGTTGGATAAGCAATGTATTTAACTGAGCTTTATATTGTTTGATCAGATCTCGATTCTTAAAAAGTTCGGTATAGGCTTTCCAGATCCATAGTTGGCCACTTATTAGTTTTGGCAGTAAATCAATTAATGTAATCTGTATATACCAGCCCAATAGGGCCAACCCATTTAAATGCAGGGCATGCATATAAAAGCGGTTACGATAATAGGTGCTTTTTATCCATTTAGGTTTTTGATAATCTTTGGTAGTAGCCGAGATCTGGTGCCGGCAAATAGCCTGGTGCTCATAATAACATTTCCAGCCTAGTTTCCAGGCACGCAGGCTTAGTTCCATATCCTCGCAATAAAATGGCGAGAATAGCTCATAAAACCCACCTATCTGTTTTAGCTTAGCAGCATCGATTAACGCGTTGGCTCCTGATAGATAGAAGGTATACAGCCTATCGGCACTATCATCGGTATAGTAAAAGTACTCTGTCTTTAATTTTAGTCCGTTAAACTTAGGCATACGGGCAGCGTCTTGTATATGGTCGCCCTCCATATCTATAATACGGCCCATTACGCCGAAGGTATCATCAGCCTCAAAATATTTAAACTGTCGCTCAAAGTAATCGGGCGTAAGTTTTACATCCGAGTTTAATAGCAATATCAACTCATACTGCGCTACGGCTATGCCCTGGTTACAGGTGTACGAAAATCCACTATTTCGCGTATTTACTACTAATTTTACCTGCGGATATTCCTTCTTAATAAAATCAACCGAATCATCTTTCGAGCCATCATCAACCACAATAACCTCATAAGCTACCCCGGCGTTTTTAATAGCTGCAAAAGTATAGGGCAGGTAAGTTGCCAATAGCTTTTTGCCATTATAATTAGGAATGACTATGGAAATGGTTCTTTTTATGCTCACCGGCTATTTAACTATTTTATAATTGCGGTACTCGCTAATGCGCCAACCGGTCCAGTCCTCTATTTTTTGCAGCGCCTTACGGCGGAACGTCATTTTTTTATTTAACGTTTTAAGATCTATTTCCAAATTCCAGTTGGTAGTTGCTACCCTGCCTTGCATTACCGCGGGATGGGTACCTGTAAAATGAACCAACCTATCTGGGTTTTTATGGCTATAATCAAACGTAAAGGTATCGGGCAGGTTTTCGGCCATCCACTCATCATCATGATAAAACTGGTTAAAATTACGCAGTTTGTTTGCCAGACCCGATGGTGGCTTTACCCAGCCGTAATGATAAATATAAGCATCTATCAGTTTTACGTTGAGCTTGCGATTATCCCATCTAAAGCCCTGCGCGTCTCGGTAAGAGTGTATGGCTTTGTTATTTCTTACAATACGGATCTCACGCCTGTACCACCTACGCGAATGCCCGTAATAATCATACGATCCATAAAAGTGCAGGTATTTAAACAACAAACCCTCTATTTGGGCATTGTTTAAATTATCTTCCATTTCTTTTTTTATTGTTGGCAGATATTTTTCATGTACACATTCATCACCCTGTATATAAAACGCCCAATCAACATCGGGCGATATAGCGGCGAAAGCTTTATCAGTTTCGGCAGCAAACACTGCACCTCCCTCGCGGATAGAATCGTCCCAAACGGTATTAATGATCTTTATCTTGGGCGAATCAATCCCCCGCACCAGTTTTTCGGTATCGTCATCACAATTACCCAGCGCCATTACAAATTCATCGCAGATAGGCAAAATAGAGGTTATAGCCTCCACAATTGGGTAATCGTTTTTTACCGCGTTGCGTATAAATGTAAAACCGGCTACTTTCATTAATTATAATCTGCTTTAAAGCTAAAGTCACAAATATAGTTATCTATTAATAAGGTGTACAAAAATGTGAAGATAGGGCGGCGATTACTCACCCGGTGTTTGCTACGCTGGCCGACCCTCTTCGCCTTCGGCGGAAGGAGGGTTGGAAATGACAAAATCATGTCACCAAATATTTCTCATTTTTTCGCGATATTTAAAGTCGGCTAGAGATTTAATTTTCGTCGTCATTACTGTTCTTTGAATAACTTAAAAATTACCCATCTCTATACTTAAAATATTTAAATAATTAATAATCAATTATTTAAATAAAAAACCTCACACCAGTATAAGGCACAATACCCGAAAAACACACAAAATTACTACCGGCATAATGACCGATGCCCGGAAAAAGGCTTTTTTTACTACCGGCATAAACCCCAATACCCGGAAAACGGTAAAAATTACTACCTGCAAAATCGTTTATACCGGTAGTAATGTATATTGTGGTTTCGGTTCTATTTTCGTTCTTTGTAAAACCATGACAAAAGCCGGCAACATACAACCCACGGCGGCCAATTTCCGGTCGGTAGCCCGTGCGCTTACTATTGTTGAGAATGACCTGCCCGGTGCCGATGAATTATTAAAAAGCTTACACTATAATAATAGTACACCTATTATAGGTATAACCGGCCCGCCGGGTGCGGGCAAAAGCACACTGGTAAACAGCATAATTGAGCAACTGGTTAGCAAGGGCAATAAAATAGCGGTGTTGGCTATCGACCCTACCTCGCCATTTAATTTTGGTTCTTTACTAGGCGACAGGATACGGATGACCAGCCACTTTAACCATCCGGATGTTTTTATCCGATCATTGGCTACGCGGGGATCATTAGGTGGCTTATCCGCAAAGACTATTGAAATGGCAGATGTATTACGTGCCGCTGGTTTTGATTATGTACTGATAGAAACTGTTGGCGTAGGGCAATCAGAAATAGAAATTGCAGGATTAGCTGATCTGACTTTTGTTGTGTTGGTACCCGAATCGGGCGATGAGATACAAAATATTAAATCGGGCCTGATGGAAATAGCTGATGCTTTTATTATTAACAAGGCCGACCGTGCCGATGCCGACTTGTTTGCCAATAACCTGCAAAAAATCATCCACCAAAAAAACACAGAAACTATACCGGTTTTTAAAACAGTAGCCACAACCAACGCAGGTATTAATGAAGTAGCCGATTTTATTTTATCAGCAAAAAATATAAAAAACACCCGCAAAGAATTTTTGCTAACCGAAAAGGCTTACCGGCTCATTCAGCAAAAGCGCATGGCAGATGTAGACAAAAAAAAGCTTCAGCAGGACCTTGCTGAAGCATCAAAAGATGCTGGTTTTAATTTATATGTGTTCACCGAAAAATATTCGGGATAAAAAAGAGACGCAAAATATTGCGTCTCTACATTCTTAAATCAAATAAATCCGAAATTGAATATCCGAAATCCGATATTCTAGCTATTCATTATCTCTTCAATATGTTCCGCCTCTAAAGGTATGTCAGCCATTAAATCAACATTACCACCTTTAGTTATCAGGATATTGTTCTCCAACCTTATACCCAAACCTTCGGCAGGGATATAGATGCCCGGCTCGCAGGTTAATATGTTGCCAACCTCAAAAGGTTTGTAGCGGCTGGCAAAGTCATGCACATCTAAGCCCAGGTGATGCGACGTGCCGTGCATAAAGTATTTTTTATAGGCCGGCATTTTAGGATCCTGCTTTTCAACATCGTGTTTGGTTAGTAAGCCAAGGCCAATTAGCTCGCTGGTCATAACTTTACCAACCTCGTCATGATACTCGTTCCAGATAGCACCTTCAACAATCATTTTGGTTGCGGCTTTCATTACACGCAATACGGCATCATACACTTCGCGCTGGCGTTTGGTAAAGCGTCCATTAACCGGTATGGCGCGGCTCATGTCGGCATTGTAGTTGGCGTACTCGGCACCAAAATCAAATAATATTACATCGCCATCCTTACAAACCTGGTTATTATCTACATAGTGTAACACAATAGCGTTTTTGCCCGATGCTATAATTGGGTTGTAGGCATGGCCGGTAGCACGCTGCCGTACAAACTCATGTATTATCTCTGCTTCAATCTCGTATTCGGTAACGCCCGGCTTGGTAAATTTTAAAACACGCTCAAACGCGTCTTTAGTAATTGCGCAGGCTTTTTTGGTCAGCTCAATTTCTGTTTGTGATTTTACGGGGCGCAGATCGCGCATTATCAATGCAGATCTTTCATAATTATGCAATGGGTATTTTGCACGCAAGTCTTCAAACATGCGCAGGTCGCGGTAGGGTACCGAGAAACTAAACCGGTCATTCTCGTTTGTATTAATATAAATATTATCTGCATAGTTTATTATACTATGTAGTATATTATTAAATTCACTCAACCAATATATACTTTCAATGCCCGATGCCTGTTTTGCCTCTTCTTTGGTATATTTGTGTCCTTCCCAAACTGCAATGTGTTCATTAGTTTGTCTTAAAAAAAGTACTTCTTTGTATACAGAATTAGGACAATCCGGAAATAATAAAAGGATACTTTGCTCCTGATCAATGCCTGTTAAATAAAAAAAATCAGGGTTTTGCTTAAAAATAAACGTCTGATCGCCACTTCTGGGAAACTCATCATTAGCATGAAATATAGCTATTGACTTCGGTTTAATGCGCGAAACGAAATTTTTTCTATTAATTATAAATAAATTATTTTCGATGGGTAAATATTTCATGGTTTTTATTATTATTTGTACTACTTATAGAACATTTTTCATTTCTTTGTGTTAGTATTATAATTTTTGGAACAGTATTTGGTAATCGTTTCAAACATAATTACTATTTTTGAAAAAAATCACAATTAAAACATTGTTTAATCTTAAAACTATGAACTATTCTACATTAAAAAAAACAGTCGGTCTTTCACTCGTTTCTTTGATGGTTATAGGTGCAGCTAACGCCCAAACCACAGAATCATCGACTACAACTACAGCCAAGGTATTTGGTGGTAGCGGACAGTACAATACCTGGAGTATTGGCGTTAACGTTGGTGCAACTTCGCAAACCCTTGCAATAGGCGGAGGCAATGACTTTCCCGGCAATGTTATTAGCTTAGGTTACGGCTTATCTGTTAAAAAACAATTAGCACACTCATTTGCGTTGCAATTGGATTTACGCGGCGGTAAAGTACAAGGCACTGCTGGTAATAGAGGTTTCGTTACCGATCAAAGAACAGGCAACAACTACATCAAATTTTCTACTCCATTTTTCCAAGGAACTATTAGTGGTGTTGTTAACGTAGCTACAATTGATTACTTACGTCGCGAAAACGCTATTAACTTCTTCGTTAGTGCTGGTGCAGGTTTAGTAAACTTTAACCCAACTATTTACGGTGCTACCACTCCTGGTTATCCTACAATTGCGCAAGAAACTTACAATACTGCCAGTGCAACCAACCTTAACCCACACACTGTAACTAACTTAGTTATCCCAATTGGCGCTGGTGTTAAATTTAAAATAACTGATGCGATTGGCATAAACTTAGGTTACACTGCAAACTTCCTTGATGGTGATGTATTTGATGGTTTAAACGCAGGTTATCACAACAATGATCATTACTCTTATGGTTATGCAGGTGTAGAATTTACTTTAGGTTCTAAATCAAAAGCTAACTTAGAGTGGGTTAACCCGGTAGCTATGATGTATGATGAGTTGTATGACGAAGCATTACGTAAAGAAGTTGAAGCATTAAAAGGCCGTGTTACTAACGTTGAAAACGCGGTTAACGATTTGAAAAAAGATTCTGACGGTGACGGTGTTGCTGATCAATTTGACAAATGCCCTAACACTCCTGCAGGTACTGTAGTTGATGGTTCTGGTTGTGCTATCGTATTCCCTAAAGTTGAAGCTCCTGTTGCTTCTGCTTCTGCTGCGGCGGTTGCTTACAGTAACATACAATTTGAATTTGATAGCTCAGTATTAAGAACTTCATCTTACCCAGTGTTAGATGCTTCTTCTGCTGACCTACGTGCATCAGGTTCTAAAGTTGAATTAGACGGTTTTGCTTCATCTGAAGGTACTGCTGCTCACAATTTAGCTTTATCTAAAGACCGTGCTAACTCTGTAAAAACTTACTTAGTAAACTCTGGTGTTGATGCTAAAAAGATCAAAGTAAAAGCTTACGGCGAAACTATGCCAATTGCTGATAACTCAACTGAAGACGGACGTGTATTAAACCGTCGTGTTCAATTCAAAAAATAATTTTTGATTCAGTTAAACAATAAAAAGGCTCTCCAATTTTGGGGAGCCTTTTTTGTTTAGCTATATTTGCACATACTTTCCGGAAGCAAAATTTTAAGTAAATTTGTATGATGTACTTTTTCCGCAAAAAAGATCCCAACAGGCCAACCAGCTTTAATTTAAAGGTGATGCATGCAATAAATGCTATTGCTATCACCATGTTCCTGCTGGGTATAATCTGGAAACTGATACAATGGTTCATTTTAAAAAAAACAGGCTAATAGCCTAATCAATACAATCACAATAAAAGCTATAATAAAATGAAAAAAGTAATTAATACTGCCGATGCTCCTGCACCTATTGGCCCATACAACCAGGCTATACAAGCCGGTAACACCATTTTTGTATCAGGACAAATACCTTTGCACCCTTTTACCGGCGAATTAGTTACTGATAATATTACCGCCGCTACACACTTGGTAATGGAAAACATAGGCGCTATTTTAAACCAGGCAAAAGCCGATTTTACCCATATTGTAAAAAGCACTATATTTTTAACCAGTATGGCAGATTTTGCCGAGATAAATGATGTTTACGGTTCATACTTCGAGGATAATTTCCCGGCCCGCGAAACGGTACAGGTATCAGCCCTGCCAAAAGGTGTAAGTGTTGAAATTTCTGTAATTGCAGTTAAATCCTGATAACAGCCATTGAACGGTCAGCCATTTCAAACTCCTATTGAGTATTTAAAAGGTGTTGGTACAGCCCGCGCCGATGTGCTTAAAAAAGAGCTGGCTGTTAAAACCTTTGAAAATCTGCTGCAGCATTTCCCCTTCAGGCATATTGACCGTACCCGTTTTTATAAGATAAAAGATATACAGCAAGACCTACCCTATGTGCAGGTTATTGCGCGCCTAACCCATAAAGAGCTATTGGGCGAAAAACATACCAAACGCCTGGTTGCCCAGGTACAGGACGAAACAGGCATAATGGAACTGGTATGGTTCCAGGGAATTAAATGGGCCGAGAAGAACCTGATACCAGGCAAAGCTTATATCTTGTTTGGCAAGCCAGGATCATTTAATGGTAAGGCGCAAATGTCGCACCCGGAATTTGACCTATATTCGGCCGAAGTATTGCAGCGAAAGGGCAATATCACCTTGCAACCCGTTTACAGCTCGACCGAAAAACTCAAAGCATTTACCTTAGATAGTAAAGGCCTGCAAAAATTGATAGCCGGTTTGCTGGAACTACATGCTAAAGATATACATGAAAACTTACCGCTCTATATCATAAACCAATTTAACCTGATGGGGAGAGCGGATGCTTACCGCAATATCCATTTCCCGGAGGATGCCGAAAAATTAGCCGAAGCCAGGCATCGCCTTAAATTTGAGGAGCTTTTCCTTTTACAATTGAAGCTATTAAAGAACAAATTACTGCGTGTACAAAAGTTTAAAGGAAATATATTTGATAAGGTTGGCCCTTACTTTAATGAGTTTTATCATAACAAGCTGCCGTTCGAGCTAACTAATTCGCAAAAAAAAGTTTTAAAAGAGATAAGGCAGGACACCCAGCGTGGCGTACAAATGAACCGCTTATTACAGGGTGATGTTGGCAGCGGCAAAACCGTAGTAGCCTTAATGAGCATGCTGATAGCTATTGATAATGGTTTCCAGACCTGCATCATGGCGCCTACCGAGATCTTGGCTAACCAGCATTATCAAACCATAAAAAGTTTGGTGGGTGATGATTTTGTAGAGGTAGCCCTGCTAACCGGATCAACCAAACCCAAAGACAGGAAAATACTGCACGAAAAACTGGAAAACGGTGAGCTTAAAATACTGATAGGAACCCATGCCCTTATTGAAGATAAAGTGCAATACCAAAACCTGGGCATGGTGGTTATTGATGAACAGCACCGCTTTGGTGTTGAGCAACGCGCCAAACTTTGGCGCAAGAACATCGTACCGCCCCATATATTGGTAATGACGGCCACCCCTATCCCGCGTACACTGGCCATGACCTTATATGGTGATCTGGATATTTCTATAATTGACGAGTTACCGGCAGGGCGCAAGCCTATAAAGACCGTTCACTTTTACGAAAACAGCCGCTTGCGCATGTTTGGTCTTATGAAAGAAGAGATAGCCAAGGGCCGCCAAATTTATATTGTATATCCGCTGATACAGGAGAGCGAAAAACTGGACCTTAAAAACCTGATGGATGGTTTTGATATTATATCGCGCGAGTTCCCACTGCCTGATTATAGGTTAAGTGTAGTTTACGGCAAAATAAAAGCTGCCGAAAAAGAATTTGAAATGCAGCGCTTTGTTAAAGGCGAAACACAAATAATGGTTGCCACAACCGTAATTGAGGTCGGGGTTAACGTGCCAAACGCATCAGTAATGATCATTGAGAATGCAGAACGATTTGGCTTATCGCAATTACACCAGCTGCGGGGCCGTGTAGGGCGCGGGGCCGAGCAATCCTATTGCATATTAATAAGTAAGGATAAGTTGAGCCACGAGGGCCGTATACGCTTAAACACCATGGTTAAAACCAACAATGGCTTTGAGATTGCCGAAACCGACCTACAGCTACGCGGCCCTGGCAATATTGAAGGCACCCAGCAAAGCGGCCTGCTCGATCTAAAAGTTGCCGACCTTACCGCCGACCAGGATCTGCTAATGCAGGCTCGCAAATGTGTTGAAGACATTTTCGCCGTAGATCCTCAATTGATAGCACCCGAAAATCAAATACTGAATTTGGCTTTCCAGGTTAAAAATGCTGGGTTGAGTTGGGATAAGATATCTTAAGTCATCCTTCAGTATTTATTTCAAATAATCTTAAATCTTAATTTCTGAATTGTAATTTTGTGTAATGGCAGATCCAGGTGGTGAACCTTTACCTAAAAATGATTCTTTTATAGCCTTACGTTATAAAGATTTTCGCTCGTACCTGGGCATGAAGTTTTTCTTCACGTTTGCTTACCAGATGCAGGCTGTTATTTTAGGTTTTTATGTTTACCAGTTAACCAAAAGCGCTTTTGCATTGGGGTTAATAGGCTTGGCTGAAGCTATTCCATCCATTGGCATTGCTTTATATGGCGGATATATTGCCGATAAATCTGAGAAAAAGAAGGTGCTGCTATTTGTATTCTTCGCGGTATTGTTCTCCTCCATCGTAATGTTTACCATCACCTTAAAAAGTATGGAGGCTTACATCCATGCCGGATGGATCATCCATATATTATATGTAATGGTTTTTTGCAACGGAGTAGCACGCGCGTTTTATAACCCGGCCGCTTTTACCATACTGGCACATAGTGTACCTAAAGAAATTTACCCCAACTCCAGCAGTTGGAACAGTTCAAGCTGGCAAATAGCCTCTATTTTGGGCCCATTGTTTGGTGGGCTGATCTATGGTTTTTATGGTATAACGGCAACTTTTAGCGTAATCATTATATTCTTGATGGTGGCGCTGGTTTGTGTGTTTTTCCTGAGAAGATATCCGCCGGTTTATGTTCCTAAAGAAAGCATGTGGGAAAGTTTATCAGAGGGTATTCACTTTGTATTCCACAATAAAATGATGATAGGTGCCATGAGTTTGGACCTGTTTTCGGTGTTTTTTGGCGGTGCAGTAGCATTGCTACCGGTATTTGCTAACGAGATATTGCATGTTGGTCCGCAGGGCTTAGGCATAATGCGCGCCACTGCATCATTAGGCGCGGCACTGGTTATGCTGGCTATGGCACGCATATCGCCTATGGGTAAACCCTGGCGCAATTTGTTGATAGCAGTTACAGGTTTTGGTTTATCCATCATCTGCTTTGCTTTATCCCGTAATTTCTACCTATCTCTATTGTTTCTATTTACCGAGGGTGGGTTCGACAGTATCAGCGTATTAATACGTGGCACCATTATGCAGATACTAACGCCTGATAGTATGCGCGGGCGGGTATCAGCAGTAAATCAAATGTTTATCGGTTCATCTAATGAGATAGGCGCTTTCGAATCAGGTACAGCAGCTAAGCTATTGGGTACTGTACCATCCGTATTATTTGGCGGCAGCATGACGTTGCTTATTGTGAGTATCACCTACTTTAAAACAAAGAAGCTTATTCCTCTATCGTTACACGAGGTATCAGCTCCCGAAATTAAAAAGGAGATAGCTGTATGAGAGCAAAAACAAGGATATTAATATTTATGATGGCAATGCTCATCACAGCAGCAGTTTTTGTTTTAATAGAGACACTGATATTTAACGGAGATTTAAAACAATCAATAACATTAGGCCTGGTAGCAGGCATTGGCGCAGCTATCGGCATGATGATCTATTTAAATTATCTGAAACAGAAATATTTAAAAGAAAACAAGTAGTGCTACCCGGCTATTAACATCCGGTAAAGTATAATATTAGTCTACTTCAACTGTATCTTTCTCGCCAATTTGCTGCCTCCACATAGCATAGTATAACCCTTTCTGATCTAACAGCTCGCTGTGCTTACCCGATTCAATGATACGGCCTTTTTCAAGCACGTATACCCTATCGGCATGCATAATGGTTGATAAACGGTGAGCGATCAAAATGGTTATATGGTTGTTAAATTCTGACACATCTTTAATCGTCTCGGTTATTTCCTCTTCTGTTAATGAGTCTAATGATGATGTTGCTTCGTCAAACACTAACAGATCTGGTCTGCGCAATAAGGAGCGCGCGATGGATAAGCGTTGCTTTTCGCCGCCCGAAACCTTTACACCGCCTTCACCTATCACCGTATCCAAACCATTGCTGGCACGGGCCATTAAAGTTTGGCAAGCGGCACGTTGCAGTACATCCAAACATTCTTCATCAGTAGCGCCCGGGCGAACGAATAATAAATTCTCGCGTATAGTGCCCGAGAATAGCTGTGTATCCTGGGTTACAAAACCTATTTTTTCGCGTAGCTGATCAAGGTCAATTTCATTACTCGGTATATCATTATAGGTTATATCACCCTCTAATGGCTGATACAAACCAACCAGCAATTTAACCAATGTAGTTTTACCCGAACCAGACGGACCGACAAAAGCAATAGTTTCGCCGCTATTGGTTTCAAAGTTGATATGGTTAAGCGCGTTACGATTTGCGGTTAAATGCTTAAAAGTTACATTATCAAAAGTTAGCTTGGTTATTTTCTCTACTAAGACTGGTTTTTCCGGCTTAACGTCAATCGGTGTTTCTATTATCTTTTTAAAGTTAGCTAACGATACTTGTGCCTCCCGCCATGACTGAATAACATTACCTAGTTCTTGCAGCGGGCTAAACAAGAAGAAAGAGTAAAATAAAAACTGGAAGTAATTACCTGGTGTTAGTGTATTTTTAAATATCAGCATGAGCAATACTACAATCATGGTACTACGCACAAGGTTTACAACTGTACCTTGTATAAAGCTCATACTACGCACAAATTTTACTTTTTTAAGTTCCAGGTCCAGTATCTTATAGGTAGTTTTATTTAAACGTTCTATTTCTTGTTTAGCCAATCCTAAACTTTTTACCAATTCAATATTCCGTAATGATTCTGTAGTCGATCCGGCTAAAGCGGTAGTTTCTGATACGATACTTTTTTGTATTGTTTTAATACGCTTGCTTAGTAAAGAGCTTACTATAGCGATAACAGGTATAGCGGTAAAATAAACCAGGGTAACCTGGTAATTTACTTTTAAAGAGTATATGATCACAAATATCATCCCTATCAGACTCACAAACAGCACGCTGATAAATGAGGTTATAAACTTCTCGCAGTCTAGTCGTACCTTTTGTAAAATACCCAGAGTTTCGCCGCTTCGCTGATCTTCAAAAACCTGGTATGGCAATTCAAGCGAATGTTTTAAGCCATCGCTATACATTTGCGCGCCGGTTTTAAGTACAATAATATTAGTAAAATAATCCTGGAAATTTTTAGCTATCCGCGATACCATAGCCGAGCCAACCATCAGGCCCACTAATATTAATGAGCCGTGTAAGCGATAGGCATAAGTGAAGATCTTACTATCAGGGGGCAGTATATAGTTATCTAGTACCTTTCCTGTCAAGAGTGGGTCTACCAGCGAAAAACCTATGTTAATGCCGGCCAATACCAATGCAAGTACTACTGTCCATCGGTAATTTTTTAAATAAGATAATAGTATTTTCATATAATCCCCAAAAATAAAAAAAGGGAACGGCTAAGTAGCTCATTCCCTTTAATTTGACAATCAGGTTAAATTAAACCGTCATTATATCTTTTTCTTTAGCTTCTGATAGCTGATCTACCTTAACAATATAGGCATCAGTTAGCTTTTGTATCTCGGCTTCGCCGGCCTTCATTTCGTCTTCTGATACACCTTCGGCTTTTAGTTTGCGAATCTTTTCGTTAGCATCCTTACGTACGTTACGGATAGCTATTTTACCGTTCTCGGCCTCGCCTTTGGCTTTCTTAGCCAAGTCACGCCGACGCTCTTCTGTCAACGGCGGCACATTTATGCGGATGATAACACCATCATTTTGAGGGTTAACACCAAGGTTAGCCTCCATAATAGCTTTTTCAATAGCGCTTAATAGTGATTTTTCCCAGGGTTGTACCACAATCGTACGCGCATCGGGGGTGTTAACCGTCCCAACCTGGTTTAAAGTCGTTGCTGTACCATAGTAATCAACATACACATCATCCAGCATAGAGGGGCTTGCCTTGCCGGCACGTATTTTATTTAATTCGCCGTCTGCATGGTCAATTGCTCGGTCCATTGCCGCTTTAGCGTCTGTTACTTGTTTTTTAATGAGTTCGCTCATTGCTTTGTTTTTTTGACAAAAATAGTAAAAAGTATGAAATAGCCTTATAGTGGCTTGCCATTATCTTCGGGCCATGGATTAAGCAATTCTAAGCCATCAATGTTTTTAAAATCTGCAATATTGTACTCGCTACGGTAGTCTACTTGCTATCCTTATTCTCTGTAAATAGTTTTGATTTGTCTACCTTCTCTACCAAATCGCCATCTTTTAATGTTTTAGATATGGCCGGGTAAGGGGCAGATACTACCTCATCGCCTGCTTTAAGGCCGGTTAATATCTGTATATACATATCATCCTGTATGCCGGTAGTTACCTGTACCTGTTTAACTTTGCCTGCATTATACACAAATACGTATTCTTTAGTAGGCGCGTTATTTGCTGTTTTAACAACTTTGGTATTGTCCTTTTTAGGGCCATTCATATCTGTCTTCTTCTCATCGCGGGTAGTAACCGATTGTATAGGTACCGCCAACGCTTGGGTATGATTAGTGTTAATATCAACTGTAGCAGTTAATCCCGGGCGGAAAGGTGATGGATTATCCGTAGTTTTTTTAAGCAGATCTACGTATGATTTTGGATCTATCCTAACCTTAACAGTAAAGTTGGTAACCTGGTCGGCAGTGGTACCTACCACATTTGCCGAACTGCCTATCTCTGTAACAACACCTTTAAACTTCTTGCCTAAAAATGCATCTACTTCAATTTTTGATGAATCGCCTACCACTATACGATTAATATCATTTTCGTTCACATCAACGTTAACGTCCATTTGGCTAAGGTCTGATATGGTCATGATCTCAGTACCGGCAAATTGAGCTGTACCTAAAACACGTTCGCCTTTTTCAATTGAGAGTTTAGAAACCACCCCATCAACTGGCGAATAAATAGTTGTCTTATATAAATTGTCCTGCGCTTCTTTAACCGTTGCTGATGATTGCGCCAGGCCATAAGTTGAACCTATTACGTTTTGCTTTGATGCTTCTAACGATGCTTTTGCACCTTCGTAGCTGGCTTTGGCATTATCAAACTCGGCAGCGGTAAGTACTTTATTATCATAAAGCTCTTTACTGCGTTTGTAAATAGCCGACTGGTTTGTAAAAGTAGCCTCAGCTTGCTTTAGCATTTGGCTTGAATTACCAACACTGGCTTTTTGCGAGTTGTATGATGCAACCGCACGTTCATAGCCCGATTTTAAAATATCCGGACGTATTTTACAAAGCAGCTGGCCTTTTTTAACCACATCGCCCTCTTTAATTGGCAGCTCAACCACCTCGCCTGATACTTCGGGGCTTATCTTTACTTCAACATGCGGTTTTATTTTGCCGCTGGCAGATACAGTTTCATTGATATCGCGTACAGCAGATTTTTCTGTGGCAACCTGAGTTTTATCAGATTTACCGATCAGGCCGGTAGCTTTACCTATTATCAGTAGTACAGCTACTACGCCAAGTGCTATCAGAATATATTTTGTAGTTTTTCCCATGATTGTTCAGGATATTAAAGTGTTATGGTGTTACCCAGGTAATAGTCAATTATTTTGCTTCTGAAAACGACGCTGTATTTAGCCTCGATCATGTCGTTTTGTGATTTGTTAAAGTTGGTAACCGCGGTATTATAATCAAGCGAGTTTACC